>DASSEM010000056.1:0-20194 GCA_035695265.1 Solirubrobacterales bacterium
AGCGGGGCTCGGCACGCGCCTGCGCCCGATCACGCATGCGATCCCCAAGCCGGTCGTTCCGATCGGCAACGTCGCGATCGTCGAGCAGCTCGTCCGGCTCCTGGCCGCGCACGGGGTCGACGAGGTGATCGCGAACTTGCACTGGTTTCCCGATCAGGTCCGCGGCCGGCTCGGCGACGGCTCCGGGCTCGGGGTCGAGGTCACCTACCGCCACGAGGACGAGCTGCTCGGGACCGCCGGCGGGGTCAGGAACGTTGCGGACTTCCTGACCGCGCCCGGCGAGGACTTCCTCGTCCTCGCCGGTGATGCCCTCACCGACGCCGACCTCGGCGCGCTTACGGCCGCCCACCGCGCCAACGACGGGGTTGCGACGCTCGGCGTCAAGAAGGTCGCCGACGTCAGCGAGTACGGCGTCATCGTCACCGGCTCCGACGGGCGGGTCCAGGGCTTTCAGGAGAAGCCCGATCCCGCCGAGGCCCTGTCCGACCTCTGCAACTGCATGATCTATGCGTTCAGCCCTGAGCTCTTCGATTACTTCCCGCGCGATGAGATGCCGGACCCGGTCGACTTCGCAAACGATGTCTTCCCGGCGCTCCTGGCCGGCGACGTGCCGTTCTACGTGCACGAGATCACCTCATACTGGAACGACGTCGGGACGCTGCCCGAGTACCTGCAGGGGAACCTCGACGCGGTCACCGGCGCGATCGCGCTGCCGCGGCTCGGCGGCGAGCTCGGCGAGGGGAGCGTTCCCGCCGGCGTCGCGGCCGCGGACGGCGTCGAGGTCGAAGGGCCGGTCCTGTTCGGAGCCGGTTGCGAGGTCGGCGCCGGGGCGAGCCTGACGGGCCCGCTCGTGATCGGCGCCGGGGCACGGGTCGGGGCCGACGCTCAGGTCAAGGAGGCGCTGCTCCTGCCCGGGGCGGCGGTGCCGGACGGGGGCGTGCTCGCCCGCGGGATCGCCGGCGACGCGGCCCGCCTCGCCGCGGGCGACTGGTGAAGGCCGGCCGGTGAGCGCGCGGAGCCGGATCGTCCGGGTCCCGGCCTCGACCGCCAACCTCGGGCCCGGCTACGACGTCCTCGGCGCCGCGCTCGCGTTCGAGCTCGGGCTCGAGGTTGCCGAGACCGGGACCTTCGAGGTCGTCTCCGAGGGCTTCGACGCGCCGGCCGACCGCAGCAACCTGGTCGTCCGCGCCTTCGAGAGCCTCCATCCGGCCGATGGCATCTCGTTCCGAGTTCGCAGCGAGATCCCGCTCGCCCGCGGCCTCGGCTCGAGCGCGGCGGCGATCCTCGCCGGCCTGCTCGCCGCCGACCACATGTTCGAGCTCGCAAACGACCGCGAGGAGATCCTCGCCAGGGCGACTGCGATCGAGGGCCATCCCGACAACGTCGCCGCCGCCCTCTACGGCGGCGTCACGGTCTGCCCGCCGGCCCCGGCGGGCGCACCGCAGCCGCCGCCGGCGCTGCTCTCCCCGCCCGAGGGCGTCGAGGGGATCCTCGTCATCCCGCGCGAGGAGGTATCGACCGCGGCGGCGCGGGCCGCCCTCCCGGAGGCCGTACCGATCGCCGACGCGACCCACAACGTCGCCGCCGCGGCCCAGCTCGTGCTCGGGATCGAGCGCTCCGACCTCGACCTGATCCGGGCCGGGCTCGCCGACCGCCTCCACCAGCCGCACCGCGCGTCCCTCTATCCGCGGTCGATGGAGCTGGCCGAGCGCGCCGCCGAGCTCGGGGCGCTCGGGGCCACGATCTCCGGCGCCGGCCCGACGGTGCTCGTCTGGGCCTTCTGGCAGTCGGGGAAGGGACTGCTCGAGCGGCTGGGCGAGCTGGCCGAGGGCTGGGCGGACGTTCGCCGGGCGCAGTTCTCCCCCCGCGGCGCCCGCGTCGAGATCCTCTGACCCGGCTCGCCGGACCGCCGGGGGCTGACCGGCGCTCAGCGCCTGACCGGAGGCTCCGCAGCGGGGGCCCCGGACCCGGCGCCGTCGAGGAGCCGCGGTGGCAGGGTGTCCTGGCGGACCTGATCGAGGCGGCGGGCGCGGTCGCTCATCCCGAGCCGCACGAGGATCTCCTCGGCGAGGGCGATGTAGTCGGCGCCGCGCTCCGGCCGGTAGTCGAGGATCGGACGGGCCCGCTCGGCCGACTCCGCGTAGGCGATCGACTGTCGGATGACCGTGTTGAAGACCTTTCCCGGGAAGCGCTCCTCGAGCGCTTCGAGCGTCTGGCGGGCGTGCCTGGTTCGCATGTTGGCGATGTTCAGCACCACGCCGAGCAGCTCGAGCTCGGGATTGAGGGTGTCGCGGGCGAGGTCGAAGACCTCCATCGCCTGCTCCATCCCCTGTAGCGAGAAGTGCTGGGCCTGGGTCGAAAGCAGCGCATGGGTGGCGGCCACGAGCGCGTTGACGGTGAGCAGCCCGAGCGTCGGCGGGCAGTCGATCAGGATCACGTCGTGGCGTCGCTTGAGCTCCCGGAGCGCATTTCGCATCGTCACCTCGCGTCCGATCTTCCCGGCCAGGACCAGCTCCGATTCGGCGAGCCCGAGGTTGGCGGGGACGACCGGACCGTGGACGGCGTCGCTCGCCCGCGCCTGGCCGGCGAGGACTTCGGCCAGCGTCGGCGCGGCGTCGGGGTCGATGTCGAAGTAGTCGGAGAGGTTTCCCTGCGGGTCGGCATCGACCGCGAGCACGTCGAGGCCGGTGCGGCCGAGGACGTCGGCGAGCGAGCGCACGGTCGTCGTCTTGCCGGTGCCGCCCTTCTGCGAGAGCACCGCGATCGTCACCGACATCGGCTCGTCCCC
Source organism: Solirubrobacterales bacterium (assembly GCA_035695265.1). GTDB lineage: Bacteria > Actinomycetota > Thermoleophilia > Solirubrobacterales > 70-9 > RHKX01. Next base: position 2,789 of record DASSEM010000056.1, read on the forward strand.
TCGCGGCGGCGTCGCGGCGCTGTCACGGCCGCGACTATAGACGCGAACCGCCGCCCCGCCGCGGCCTGGCGGCCGCGCTCGAGCCCCGGCGCCGCGGATAGACTCGCCTGCCGAATGGGCCCCGTCAGCGCCGAGATGGATGTCGACGCTCCCCGCGAGCGCGTCTTCGCGATCCTCGCCGATCTCTCGAACCGGCCCGCCTTCTGCGATCACTTCCAGCACGAGTTCCGGTTGCAGCGGATCGACCCGGTGGGAATCGGCGCCGCCGCGCGCTTTCGCGTCGAGGCGCCGTTCTTCAAATTCTGGATGGAGTCCGTCCTCACCACCGTCGAGGCGCCCCATCTGATCGTCGAGCGCGGCAGGGGGGCGCGGACCGACCGGATGCCGGTCGGGACCGCCTGGGAGCTGAGCGAGGCGGGTGGCGGCATGACCGAGGTCCGGGTCAGCTTCTGGACCGAGCCCGAGCACCATCTCGACCGCCTCAAGGACACCCTGATGCCGGCCGGATGGCACCGCCGGCAGTGGCGGCGCGCACTGGCGCGGCTGCGCGACATCGCCGAGGGCGATGCCGCGATCGAGCGCCTCCGCGTGGCCGGCGCGAGCCCGCTCTGAGCCCGCGCTTGCCGGCCCGGCGCCGATAGACTTCCGCGGCCGATGCGCCGCCGATTCCTCCGAATCCTTGTTATGCCGCTGCTCGTCCTCGCCCTCGTCGGGCTCGCCGCCGCGAGCGCCGGCTGCGGCGAGGAGGAGACCGCCGAGGCCAAGGAAGGCGAGCCGCTCGAGCTCGGCGACCTCTCCTACAACATCCAGATCACCCGCGAGCTGAACCGCTTCTCACCCGAGGATGCGGCCTACCTCGAGGGCGCGCCCCGGATCGGCCCCAACCAGGAGTACCTCGGCGTCTTCATGCAGGTCACCAACCAGGGGGATGAAGAGGCGGTCATCCCCGGGCCGCTCGAGATCATCGACACGCGCGGTACGGTCTATCGCCAGGTGCCGCTCGACAACGAGTGGTCGCTGAAGCCGGGCACGCTGGTTCCCCCGGGGGACACGGTCCCCGGTCCCGAGACCGTTGCCAGAAATGGCTCGATCGAGGGCTCGATGGCACTCTTCGTGGTCGATCAGTCGGCGAACGAGAACCGGCCTTTGGTCCTCGAGGTCCCGGGACCGCATGAGGCCGGCGAGATCATCCTCGACCTCTAGCGCCTGACGTGAGCGTGCGGCTCGTCCAGGCGGCGCTGCTGCTCGCCGGAGCGGCCGCCGTGATCATCCTGCTCGGTCGCTTCGACACCGCGGTCGACATCGTCGCGCTCGGCGCGATCGTCGTGGCGCTGATCGCGACGGCCCCCGCCGGTCGCGCCGCGGGCGGCGGCTGGTGGTCGCTGCTGGCAGCGGGCACCCTGCTTTCGGTGCTCGGCGCCCTGCTCGCGCTCGTCACCGAGCCGGTCGGCGGCCTCGTCGCGCTGCTCGGCGGCATCGCCGTCCTCACCGCGGTCGCATTCGGCTTCCCGGCGCGGCGGATCTGAGCCGCCGGCTGTTCCACCGGGCCGCCTCAGGCGATCACGAGCGCGGCGCGGACCTTCGGGAAGAGGACGTTGTTCTCCTCGTGAATGTGCTGGTGGAGCTCGAGCTCGAGCTCAGAGAGCTCGTGCAGGAGGACGCGATGGGTATTGCAGTGGGCGCGCTCGGGTCGATAGTCGCCGGCCAGCGACCGGATGTCGGCGAGGGCGGCGCCGGTCGAGCCGTGATCGTCCTCGAGGTGGGCGAGCAGGCCACGATCGAAGTCGCGGTCTCCGTCGCGGCCGTCGAGCTTGCGGCAGGCCGGGAACAGCTCCTGCTCCTCCATCCGCATGTGGTCGAGCAGCTCGGTGCGGGCCAGCTCGTAGCGCTGCTGCAACGGCGTCACGGAGGGGTCGGCGGCGCCGTGGGCGCGCACGACCTTGGCGAGCAGCTCCGAGATGCGCTCGAGCCGGGCCGGCAGCGGTCGGTGGTGCTCATCGGCGATATGCCGGCAGAGCTCGTCGATCGATGCCCGGGAGACGTCGTGGGCGGCGATGCCGGAGCCGTCGCGGTCGAGGGTGGCGAGAACGGTCGCGACCGTGCTCGCGTCGAGCCCGTGCTCGCGGCATGCCTCGGCCAGCGTCTTGGCACCGCCGCAGCAGTAGTCGAGCCCGAGGCCCTCGAGGACGGCGGCCGCCTCGGGTCGCTTTGCCACGACGCTGCCGAGCGTCGCGTCGGTCGGAAGTGGGGAGGGGCTCGGCTTGGTGCTCGGCACCCGCGGTAGTTTACACCATTCTCATGTGTAAATTATGTGTGCGAGCAGCTCGGCAGCTCGATGGCCTGAGCCGGGCAGTCGCTGGTGGGTCAGAGTCCGGCGGCGAGAATCTGCTGGGCGATCGGGGCGGCGACCGCGCCGCCGTCGCCGGAGGCGTTGACGATCATCACCGCCACGGCAAGCTTTGGGTCGTCGGCGGGGGCGAAGGCGGTGAACCAGGCGTCGACGTCCTGCTCCGGCTCCTCGCCGGGGGCGACCGGTTCGCCGCTGACCGTGCCGAGCTCGGCGGTGCCGGTCTTGCCGGCCACGGTCGCATCCGGAAGCGCGGCGGAGCTGCCGGTGCCGGAGGCGACGACCGCGATCATCATCTTCTTGACCTGCTCGGCGATCTCTGGGCTCATCACCTTGACGTCGGGGTAGTCGCCGCTCAGGTCCGTGGGCTTGACCATCGCCGTCGGTGAGCGCACCCCCTCGTTGGCGATCGTCTGCGACACCGACGCCATCGCGAGCGGCGTCGCCAGGACCTCGCCCTGTCCGATCGCGCTGACCGCCACCTCGACTTCGCTTTCGAGCGGATTGGGGATCGTGCTCTCCGGCGGCTGGGTGAGCGCGAGCGCCTGCGGGTTGTAGATCGTCGGCGGCGAGTTGAACCCGTACTGCTCCGTCTCCTCGACGAGCGCCTCGCCGCCGATCCTGACCCCGAGCGGGGCGAACACCGTGTTGCAGGAGTGCGCGAAGCTGGCGACGAGGTCCCCGCCGCAGGCCTCGTCGTAGGCGTTGGCGATCTCGCGCCCGCCGGCGACGGTGCTCGTCTGGACCGGGAACTCCTCCCCGGGCTTGGTCACGCCCTCCTCGAGGGCGGCGCTCACGGTGATCACCTTGAAGGTCGACCCCGGCGGCTGCGGCGCGGAGAAGGCGAGCCCGGCGAGCGCGAGCACGTCGCCGTTCTTCGCATCGAGGACGGCGGCGCCGCCGAACTGGGAGCCGAGGGCCGCCGCTGTGGCGTCCTGGAGCTTCGCGTCGATCGTGGTCCGCAGTGGCTTGCCCGGCGTCGGAGCGCGCTTCGCGAGGACCGCCTTGCCGCCTTCGCCGACGGCGAGCAGCTTGCCGCCGGGCATGCCGGCAAGCCGGGCGTCGAAGGCCAGCTCGAGCCCGCTGGTTCCGGTCGCAGAGCCCTCCGGGAACCCGAGGGCCTCGATCTGCTTCGCCCGTTTCCGGCCGGGCTCCCCGGTCTCGCCGGTGACGATGCCGCCGGCGCCGTTCGTGACCCGCGCCGAGGCCGGGCCTTCGGCGAGGACGGAGCCATCGGCGGCGAGGATCGGCCCGCGCTTGCCGAGCTTGGTCGCGGCGACGAGCTCGGCGCCGGGAGCGAGGCCGGGGAAGACGAGGTTCGGCTGCCAGGCCACGCCGCCGTCGGCGACCGGGAACGCGACCTCGCCCGAGACCTCGCCGAAGGCGGTCGTCGTCACCTCCACCGGGACACTGACGACCTCCTCGCCGTCGCGCTCCTCCGGGCCGCTCGAGTCCCCGACCGACACCTCCGTCGAGGTCGAGGTCGCCACCGCGTCGGCGTAGGCCGCGGCGAGCTCGTCCTCGGAGTACTTCTTGCGGGCATCGGCGTTGAGCTCGTCGTACATCGCGGCGATGTCCCCGCCGGCCCAGGCGTCGGCGAAGCGGTCGACTGCGTCTTCCTCGGCCGTGCTCCGGGCGACCGCGGCACCGGCCACGAACGCCGCCGCGCAGAGCAGCGCGAGCGGTATGAGCAGCAACCGCCTGCGCCTGGTTACCGAGCTTGATCTCTGGGTCACTTCGGAAAGCGGGACGTCCGGTTCAGGTGCAGTGGCACGGGACGCCGCGGGTGGCGAATCGTACTGGCCCGGCCAGCGTCAACTGCACGGCCGCCGGCAGCTTCGAGGCCCCCGAAGGCGCGTAGCCATGCGGGTCCATAGGGGTGCTTCGCTACGCTGACACGGTGGAAGCCCGCTCCGCCGAAGCAGGCCCGGACGCGGTACCGGCGGCGACCCCGCCGGGCGCCCGGGTCCCGGTCTGCAGCCGCTATCACGAGACGGTCGAGCTGATCGGCCGCCGCTGGAGCGGAGCGATCCTGTTCAGCCTGATCGGGGGACCCCGCTACTTCAGCGACGTCGCCGCTGCGGTCCCCGGCGTGTCCGACCGGCTGCTCTCGCGGAGGCTGCGGGAGCTCGAGGGCGAGGGGCTCGTCGAGCGCTCCGTCCACGATGGTCCGCCCGCCCGCGTCTCCTACCGGCTCAGCGAGTCCGGCCGGGCGCTCGAGCCGGCGTTGGTGGCCCTCTACGACTGGGCCCAGGACTGGCGCGACGACTGAGCGATCCCGCTCACCAGCGGCGCGGGTTGCCCGCGGGGATCAGGTCCGCCACCAAGTCGGCCTCGATCCGCTCGGCCGCGCACGGCGACGTCGTCGCCAGGTAGCGGTCGAGCTCGGCGGGTCCGAGGCCGGCGAAGGCGTCCTCCACCGTCGCCTCGTAGGCGGCGATGATCACGGCGCCGGCGGGCGGGACGGGAGCGTGGTGCTCGGGCCGCGCCGCGTAGGCATAGACGCGGTCGAAGCGGCCGGCCGCCGGCCCCGCGACGGCATCGCCGACCTCGACCCGCCGGTAGCGGATCTCACGCAGGTCGAGCCGGTCGAGCTCAGCCTCGTCGACCGCGATGAGCGCGCCGTTGACCGTGCCTTCGGCGATCGCGGCGACGTCGAGCCCGAGGACCCAGTCCGGGATCGTGCCGTCGTCGCGGCGGGCGAAGGTCTTCTCGCTGGTGCGGTTGTCGCGCACGACCGTGAAGCCGCGACTCCAGCCGGCGAGCGTGGCGGGCTCCGGCTCGACGGGACGGCCGAGCGTCTCGCCCGCGCTCGTGGCGGAGACGAGCGAGCCGTAGGCGAAGACGGCAAGATGCCGGCCATCTGGGCTCAATGCGCGGTCCCGAGCGTCTGCTCCGGCGGGTAGGGACAGAGCCGAGCCCGCGCCGGGCAGTCGTGGCAGAGCGCGGGCCGGGGGCCGGGGGTGGGGGCGAAGTCCCCCTCGCGGATCCGGGCGATCAGCTCCTCGATCCGCAGCCGGCCCGCGGCGATCTCCTCCGGGCCGAGCGTCGTCACGATCGGCTCCCCGGGCGACTGCAGGAAGCTGTAGGCGCTGACGACCTCGGCGCTGGCGGTGGCCTCGGCGATCGCCGCCGCGTAGAGCCATCGTTGCAGCTCATAGGTCGGCGACAGGACGGGACCCGGGCCGGTTATCGAGTCGGTCTTGAAGTCCACGAACATCGGCGGCTCGCCGGGGCGGCTCACGAGCAGGTCGATCGTGCCGCGGATCACCGTCGCATCGCCGAGCCCGATCCGGAATCGGACCTCGGGGCGGAACGTCGCGTTCACCGCGCGGAGCTCGGCGAGGAGCTCGGAGTTGAGCCAGCCGGCGACGAGATCGGACGCGCTTTCAGCGGTGTCGCCGGCGAAGCCCTCGCGCCCCAGCGTCGTCGCCACGAGCTCTTCGGACGGCGGCCGCCACGAGCTCCGCGCCGACCATTCGAGCAGCGCGTGGACCGCCCGGCCGAACCCGAGCCCGCCGGGCCGCGGGGGGCTGCCACCGTCGCCCGCGGCGGCGTTTCCGTCGCCGTCGCGTCCCAGCCGCAGGATCCGCTCGGCGAGGAACCGGTAGCCGCAGCGCTGGTAGTCGGCCAGCGCCGCGTAGGAGAGGGTGCGCGCCGCCGCCGTGCCGCGCTCGGCCAGGGCGAGCATCGGCGGGGTCCCCCCGCGGGCGGCGCTCACGCGTCGAGGCGCCCGCTCGTCGACGGTCAGCCCGGCGGCCTGCTCGCGGCCCGCGCCGGTGACGTGGACCCGGATCGGGGCGGCGGCGAACGTCGATTCGGCGACGCCCCCGAGCGCCTCGGGGGCGGGAGCGGTGACGATCTGCCCGTCGCTGCCGTCGACCCCGAGGGCGGGCAGCAGGCAGGCGAGCGCCGTGAGCTGCCGGCGCGGCTTCTCGGAGGCGGCGAGGTCCTTGTTGGGGTCGAAGAGCCCGCTCAGGAGCAGCCGCGAGCGCGCGCGGCTCGCCGCCACGTAGGCCAGACGTCCCGACTCCTCGGCGTCGGCGTCGGCGGCTTCGTCGTTGAGCTGCTTGTAGCCGTCGACGTCGATCGGCCCGGCGCCGGCTCGCGCCAGCCGCAGGCCGATCCGCGGCGCCGAGGCGGGTTCCTCGCCGTTCGCCGGATCGAAGGCCAGGCGGAGCTCGCCGGGCCGGCCGCCGCCGGCGAGCTTGCGGCCGAGGTCGGCGACGGCCACGCACTCGAACTCCAGCCCCTTGGCCGCGTGGACGGTCATCACCCGGACCCCGGCGTGGTCCTCGGCGGCCACGGCGGCCTCCGCCTCCCGGTCGGAGAGCGCCGCGCGCGACGCGGCCTGGTCGAGGAAGCCCCGCAGGTCCCGGCCCTCGTGAGCCTCGTACTCGCCGGCGATCCGGACGAGCTTCATCAGGTTGGCGGTCCGCCTGAGCCCGTCGTCCATCTGCAGCGCGGCGAGGTCGTAACCGAAGCCCTCGAGCACGCGCTCGACGAGGTCGTCGAGCGGCAGCAGGGCGGCGGTCGCACGCACCCCGACCAGCGTGTCGTGGAACTCGCGGAGCAGCCCACGATCGCCCGCGTCGAGTCGGTCCGCCCAGCGGCGCTGGTCGGCGCGGCGCTCGAGCAGCTCGGGATCGGTGTCCTCGCCGTCGTCGTCGGGCTCGTCGCCGGCCGGGTCGAGAACGGCCCGGATTCCCTGCCAGATGTGGCGCTTGCCTGCGACCCGGCGGAGGATCCAGAGCGCGTCCGGACCGACCCCGCAGGCGGGGGAAGCGAGGGCACCGAGCAGGGGTTCGTCGTCGAGCGGGTTGGCGACGCAGGCGAGCAGCCCGAGCGCGTCGGTCACCTGCTGGGAGGACCAGTAGCCGCGGCCGCCGACGATGTAGGGGTCGAGCCCGGCGAGCTCGAGCGCCTCGGCGTAGGCGTCGACGTGGGTGAACGCGCGCAGCAGCACCACCATCGAGCCCGGATCGACCCCCTCGTCGGCAAGCTCGCGCAGCCGGCGGGCGAGGCCACGCGCCTCCGCGACCCGGTTCTGCGGCGTGTCGGTCGCCGAGGTATCGATCATGGTGCCGTCGTCCTCCTCGCCCCAGCCCTTCGACTGGGTGAGGAGGATCTCGACCGCGGGACCATCGGGCCCGGCCGGATCAATGGGGGGCTTGCCGACGCTGAGCGGCCGGTAGCCGTCGAGCAGCGCGTCGCCGACGAGATTTACCGTGGCGACGACGTCGGGGGTCGAGCGGAAGCTGCCCGTCAGACCGAGCATCGCCGTGTCGCGGTCGCCGGCGCCCGCCGCCAGGCGCTTCCGCTCGTGGAGGAAGCTCTCCAGGTCGGCCCCGCGGAAGCCGTAGATCGACTGGGCCGCGTCGCCGACCGTGAAGGTGCGCGTCTCGGGGCCGGCCAGGGCCCGGACGAGCTCGATCTGGATCGGGCTGGTGTCCTGGAACTCGTCGACGAGCAGGTGGTCGAAGCGCGAGCGCTGGGCCGCGGCGATCGTCTCGTTGCCCCGCAGGAGCTCGAGCGCGAGCAGCTGCAGGTCGTCGAAGTCGACCGCCGAGCGTTCCGCCTTGCGCCGGCCGTAGCGCTTGCCGAACTCGACGAGCAGCCGGCCCAGCGCCTCGTAGCCGCGGGCGATCTCAGCAGCCTCGGCGGGGGTGGGCGGCTCCTCGCGGTTGTCGATCCCGCCGATCCCCGATTCCGGCAGCTCGGGCAGCTCCGGTGTCACGACGCCGCGATTGCGGAGATCTGAGTGGGCCGTCATGACGATCGACGCGAGTCGGGCGCGGTAGCCGGCTGCGGTCAGCGCAACCGCGTCGTCGCCGGTGGCGAGCCCGGCGAGTGCCTCGTCGAACGCCGCTCTGGCGATCCGGGCCGACTCGTCGGCATCGAGGACCCGGAATCGAGGATCGAGTCCGGCGGCGATCGGGTGCGCGGCGAGCAGGCGGCGGCTGAACCCGTGGATCGTCGTGATCGAAGCCGACTCCCCGGCCCGGGACGCCTCCTGCAGGCGGGTCCGCCGGTCCGGCTCGCCCGCGGCCGCGGCCCGGCGACCGAGCTCGATGCGGATGCGGCGGCGCATCTCCGCCGCCGCCTTCTCGGTGAACGTGAATGCGAGGATCCGCTCCGGCTCGACTCCGTCCGCATCGACGGCCTCGCAGTAGCGATCGACGAGGACCCGCGTCTTGCCGGTCCCGGCGCCGGCCTCGAGGAATACGTCGCGCCCCCGCTCGTCGATCGCGAGCGCCTGCTGCGCGGTCGGCGGATGGACCGGGTCGGGATCGGCCGCCGCCGCCTCCGTCATGGGCTCCGGATCGGGCGCCGGCGCCGGCTCGAGGCTGAGCTGCTCGGGCCCGTCCATCAGATCTCGTCCTCGTCCTCGTCGTCATCGTCGTCGGGCATCGGGACTCCGCGCTCGATCCGGCAGATCGGCGCCATCCCGCACCAGGTCGGGCAGGTGCCGCCGCGCGGGTTGCGGCCGATCCGGCCGGCGCGGATCTCCGTCACGACCCGGGTGGCCTCCGCCAGGGCGTCATCGACGATCTCCGCGAGGACCTCGGGGTCCTTGAAGTCGGTGCCGTAGTGGCATGCCGTCTCACCGGGGATCAGCCCCGCCTTGTGGCTCTTGTCCAGCAGCCCGCGGGGACGGTCCTTCGTGCTCGCCGCGAGCGGGCTGTAGAGGCCGCCGATCGGCTCGAGCCCGAACCCGCGCGCCGCCAGCATGTAGAGCGGGAGCTGCAGCTTGCCCTCCTCGACGAGCTTCGCTCCGGCGGGGGCGCTGGCGCTCAGCTTGTAGTCGCGGATCAGGGCGAACCGGTCCTTGACGTCGATCCGGTCGATCTTGCCGCGGAGCCGGAACGCCCCGAGGTCGGCCGGGGGGAAGCTGTCCTCGGGGCCGTCTCCGAATGCGAGCTCGAGCAACTCCGGTTCGGGCATCAAGGGGCCACCGGTCTCGGCATCGCGCCGCAGGTACCGGGCGAGGACCGCGTCGAACCGGGTCAGGGCGATCGTCGCGGTGGCGCCCTCGGGGTCCCAGCCGCGCTCGGACGCCACCTCGCGGACGACCTCGCGGGCACGCTCGATCCAGCGGTCGACCGTCTCCGGCGTCGGTCGGGCGTGCCCGTTCGGGGGATCGCGAAAGAGCCGCTCCAGGGCTTCGTGGATGATCCCGCCGTTCTCGAGCGGCTCGGGATCCGGCCCGATCCGCCGCGGGTTGAGCTCATGGTCGACGAACCAGCGGTAGGAACAGAGGTGGTACCCCTCGAGGGTCGAGGCACCGAACAGGTCCTGAGCTCCGAGCTCGGCCAGGATGTCGGGGTGGCTGATCGGCCCCGGCGCGCGCGCCGCCCGGACCCGGCGCCGGGCCGCGATCACCGCTTCGACCGCGCGCTCGGCCGTCCCCTCCGGAAGGGTCAGCTCCGCCGCCCGCGCCTCCACGTCGCCGCCGGCCGCGGCCAGCGCGCGGGCGAGATCACCGAATGCGCTCGCGTCCTCGGGCGCGGCGACGAAGTCGGCCAGCGTCGCCCGCTCGACCAGCTCGGGCTCGAGCGGGTCATCGGCGGGATCGGGGGTCGGAGGAGGGGAGAGGAGGTCCCGGACCTCGTCCACGAAGGCGCTCCGCGGTGCGGTCGCGCCGGCCTCGTCGCTGGCCGGGTAGGACAGGTGCAGGCAACGCTCCGGCTTCGACACGCAGGCGTGGAAGAGGTAGCGCTCCTCGTCGGCGGGATCGCTTCGCGCGGGGAGTCCCAGGGCCCGGCGGCGCTCGTCGGAGAGCAGCGGATCGGCGGCGCTCGCGGCCGGGAACGAACCGTCCGCGAGCCCGGCCACGAAGAGGTGGGCGACGCGGGTCGCCCGCAGGCGGTAGGGGCTGAGGATCCGCACCCGTCCCTCGGTCGGCCCGCGCCAGAGCGGCACCCGGACGTGCGCCAGGAGCTCGGCGAGCGAGGCCGGGTCGCGCGGGGCGAGATCGCCGAGCGCCACGACCTCGTCCAGCGTCCTGGCGGCCTCGGTAGAAGCACGCAGCTCGAGCGCCGGCCCGCCCGAGGGAACGAGCCCCGATCGCGAGTGCGGGCGCTCCGCGACGTCTGCGGCGATCCGGGTCAGCGCGTTGGCGAGGGCCATTGGGTCGTCGCCGGCCTCGCGGAGCGCATCGAGCGCCCACACTGAACGCGGCTCCTCGCCGTCTCCGGACCACTCCGCCAGCGCCTCCTCAGCGGTCCGCATCCGCCCCCGCAGGACGGCCCGCTCGAGCCAGTCCACCTGCTCGGGACGCGCCCGCGCCGGCCGGCGGAGGAGCGAGACGACGGTGCTCGCCGCCGCGTCGCCACCGACGATCGCGAGCAGCTCGAGCAGGGTGGAGCCAGTGGCCGTCATCGCCAGGGGGACACCGGCCTCGGGCGCCAGCGGGATCCCGAGGCGGGCGAGCGTCTTGGCGATCGCCGGCGCCTGGCGGTCCGGGCTGCGGACCGCGATCGCGATCGAGTCCGGATCGGCTCCGTCGGCGAGCAGGCGGGCGATCCTCCGGCCGATCAGCTCGGCCTCGCCGCGCTCGCCGGCGCCCTCGAGCAGCCGCAGGGACCCGTCCGCGGGCACCCCATCCGCTCCCGGCTCGAACAGGGACCGCTCGAGGTGCGCGAGCGTCGCCGGGCGGTCCCCGCCGGCGGGCCGGGCGCGCTCGACGACTTCGGCGCCGAGCTCCTCCCGCAGGATCCCCAGGAGCTGGGCCCGGGCGGCGAGGGCCCGGCGATCCTCGAAGGTGACGGTGACGGTCACCTCGCAGGCCGCAGCGAGCGCGCCGACGAGCTCGACCTGCTCGCGGGTCAGGTCGTCGTAGCCGTAGAGGAAGACGGGCCGCCCCGACCATGCCCCCGGGTCCCCGCGCAGGGCGGCCGTCGTCCGCGCGGCGAGCTGGTGGTCGTCGCTCAGCCCGCGCTCGTCCCGCAGCGACTCGTAGGACTCGAACAGCGCGGCGATCTCGCGCTCGTACTCGCCGGCCTCCGCGGCGGCGACCGCGGCCGTGAACGCCGCCGCGTCGAGGCCCGACGACTGCAGGTCGGTGAGCAGGTCCTCGAAGGCCGGCGCAAAGCCGGCGTGACGGGCCGAGCGCGAGAGGCGGCGGAGCGGCGCCGCGGAAGCCGCCGCCCGGGCGAGCCAGGCCCGCTGGGTCGAGCTGAGCCCGTCGATCGCATCGACGCCGACCGACCGGCCGACTTCACGGAACAGGCCGGGAAAGCTCGTGACGGTGCCGCCGAGGATCCCGCCCGCTCCCGCGCAGAGCTCACGCTCGAGCCGATCGACGTCGTCGCTGGTCGGGACGACGAGCACGGGCTCGAGGTCGATCGCCGCCCGGAAGCCGTCAAGGACCTCCTCGCCGCGCCCCGACCCCGGTGGCCCCGCGATCACGGTCAGGCTCATCGAGACCCGTGGTCCCTTCTCTGCGGTCGATCGCTGCATCCGGTCTGAGGATAGGTCGCGCCGCGGCAGCGCCGGCTGACAGCTTTTCCGTCGGGAGCCCCCTCTACCTTCGCCCCGTGCCGCTCTGCTTCATCGATCCCGCCGATGCGATCCGCGTGGTCGCGGACTCGGTCGGCCGCGAAGCACGGCGCCAGCTCCTCGGCGAGGCCGTTCGAGCCTGGGTCGACGAGATCCCCGACGACGAGCTCGAGGCCCACTACTCGAAGGCGATCCAGGAGCTCGACGAGCACGACATCTCGATGCTCGCCGCCTGGCACGCCTCGATGGACATCGCCCATCCGATCCCAAACCGCGACTTCCTGATCAACGCCTTCGGCTCGCTCGGACAGCATCGTCGCGAGGCCCTGAAGCTGGCCGCCGGCTTCCGCGGCGAGGAGGCGGTCGACCGCGGCCTCACCGAGGAGCGCGCGCTCGAGACGGTCCTCGAATGGCTCTCGCCCTCACGCCAGGAGGAGCTGGCGGTGGAGGCGATGGAGCTCTACCTCTGGGACCGGGCCGGCTCCGACAACTAGCTTCGGGCGCCTGAGGCCGTCTATCGCCTTCTCGTTCGATCGGGTCCTTCTGCGGCCGAGAGGGTCGAAACCGGTCATATGGGACGGATCTGGCCTGCTCGGGCGGCTGCGAGCAGCGCGGCGAGCCGGCGGATCGTCGTCTCCGGGTGATCCCGGACTTGATCCGCCGTGAACCTGTGGACCCGCCAGCCTGCGAGAGCGAGGCGCTGGTCGCGATCACGGTCGGCGTTCGCGCGCTGGCGCCCACCGTGGAACGCGTAGCCGTCGACCTCGATCACGACCCGGAGGGCGGGCCAGCAGAAGTCGACCTCGATCGATCCCCCGGCGACCTCGATCCGCTGATTGACGAGCGGTTCCGGTAGCCCGTTCGTGCGGCAGAGCTGGAGCAGGGCCGCCTCCACCTGGCTACGGACCCGTGCCGGATCCGCAGCGATCAGGTTGCGAAGCGGACCGACGCCACGGAATCCGGCATGCTCGTCGACGAGCTCCTCGAGGCGGCGACGATTGAGGATCCGCAGCGAGTCTGCCGTGATCAGCATCCGCTCGACCTCGTCGGGCGAGGAGGTCCCGGCGACGTCGAAGATCGTCCGGGCCGCGCTCGTGCAGGGGATGCCCGCACGGGCCGAGCGGTCGCAGGCGGCGATCCGTCTCCTGCGGACGACGATCCCGCTGCGCCGACGACCGCGGTCGGACGGCACGCAGATCTGAGGCATCGCACCAGTCTCCGGCGCCATTCCGAGCAGCATCGCCGCCGGGAGCCCGAACAGCAGCGCACCCGGGCCGCAGGCGAGTACGGCGGCGAGCCAGCGCTGACGATGGTCGAACGGCGGCGGGACGAGCGAATAGACGCCCGAGTGCATGCGGAACAAGCGCCCGCGCCGTACGCGACCTTGGACGGCGCCTGCCGTGAATCCGCACATGAGCAGTTGCTCGAGCGTGATGAGCCGGCGCTGGCGGGCCGCGATCGTTATCGCACGCCGGTCGCGAGCGGGCTGTAACCGCCCCATCTGGCTGCTTACGTCCCGCTCGGTCCGCACCGGTCGAGCGTCGCAGCCACGAGCGCACACGTGGCGCCCGCGGAGCGCCGATTGCGTCAAGAACGCGTGCCGACTGAGTCGCGAGCCGCGACCTACAGATCTTTGCCGTAGATCCGGTAGGTCTTGACGATCTTGCCGCCCATCGCCTCCATGCCGCGGTTCATCGGCACGTTGGTCTCGAGGATCCAGCCGGTCTCGCCGCCGTGCTGGGGAGTCGAGGCGGCCATGTCGTAGTGGCGCTTGTAGAGCCCTGCGGCGACGCCGGTGTGCTGGTACTCGGGCTTGACGCCGAGGGCGAAGACGCGGACCATGTCGATCCGCTTGCGCTCGCGCAGCGCGGTCAGCCAGCCGAACGGGAGCAGCCGGCCGTTCAGCTTCTTCAGCACCTGGTTGTAGTCGGGGAGGGTGAGCGCGACGCCGACCGTCTCGCCGTCAGCCGTCTCGGCCACCATCGCCCAGTTCTCGTCGAGGATCGGCTTCAGCTCCTTCGCATAGGCCGTGATCTCGGCGTCGGTCAGCGGCACGAAGCCCCAGTTCCTCTCCCAGGCGGCGTTGTAGATCTCCATGAAGCGGCCGATCTCGCCGTTCAGGTCGCGGCGGCGCATCCCGCGGATCGTGATCCCGTGCTCGGGCTCGAGCTTGTCGGCGAGCTCGAACAGCACCGGCATCACCTCGTTGCGCCCGCTGACGTGCAGGCTCCACTTGTAGAGGTCCATGTCCTTGGTCAGCCCGTAGCCCTCGAGCAGCCGGGCGTAGTAGGGGTGATGCCAGTTCTCGAGGATCTGCGGCCGCAGCTCGTGGCCGGCGACGAGCAGCCCGCACTCGTGGTTGGTTGAGAAGTCGAGCGGGCCGATCGCGTGGTCGCGGCCGCGCTCGCGGAGCCACGCGAGGGCGGCGTCGAGCAGCGCCCCCGCCGCCTCCTGGTCGTCCTCGCACTCGAAGAAGCCGAACTGCCCCCAGTCGTTCTGCTGGAACTCGTTGAAGCGGCGGTCGACCTGGGCGCTGATCCGGCCGACCACGCGGCCGTCCCGGCGGGCGAGGAAGTACTCCGCCTCGGCGTGGTCGAAGTAGGGGTTGTGGTCGCGGTCGAGGTGGCGCCTGCGCTCGCTGATCAGCGGCGCCACCCACTGGTCGACCCCCTCGTAGAGCCGGAACGGGAGCATGATGAACTCCCGCAGGTCGGCCCGGCCCGCCACCGGGCTCACGATCGGCTCACTCATCGAGCGCCGACCTTATCTCCGCGATCGCCTGCGCGTTGTCGCGGAAATGGACCGCGCGGATGCCGAGCGCGGCGGCGGCGTCGCAGTTGACCTCGGTGTCGTCGACGAACAGGCACTGCTCGGCATCGATCCCGTCGAGGCGCTCGAGCGTCAGCTCGTAGATCGCCGGGTCGGGCTTGCGGATGCCGACGAACGCCGAGTCGACCACCGTCTCGAAGATCTCGTCGACCGGCAGCTTCGCGCGCCAGATCGGCTCCCACTCACGGACGTTGTTGGTCAGGATCGCCATCCGGTAGCCGCGCTCGCCGAGCGACGCCATCAGCTCGATCATCTCCTCGTTCGGATCGAGGCCGTCGAAGTAGGTCTCCTTGAAGCGGTGCAGGGCCGGCCGCTCGCCGAGGGTCGGCTCGAGCCCGTCGCGGAGGATCTCGAGGAAGCGGACCTCGCTGATCCGCCCGCACTCGAGCTCGAACAGCGGATTGCGCCCGCCGAGCGCGACGGCCCCGGCCGAGATCGCGTCGCCGAGCTGCTCGAGGGTCACCCCGGTGTCCTCCTGGAAGCGGGCGAACGCTCCCAGCAGCGGCGAGGTGAGGACGCCGCCGAAGTCGGAGATGACGGCGCGGATCGGCACCGGCCGGATTGTGCCCGAGCCGTTGCCCCAACGAGGCTCCCCCCATCGAAGGTCCATCACTGATCCAGAGAGACCGGTAACGCGTAATGGCTTATGCGCATCCAATCCAGCGCACGCAATGACATTCCCAATCGGAAGGAGTACTCGATGAGAAAGCCACGCCTGTCGGTACGGGGCTGGTCGCTCGTCGTCGCCGCGGTGGCGGCATCGGCGATCGCGGTCCCGGTCGTGATCGGCTCGAGCCATCGCGAGGCGCCGAACATCTCGTTCGACCCCGCCGCGGACAACACCGACGTCTATGCCTTCACCGCGCCCGATGCGGAGGGAGCGCTGACGATCGTCTCCAACTGGATCCCGGGCCAGGTTCCGGCGAACGGGCCCAACTTCTTCCGGTTCGACGATCGGGCGCGCTACTACAACCACATCGACAGCAACGGTGACGGCAAGCCCGACATCAGCTACCGGTTCACCTTCGACACCGAGATCCGCAACCCGAACTCGTTCCTCGTGGCGGGCCCGGGAACGCAGGATTTCAACGATCCGGGGCTGAACGTGATCCAGCGCTACGACCTGGTGCGCGAGGAGTACAACCGCAAGGGCAAGTTGACGAGCGCGAAGAAGATCGTCAACAACGCACCGGTGGCGCCCTCGAACATCGGACCGAAGACGTTCCCGAACTACGCCAACTTCGAGGCCCAGGCGACTCGGGAGCTGAATAACGGGACGAAGCTGTTCGTCGGCTCGCGCGACGATCCGTTCTTCGTCGACCTCGGGGCGACGTTCGACGCGATCAACATCCGCAAGGGCACCGGCAACGTGGGCGGTGGCCGTGACGACCTGTCCGGCTACGCCACCTCCTCGACCGTGATGCAGGTCCCCGAGCGGCTGGTGACGCGCGACGGCAAGCGAGTCACCTCGCCCGACGCCAGGAACGCCGTGGTCGGCGTCTGGTCGACGACGGAGCGGCGCGCAGTCCAGGTCACTGACCGCATCTCGCGCGGCAAGGGCAAGTGGGTCCAGGTCTCGCGACTCGGCAACCCGCTGGTCAACGAGGTCATCATCCCGCTCGGGCAGAAGGACCGGTTCAACCGGACGACGCCCAACCGCGACGCCGCGCTCTACGGCAAGTACGTCGTCGAGCCCGAGCTCGCGGCGATCATGAATGCGCTGTTCGGCGTCAACGCGCCGGAGACCGACCGCACGGACATCGTCCAGGCGGTGCTCCAGGGCATTCCGGGGCTCAACGAGCACAAGGGCAAGTACGCCGGCAAGCCGGTCGACACCCTGAAGCTCAACCTCGGCATCCCGGCGTCCGAGAACCCGAGCCGCTTCGGCGTGATCGGCGGCGACAACGCCGGCTACCCGAACGGGCGGCGGTTGGCGGACGACGTGGTCGACATCGACCTCCAGGTCGTCGCCGGAATCCTGGTCGGCAACGAGGTGCCGCTGGGCGACGGGGTCGACGTGGACAGCAAGGGGTTCCTCGACGAGTTCCCCTACGCCAACACGCCTGACTCGGGGTTCGATTCGAACCCGGGCGATTACGTGGAGCCGACTCATCCCCCGGTCCCACCCGGAGGCTGAGCACGAGGAGCAGGCAGAGGGGAGCGCTCCGGAAGGGCGCTCCCCTCGCCGGCCCAGAGAGGACCAACGATGACCCGACCAACTTCGATCTCGAAACTGACCTGGATCTTGGCGCCGCTGCTGGTGTTCGCGGGCCTGTTCGCCGTCATGGCCATCGACGGGCCTACGCGTGATCCGCTCCAGGTCGAGCCGAGCGCGGTCAGCGCGGCGGCGTCGCCGGGCTCCGCGCGCACTGCCTGGCGGAGCGAGACGATCAGCGCCGCCGTGTCCCCGGACGCGGGCGGGCCGGCGGCCGCGCTCGAGTCAGCAAGGAGCGGATCACGCGACGGCCCGCTGATGGCCAGGACGGCGAACAGCCCAGCGAACACCAGCAACGGCGCCGAGATCCAGGTCAGCTTCGAGATTGCGGTGGGTCGGTTCATCAAAGATCTCCTTGGGCGGGCGAGGGGAGCGCCTCCAGGGCGCTCCCCTCCCCTCTGCCTGCTCTTCGTCGTGCTCAGCCTCCCGGTGGGACCGGGGGATGTTCCGGCTGTACGAACTCGCCCGGGTTCGAATCGAACCCCGAGTCAGGCGTGTTCGCGTAGGGGAACTC
>DASSEM010000057.1:0-19168 GCA_035695265.1 Solirubrobacterales bacterium
AGCGAGGAGGCGGTCCCGCCGCCGCGGCGCCAGCGCGCTGCCCCATCGTCGAACGTGCGCCGGTTGCGCCGCGACGAGCCGCCCGCCGACGACAGCGACGACATCTTCGCCGACGACCCCGGGCCACGCCGGCGCCGCAACCTGCGACCGGTCGCCGAGGCCGGCGCCGACGTCCAGGTCCACTTCGTCACCCCGCGCAACTTCAACGACGCGCAGGAGGTCGCCGACCGCTTCAAGCGCAACGTGCCCGTGATCCTCAACCTGCAGTCGACGAGCGCCGATCTCTCGAAGCGGCTGATCGACTTCAGCTCCGGCCTCACCTACGCGCTCGACGGCGGGATGCAGAAGATCGCCGACAAGACGTTCATGCTGACCCCGGCCAACGTCGAGGTCTCCGCCGAGGAGAAGGCACGCCTCGTCGAGAAGGGATTCTTCAACCAGTCCTGATCTAGAGTTGGAGCCGATGGTCGTCGGCTTCGCTGGATCCGGAAGCATGGCCGCCGCGGTCGCCCGCGGCTGGGCGCGCGCCTCCCTGCGCCCGGCCTCGATGCTCTTCACCGACTCCGGCTCCGGGCGCGCCACCCGTCTCGCCGCCGAGGCCGGGGGCGAGAGCCTGGAGTCGATCGAGGACATGGCCGATCGCGCCGACCTCGTCGTCCTCGCGGTCAAGCCGGCGGCACTCGAGGAGGTGGCCCCGCGGATCGCCGGACGACCCCGCGGCGTCATCTCCGTCCTCGGCGCGACCCCGCTTTCTCGCCTCGAGCCGGCCCTCGCGCCGACGCCCGTGCTGCGAACGATGCCGAACCTCGCGGTCGAGGTCGGTCGGGGCGTGATCTGCCACACCCCGCTCGAGGAGGGCGACCGCGCCGGGGTTCTCGGCGAGGCCCTCGCCCTGCTCGGCAGCCTCGGCACGATCTTCGAAGTGGCCGAGGACGAGCTCGATCCCGCGACCGCGGTGATGGGCTGCGCGCCCGCATACATCGCGCTCGCGGTCGAGGCCCTGATCGAGGCCGGGGTCGAAGCGGGCCTGGACGACGACCTCAGCACGCGGCTCGTCAGCGAGGCCACCGCGGGCGTCGGCCATCACCTGCTAACGCACGAGCCGGGGCCGATGCGTGCCGCGATCGCGTCGCCCGGCGGCAGCACCGAGGCCGGGCTTGCGGCGCTGGCCGAGCGCGACGTTCACGCCGCCTTCAAGGCCGCCGTCGACGCCTCGCTGGAGCGCATGGCGGAGACCGGATGAGCGTGATCTCGGCCGCGATCGACCGCGGTGACGTCGCCCAGTTCGTCGATGCGCTGTTTCTGGTCTACATCATCATCGTCATCGCCTCGGTAGCGATCTCGTGGTATGTGAATTTCCGCGGCGCAGTTCCCTACAACGCGCCGCTCCGCGCCGTGACGGGGTTCATCGAGGAGACCACGACGCCGTATCTGAACCTCTTCCGCCGGTTCCTGCCGCCGATCGGGGGCGGCGGGATGGCGATCGACCTCAGCCCGATGATCGGCCTCATCCTCCTGTTCGTGGCCAGGTCGATCGTGGTCGGGCTGATCGAGGGGTGAGCCGCAACCCCGGATACGGGCCGGCTTTGCTGGTGGCGATCGTGACCCTCGCGCTCGACCAGCTCACCAAGGCACTCGTTCGCGGCTCCCTCGAGCCGGGCGAGCGGGTCGACCTCGTCGCCGGTGCCGACCTCGTGCGCGTCGCCAACCGCGGCATCGCCTTCGGCCTCCTCGACGACGCCGCATCGCTGGTCCTGGTGCTTGCGGCCGCGGCCTTCGGCGCCCTCCTGCTCGTCTTCCTGGCCGCATCCGACCGCCGCGGCCTCTGGTTGCCGATCGGCCTCCTCGCGGGCGGTGCCATCGGCAACCTGATCGACCGGGTCCATCAGGGCGCGGTCACCGACTTCGTCGACCTCGGCCCGTGGCCCGCGTTCAACGTCGCCGACATGGCGATCACGCTCGGGGTCGTGATCCTCGTGTGGGTCTACGTGTTCGGTGCCGACGCCGAGCCCGACCAGGGAGGCGACGGGCGCTCGCCGGCCCGCGCGGATCCCAAGTCGGGGTGAGCGTGACGTCGCGGCCGCTGGTCCTCTACGAGGACGAGCATCTCGCCGTCGTCGACAAGCCGGCGGGAATGCTCGTCCACGAGGCGCCGGGGAGCGATGAGCCGACGCTCGTCGACGCCCTCGGCGACCGGGTGGCAGGTGGCGATGACCCGGCTCGGCCCGGCATCGTCCACCGGCTCGACCGCGACACCTCCGGCCTGCTGGTCGTCGCGCGCGATCCGGCCACCCACCGCGCGCTGAGCGCGATGATCGCCGCTCGCGAGGTCGGCCGCGAGTACATCGCTCTCGTCGAGGGTTGTCCCTCCTCGCGTCGCGGCACCATCGACGCGCCGCTGGGGCGCGACCACCGGGCTCCGGAGCGGGTCGTCGTCGGCGGTCGCCGGCCGCGGCAGGCGGTCACCCACTTCGAGGTCCGCGAGCGGCTGCCCCGGGCGGCGCTCCTCGACATCCGGCTCGAGACCGGGCGGACGCATCAGATCAGGGCCCACCTGGAGGCCATCGGGACCCCCGTCGCGGGCGATCGCCAATACGGGTCCGGCCCCCGCTACGGGCTCGAGCGACAGTTCCTCCACTCGCGGCGGATCACGTTCGCCCACCCGTCCGGCGGGCGGGCGGTCGAGCTCGAGAGCCCGCTTCCGGCTGACCTCGAGGCCGCGCTCGAGCTGGCCCGGCGCGCCTGATCCGGCTCGCAAGCATCTAGACTCCAGCTGACCAGAAGCGGTCGTGGAGCGATCGCGGGCCCTGCCCGGCCGAGCGCCGGGTCCCCGCGGGTTGCTTCACCGGCCGGAATCGCACGCACACAAGGGAACTGAATGACTGACTCGAATGCCGAAGTCGGCATCAAGGAGCTGCTCGAGGCGGGGGTCCACTTCGGGCATCAGACGCGCCGCTGGAACCCGGCGATGCGCCGCTACATCCATGGCGAGCGCGACGGGATCCACATCATCGACCTGCTGCAGACCGAGGAGCTGCTCACCCGCGCCCGCGACTTCTGCGCGGAGGTCGCCGGACGGGGCGGGACCATCCTCTTCGTCGGTACCAAGAAGCAGGCCCGCGACACGATCGAGGAATGGGCCGACAAGACCGGGATGCCGTACGTCAGCCGGCGCTGGCTCGGCGGGCTGCTGACCAACTTCGGCACGATCTCGAAGCGGATCAAGCGGCTCCACGAGCTCACCGACCTGGAGGCGAACGGCCAGCTCGCGCTGCTGCCGACCAAGGAGCGGATGGCGCGGGAGGCGGAGCTCCGCAAGCTCGAGTTCAACCTCGGCGGCGTTCGCGACATGCAGCGGCCGCCGGACGCGATCTTCGTCATCGACCTGAACGCAGAGGAGATCGCCGTCAACGAGGCGATCCGACTCGACATCCCGATCCTCGCGCTGGTCGACACCAACTGCGACCCGCGCCCGATCGAGTACGTGATCCCCGGCAACGACGACGCGATCCGCTCCTGCGAGCTGATCGTCGGCACGATCGGAGCCGCGATCCTGACGTCGGCCACCGCCTTCCGGCAGGCCGAGGAGGCTCGCCGCAAGCGCGAGGAGGAGGAGCGGAAGCGCCGCGAGGAGGAACAGCGCCGCAAGCGCGAGGAGGAAGAGGCACGGAAGGCCGCCGAGGAGGCGGCCAAGGCCGCGGCCGCTGCGCAGGAGGGCACCCCGCAGGCGGAGGGCGAGAAGCCCGCCGGCGCCGGGAAGCCCGCTCCGAAGGCCCAGCCGAAGCCCAAGGCCGAGCCCGAGCAGGCATCCCCTCCGGCCGCCGCCGAGTCACCGCCGGCGTCGGAGGGCGAGGGCAAGCCGGAGGCGGAGGCTCCGGCCGCCGGCGCCGCCACAGGCGAGGGGACGGACCGATGAGCGCTGCGATCACCGCGGCCGACGTCAAGGCCCTGCGCGAGCGGACCGGCGCGGCGATGATGGACTGCAAGGCCGCCCTCACCGAAGCCAGCGGCGATGTGGAGAAGGCGATCGAGCTCCTCCGCGTCAAGGGGCAGGCGTCGGCCGCGAAGCGGAGCGGCCGCAGCACCGGCGAAGGGGTCGTCTCCTCCTACGTCCACGCGACCGGCAAGATCGGCGTCCTCGTTGAGGTCCAGTGCGAGACCGACTTCGTCGCCCGCAACGACGACTTCCGGGCGTTCGCCGCCGAGATCGCGCTGCACGTCGCCGCCGCGGGCCCCCGATACGTCGCAGCCGACGAGGTCCCCGCCGAGGAGGAGGCCGCCGAGCGGGCCGTCTTCGAGCAGAAGGCCGCCGAGGAGGGCAAGCCGGACGAGGTCCGCGAGCGGATCGTCGAGGGTCAGCTCACCAAGTGGCGCAAGCAGATCGCCCTGCTCGACCAGGAGCACGTCAACGTCGACAAGCACGACGGCAAGACGATCGAGCAGCTCCGCGAAGAGGCGTCGGCGAAGACCGGCGAGAACATCAGGATCGCCCGCTTCGCCCGGTTCGAGGTCGGGGCCGAAGCCTGAGCGGCATGAGCGCAGAGGAGGGAGGCGACCGGGTCTTCGACCGGGTCATGCTGAAGCTCTCGGGCGAGGCGCTGATGGGCGATCTCGACTACGGGACCGATCACGGCCGGGTCGTGCGGATCGCTGCACAGTTGACCCAGGTGCGTGCCGGCGGCCTCGAGATCGCGATCGTCGTCGGCGCCGGCAACATCTACCGCGGGCTGCAGGGCGTCGCGGCGGGGATGGACCGGGCGACCGCCGACTACATGGGGATGCTCGCCACGGTCCTCAACGCGCTCACGCTGCAGGATGCGCTCGAGAAGCAGGGGACCGACACACGGGTGCTATCGGCGATCGAGGTCAGCGAGGTGGCCGAGCCCTACATCCGGCGTCGCGCAATGCGGCACCTCGAGAAGGGCAGGGTCGTGATCTTCGCTGCCGGCACCGGCAACCCGTTCTTCACCACCGACACGGCCGCCTCGCTGCGAGCGCTGGAGATCCACGCCGAGGCGATCCTGATGGCCAAGCATGGGGTTGAGGGCGTCTACGACGCCGATCCCGCCGAGGTCCCCGATGCCCGCTTCCTACCCGAGATCACCCACATCGAAGCGATCGAGCGCGGCCTCAAGGTCATGGACTCGACGGCGCTCTCGCTCTGCATGGACAACGATCTGCCGATCCACGTCTTCAACATGGCGGACGAATCGAACATAGATAGGATCGTCCGCGGCGAGCGGGTCGGGACCGTCGTGTCGTCGAAGCGAGAGGAGCAGCGGGCGTGAGCGAGATGATCGACGAGTTGCTGGCCGACGCCGGCGAGCGGATGACGAAGTCCGTCGACTCGACCCGGAACGAGCTCGCGACGGTGCGCACCGGCCGTGCCTCCCCGCATCTGCTTGACCGCGTCGTCGTCGACTACTACGGCACCGAGACGCCGCTAAACCAGCTCTCCAACGTTGCCGCCGCCGACGCCCGCCTGCTCACGGTCACCCCCTACGACAAGGGCGCGCTGAGCGCGATCGAGAAGGCGATCAACGAGTCCGACGTCGGCTTGACGCCGAACAACGACGGCAACGTCATCCGGCTTCAGATCCCGGAGATGACCGAGGAGCGCCGGCGCGAGATGGTCAAGGTGATCCACGGGGTCGCCGAGGAGGGCCGGGTCGCGGTTCGCAACATCCGCCGCGACGTGATCTCGGACCTGCGTGAGCTGAAGAAGGACGGCGACGTCGGCGAGGACGAGGAGCATCGGGCCGAGGTCGAGCTGCAGAAGCTGACCGATCGCTCGGTCGGCGAGATCGACTCGCTCGTCAAGGGCAAGGAAGAGGAGATCCTGACCGTCTAGATGGCCGATCCCACGCCCTCCGGCGAGGCCGGCGCGACCTGCGTCGCGATCATCATGGATGGGAACGGGCGCTGGGCCGCCGAGCACGGCGTCCCGGTCCTCGAGGGGCACCGTCGCGGCGCCCGCACGATGAAGGAGCGGGTCAAGGACGCGGTCGAGCTGGGGATCCGCGAGTTGACCGTCTACGCGTTCTCGACCGAGAACTGGTCGCGACCCGAGGCCGAGGTCTCCGGCCTGATGGCGATGTTCGCCGAGCTGATCCTCTCCGAGACCCCGGAGCTCGACGACGAGGGCGTCCGGATGCGGTTCGTCGGCAGCCGCGAAGGGGTCACGCCGACCCTGATCGAGCAGATGGAGTGGGCCGAGGAGGAGACCGCGGACAACGACCGGATGACGCTGTTCGTCGCCTTCAACTACGGCGGCCGCGCCGAGATCCTCGATGCGGCCGAACGCTACGACGGCGGCGGAGAGGAGGCGTTCGCCGCGCTGCTCTACGCGCCCGAGATGAGCGATCCCGACCTCGTCATCCGGACCAGCGGCGAGCAGCGCCTGTCGAACTTCCTGCTCTGGCAGAGCGCCTACTCGGAGTTCCTGTTCAGCGACCGCCTCTGGCCCGACTTCGGCCGTGCCGACCTGGAGGCCGCGCTGCACGAGTACGCCTCGCGCCGCCGCCGTTTCGGCGCCCGCGAGTAGGCTCGCCCGCAATGGACTTCCCGCCCCGACCTGGTTCGCCGCAGCCGCGGCGGGAGAGCCCCGCGGAGCAATCGCCGTTCGGCCTCGAGCCCGGCGAGGAGCCCGAGGCGAGCGGGAACGCGGACGAGTCGGAGCCCGGCCACGGCGACGCTCCGGAGGCTGGGCAAGAGCCGCCGGCCGGCCCGCGACGCCGGGGCGGGGCCCGGGCGTCCGGGCGCAGGTCGGAGACCGCGGCACGGATCCTCTGGGCGGTCCCGTGGATCGTCTTCGCCGTCTTCATCGTCGCCATGGGCGGGCCGGTCTTCGCGGTCGCGATGGTCGGCTTCGCCTGGGCCGCCCAGGTGGAGCTCTTCCGGATGACGGCGCGCTCACAGCCGTTCGAGGCCGCGGCGTTCCTCGGGGCGCTCGGGCTGGTCGCCGCCGCCTACTTCGGCTCCAGCCTGCAGATCCTCCTCGCGCTGGTCGCGACCGTGCCGGTGATGCTGATCTTCGCCCTCCTGCGCCCGAACCTCAAGAACGTCACCTGGTCGCTGGCGATCACGATGCTGGCGCTCGTCTGGGTCGCGCTGCCCTTCGCCCACGCGGTGCTGCTCCGCGAGCTGCCGCTCCACGGCGGCGCCCTTCTCGTCGATGTGCTCGTGGCCACGTTCTTCACCGACACCTTCGCCTATCTCGGCGGGCGCATGTTCGGCCGCCGTCCCCTCGCGCCGGTCGTCTCTCCGAACAAGACCATCGAGGGGCTCCTGATCGGCGTCCTCGGCGGCGTCCTCGGCTTCTGGCTCGCCGGCCTCTACCAGGACTGGCTCACGACCCCGGAGGCGCTCCTGTTCGGCCTCTGCATCGCCCTCCTTGCGCCGCTCGGAGACCTCTTCGAGTCGGCAGTCAAGCGCGACCTCGACGTCAAGGACACCGGTCGCCTGCTCGGCCCCCACGGCGGCATCCTCGACCGCCTCGATGCGGTCCTCTTCACGATCGTCGCCGGCTATTACCTGGCGCTGGCGATCGTGTACTGAGGTCGGCTCGCGCCGGGCCGCCGCCGTTGCCTGGTCGTTGGTTTGGGCTGGTGAGGGGAGGCTGACCAGCCTGGAACGGTCAGTGGATGGGATTTGGTGCTCTATGCGCCCACAATCCCAGCCACTGGGGCCGAAAGCTGGGCGCGAGCCCCGGATCCCTCCCCTCACCAGCCAAACCACCGCCCGGGCAACGGAAGCGGCTCCGGCGCGAGCCGAAGCCCACCACCCCCTTCACACCCTCCGTAGACTCGGATGCATGGCTGATCCCGACGACACCTACACGCTCTACCGGCGCGGTCTCGAGCTGCTCGAGAGCGGCGACTTCGCCGCTGCCGCCGTGCCCCTGGGCAAGGTCGCGAACCGGGAGCCCGGGAAGTCGTCGGTGCGCGAGGCGCACGGCCGCGCCCTGTTCCGCTCGCGGCGGTTCGCCGAGGCGGCGACCGAGTTCGAGGCGGTGGTCGAACGGCATCCGACGAACGACTTCGCGCAGTTCTGCCTCGGCCGCTCGCTCGCACTGAGCGGTCGCTCGGATGCAGCGAGGCGGCATCTCGCGATCGCCGCCAACCTGCGGCCCGAGCGCGAGGACTACCGCGTCTACAGGCAGCGGCTCGCATCCTGAGCACATGCGGGCGCTGGTCCAGCGGGTCAGCTCCGCATCGGTGCGGGTCGACGGCGAGACGGTCGGCGCGATCGGCGAGGGGATGGTGGTGCTGCTGGGAGTCGCCCCCGACGACACCGAGGAGACCGCCGCCCGCCTGGCCCGGAAGCTCGGGGCGCTGCGGATCTTCCCCGACGGCGAGGGGCGGATGTCGACGCCGCTCGGTGAGCGCGGCGTCCTCTGCGTCAGCCAGTTCACGCTCTACGGCGATGTCAGCAGGGGCAATCGCCCGAGCTTCACCGGCGCCGCGCCGCCCGAGCGGGCGGAGCCGCTCTACGAGCTGGTCTGCGACCTGCTCGGCGCCGAGCGCGGCCAGTTCGGTGCGGCGATGGAGGTGGAGCTGGTGAACGACGGGCCGGTGACGCTGCTCGTCGAGGCCCCGGCGGCGCCCCGCTGATCGCCGAAATCGGTCTTGATCGGCGAAACGCTGCGGGTATACTCGGCGTACACCTTTGTCCGCATACGAATCCGTTGCGAGAGGTGGGCCTGCGGCCCGCCTTTTTTTCGGCCTCGATGGACATCGGCACCGAGCAGACGAGGAAGCAGAACCTGATGACGAAGCCGACCGACAACCAGATCGCAGCCGAGATCGCGGAGCTCGACCCGCGGATCGAGCTGATCGCGGTCGAGCAGCCGGGGCGGGAGCGCCTGCGGCTCTTCATCGACCATCCCGACGGGGTCGGCCTCGACCTCTGCGAGCGCGTGACCATGCAGGTCCGCGACCTGCTCGGTGACTACGCGCTCGAGGTGTCCTCGCCCGGGCTCGACCGCCCGCTTTCGAAGCCCGAGCACTTCGCCCGCTTCAAGGGCCATGCCGCCCGGATCCGCACGGCGGAGCCGATCGAGGGGCGAAAGAACTTCACCGGCCGGCTGCTCGCCGCCGATGCCGAGGCGGTCAGCATCGATTCCGGCGGGGAGAGGGTCGAGATCCCGTTCGGTCTCGTCAGCCGCTCCAACCTTGTCCCAGAGCCCCCGGAGGTGCAGCCGTGAGCCGCGAGATCGTCGATGCAATCAAGGTCCTCGAGCAGGAGAAGGGACTCGACTCCGAGACGCTGATGGCGGCGCTCGAGGACGCGTTGCTGTCGGCCTACAAGAAGCAGCCGGGGGCGGCCAAGTACGCCCGGGTCGACCTCGACCGCGAAACCGCCGACTTCCGCGTCTTCGAGCTGATCCTCCCGGAAGAGCTGGAGGAGAAGCTGCTGGCGGAGGCCGCCGACAACCAGGAGCCCGAGATCGACCCGGCGACCGGGCAGCTCAGAGAGCCCGAGGACCCCGAGCTCGACCCGGAGATCCTGGCGCCCTACGAGGACCAGATCGAGTCCCACGACGTGACCCCCGACAACTTCGGGCGGATCGCCGCCCAGACCGCCAAGCAGGTCGTCCTGCAGCGGATCCGCGAGGCCGAGCGGATGATGATGTACGAGGAGTTCCAGGATCGCGTCGGCGAGCTGATCACCGGGATCATCCAGCAGTCCGACAACCGCTACACGCTGGTCCAGCTCCGCGACCGCGTCGAGGCCCTGCTGCCGCGCTCGGAGCAGATCTACAGCGAGCGCTACGACCACGGAATGCGGATCAAGGCGGTGATCACCGAGGTCAACGCCGACGGCAAGGGCCCCAGCGTCGTCGTGTCGCGCAAGGACCCGGAGCTGATCAAGAAGCTGTTCGCGCTCGAGGTGCCGGAGATCGCCGACGAGCTCGTCGAGGTCGTCGGCGTCGCCCGCGAGCCCGGCTTCCGCTCGAAGATCGCGGTGATCTCGCACGCCGACGGCGTCGATCCGGTCGGTGCCTGCGTCGGCCCGCGAGGCTCGCGCGTGCGCATGGTCGTCTCCGAGCTGCGCGGCGAGAAGATCGACATCATCCCCTACAACGAGGAGCCGGCCCGATTCGTGGCCAAGGCGCTTTCGCCGGCCCGCGTCCGCGAGGTCCTGGTCGACGACGAGGCTCGGCAGGCGACCGTGATCGTCCCCGACGACCAGCTCTCGCTCGCGATCGGTCGCGAGGGCCAGAACGCGCGGCTCGCCGCGAAGCTGACCGGCTGGCGCGTCGACATCGTCGGCGAGAGCGAGTTCGCCGAGCAGGGCGAGGAAGAGGGTTACGAAGACGAGGAGGAGCAGTTCGACGGCCGCTGCATGGCGGTGCTGTCGGCCGGGCGTCGTTGCCCGAACGCCGCCCTCCCCGGCGCCCGCTACTGCGGCCTGCCCACCCACCAGGCGCTCGCCCGCTTCGCGACCAATCAGGTCACCGTGCTCTCGCCGCTGAGCGATGACGAGGTCGCGCTGCTCGCCGACGATGATTCGCCTGACGCCGAGGTCGGGCCGATCGTCGCTCGGGCGGAGGCCGATTTCGCCGCCGCGGAGTCGGATGAGGAGGTCATCGAATCCGCGGTCGAGGACGAGCGGGCCGAGGCCGCCGACGACGATGCGGTCGCCGAAGTCGCCGACGCGACCGACGAGGATCCCACCGTCGCCGAGGACGAGCAGCTGATCGCCGCGGAGACCGTGACCGAGGCGGTAGCCGAGGACACCGGTGAGGAGGACCTCACCGAGATCGTCGGCGATGAAGACGAGTCCCCGACCGGTGAGCCCGTCGAGGCCCCCGGCGACGAGGAAGCGGCCACGGTCGCCGACGAGCCGGTGGAAGGCCGGGAGGCCTGAGCGAGGGATGGCGAAGCAGCGCGTCCACGAGATCGCGAAGGCGCTCGGGCTCGAGAGCGCGCGCGTGATCGACGCCCTGAAGGCGTCCAAGGTCGACGTCAAGACCGCGTCCTCGAGCGTCGATCAGGCGACGGCTCTGAAGGCGCTCGCCGCGGCCGGCGCGCTACCGAAGAAGAAGCCGGTCGCCGCCGGCGCTGGATCGAGGCCGTCCGCGCCGGCGAAGCGCCAGCCCGCGCCCGCCTCAGGCGACGGCGCGGGCAAGAAGCGCCGCCGCGTCGTCATCGACTCGCAGGCTGCGCGCCGCGACCACATGTCACAGGGGCCCCCGCAGCGCCCGCCGCGCCGCCGTGGCCGCCGCCGCCGGCCCGCCTT
The DNA here is from genome assembly GCA_035695265.1 of Solirubrobacterales bacterium. GTDB lineage: Bacteria > Actinomycetota > Thermoleophilia > Solirubrobacterales > 70-9 > RHKX01. Next base: position 11,245 of record DASSEM010000057.1, read on the forward strand.
CGACGAGTCGCCGGAGCTCAAGACCCCGACCGTCGAGGAGCCGGTCGCGCTCAAGGTCAACTCGGGTGCCACCGTGCGCGAGGTTTCGGAGACGTTCGGCGTCAGCAGCGCCGAGGTGATCAAGAAGCTCATGCAGCAGGGCGAGATGGCGACCCTGACCCAGACCCTGACCGACGAGACGGTCCTCGCGCTCGGCGAGGAGTTCGACCAGGAGGTCGAGATCGTCCGGGCCGGCGACGACGTCGACGAGGTGCCGGAGTTCGAGGACGACGAGGCCGACCTCGTCCTGCGACCGCCCGTGGTGACCGTCATGGGCCACGTCGACCACGGCAAGACCTCGCTTCTCGATGCGATCCGGACAACCGAGGTCGCGGCGGGCGAGGCGGGCGGCATCACCCAGCACATCGGCGCCTATCAGGTCCACTCGGAGGGCCGGACGATCACGTTCCTGGACACCCCGGGCCACCAGGCGTTCACGGCGATGAGGGCGCGGGGGGCAAAGGTCACCGACGTCGCGATCGTCGTCGTCGCCGCCGACGACGGCGTGATGCCGCAGACGGTCGAGGCGATCGATCACGCAAAGGCAGCGGACGTCCCGGTGATGATCGCGGTCAACAAGATCGACAAGGAGGGCGCGACGCCGGACAAGGTCCGGGGCGAGCTCGCCAGCCTCGGCCTGAACCCCGAGGACTGGGGCGGGGAGACCGTCTACTGCGATGTCTCGGCGAAGACCCATGATGGTCTCGACAACCTCCTGCACATGATCCTGCTCGTGACCGAGCTCGAGGATCTGAAGGCGAACCCGGATGCGGAGGCGTCGGGCACGGTGATCGAGTCCCACCTCGACCCCGGCCGCGGCGCCGTGGTCACGGTGCTCGTCCAGCGCGGGACCTTGAGGGTCGGCGACTCGATCGTGGCGGGCTCGCAGTGGGGGCGGGTGCGTGCGATGCACGACTTCAACGGGAACCGGATCGAGTCCGCGCGGCCAGGCGACCCGGTCGAGGTGCTCGGCTTCGACGGGGTCGGCGAGGCGGGCGAGCGGGTCCAGGTGGTCGAGAACGACCGCCGTGCTCGCCAGCTCGCCGGGGAGCGCGCGATCCGGCTCAAGACCGAGGCCCAGGCCCGGCGAAACGCCCGCCGGATCAGCCTCGAGGACGTCTTCTCGAAGGCGCAGCAGGGCGAGATCAAGCAGCTCAGCCTGCTGCTCAAGGCCGATGTGGCCGGCTCGCTCGAGGCGTTGCAAGACGAGATCGCCAAGCTTCCGCAGGAGGAGGTCGCCGTCGATGTCGTCCACGCCGCCGCCGGCGGGATCAACGAGTCGGACGTGATGCTCGCCGCGGCATCCGACGCGGTCGTCATCGGCTTCAACGTGCGCCCGCTCGCCGACGCGAAACGCGCCGCCGCGAGCGAGGGCGTCGAGGTCCGCACCTACTCGGTCATCTACAAGCTCACCGAGGACCTGCGGGCGGCGATGGAGGGCATGCTCGAACCCGAGGAGGTCGAGCGCTCGCTCGGCGAGGCCGAGGTGCTCGAGCTCTTCAAGGCGTCGAGGATCGGCACGATCGCGGGCTCGCGCGTCAACGAGGGCAGGATCACCCGCGATGCGCAGGTTCGCCTCGTCCGCGACGGCACCGTGATCTGGACCGGCCGGGTCGGCTCGCTGCGGCGCTTCAAGGACGACGTTCGCGAGGTCGAGGAGGGCCAGGAGTGCGGGATCACGCTGGACGGATACCAGGACGTGAAGGTCGGCGACGTGCTTGAGGCATTCGAGACGACCGAGGTGGAGAAGACCCTCGACTGAGGGCCACGGCGAGCGCCGCGGTTCCGATCAACGCTCCCGGCTATAGTCGGCGGCGATGGCCGTATCGCGGATGCGCCGGGTGGACGGGGTCATGCGGGAGGTGATCGGGGCGACGATCGCGGGCGAGCTTCAGGACCCCCGGATTGGATTCGTGACCGTCACAGACGTACAGACAAGCCCCGACCTGCGAAGCGCGAAGGTGCACGTCAGCGTGCTCGGCACCGATGCCGAGAAGGCCGCGACGATGGAGGGCCTGCAAGCCGCTCATGGCGTGATCCAGCGCGCGATCTCGGCGCAGCTCCGACTCAAGCGGACGCCGGCGCTGCAGTTCGTCTATGACGACTCCGTCGAGCGTGCCGACCGCCTGACGAGGATGATGGACGAGTGAGCGGGCCGAACGGAAACGCCTCCGAGATCGAGTTGGCGACCAAGGAGGTCGTCGCCGAGCTGGCCGCCGCCGACCGGTTCCTGATCACCACCCACGAGGGTCCCGACGGCGATGCGCTGGGCTCGACCCTGGCGCTGCACGAGGCGCTCACCGGGCTCGGCAAGGACTCGGTGATGTTCCTCGCCGAGAAGGAGTTCCCGCTGCCGGTCGAGTACCGGTTCCTGCCGTTGCAGGAGGTCTTCCACGAGGCCCCCGCGGATCTCGGCGATCGCACCGTGGTCTTCCTCGACTGCGGCAACATCGACCGGATGCCGGTCGACTGGCTGCGCGACGGCAAGCGGATGCTGAACGTCGACCACCACCACGACAACACCCGCTTCGCCGACGTCAACCTGGTCGACGTCGGCGCCTCCTCGACCGCCGAGATCGTCTTCGACATCTGTCGCCGGCTCGGAGCCGAGATCACCCCCTCGATCGCCCAGTCCCTCTACGTCGGGCTGATCACCGACACCGGGATGTTCATGTACGAGAACACCGACGCCCGCACGCACCGGGTCGCCGCCGACCTGATCGAGTACGGCGTCGATGTCAACGCGACCTTCCGGCGGCTCTACGAGCGGGTTCCGGAGGCGAAGCTGAAGCTGATCGCGCGCGCCCTGGAGCGCATCGAGCGCCGCCGCGACGGCGCTTTGACGACGACCTACCTCTCGGCTGCGGACTACGCCGCCACCGGCGCCGACGAGACCCTGACCGAGGGCATCATCGACTTCGTCCGCGGGATCGAGGGCACTGCCGTCGCCGCGGTGATCCGCGACAAGCCCGACGGCGACCGGGCGGCGCGCAAGGTCAGCCTGCGGTCTCCCGACGGCACCGTCGACGTATCGGTCATCGCCCGCAAGATGGGGGGCGGCGGCCACCGTCGCGCCGCCGGGTTCTCGACCGATCGCAGCTACGAGGAGCTCGTCGACATCCTCAGCGACGAGACCCGGACCGGGCTTGCCTGAGGCGCAACCGCCGTCCGGCTTCATCCGCTGCGACAAGCCCGCCGGCGTCACCTCTCACGACGTCGTCGCCCGCTTTCGCCGCGAGCTCGGCGCCAGAGCGGGCCACGCCGGCACCCTCGACCCGTTCGCGACCGGCCTGTTGATCGTCCTGCTCGGCGCCGCGACGCGGCTCCAGCGCTACGTCATCGGACTGCCGAAGGCCTACCTGGCGACGGCGAGGCTCGGCTGGCGCTCGACGACCGGCGACCCCGAGGGCGAGCTGACCGAGACCGGGCGGGTTCCGGACCGGCTCGAGCTGCCGACCGGGCGCGTCACCCAGACCGTGCCGATGACCTCGGCCGTCCGGGTCGGCGGCGAGCGCCTCTACCGGAAGGCACACCGCGGCGAGGCGGTCGAGCGCCCGACCCGCGAGGTCGAGATCCACAGGGCTGAGCTGGTGGCGGCGGGGGAGGGGACCGCGACCTTCCTCGTCGAATGCTCCTCGGGGACCTACGTGCGGACCCTGATCGAGACGCTCGGCGACGCCTATTGCGAGTCCCTGCGGCGGATCGCGATCGGCTCGCTCGAGCTGCGGGAAGGCGGGGAGGAGCGAGTCGAGCCGGCGGCCGAGCTGGTCGCCCACCTGCCCGCGGTCGAGCTGGCGGCGGCGGATGCCGAGCGGGTCCGCAACGGCATCCGGATCGACGCCCCGGCGGAGGCCGCGGCGACGCCCGGCCCGCTGCGCCTCGTCCATGCGGGCGACCTCGTCGCAGTCGCCCGTGCCGAGGCGGGCCTGCTGCGCACCGAGGTTGTCCTTCCCGTGATTGAGTAGGGGGCCGCGGACCGATGCAGATCGAGGTCACCCAGCTCCCCGACGCCACGCCGCGCCCGCGAGCGGTCGCGATCGGCAGCTTCGACGGGGTCCACGTCGGCCATCGCCTGGTGATCGAGGACGCCGACACGGTGCTGACCTTCGAGCCCCATCCCCTCTCGGTGATCCACCCTGAGGCGGCCCCGAGGCTGATCATGCCGTTTCCGGTCAAGCGTGACGTCATCGAAGGCCTCGGCGTCCGCGAGCTCGTCGTGATCCCGTTCGACCGCGAGTTCTCGCGGCTGTCGGCGGAGGACTTCTGCGAGCAGGTCCTGGTCGGACAGCTCGGCGCCGAGCAGGTGCGGGTGGGCGAGAACTTCCGCTTCGGGGCGAAGGCGAAGGGGACGCCGGAGCTGCTGGCCTCGCGGCCCGAGTTCGAGACGGCGGTGGTTCCCCTCGTCGAGGTCGACGGCGAGACGGTCTCCTCGACCCGGATCCGAGCGCTGGTCGCCGCCGGCGACGTCGAGACCGCCCAACGGTGCCTCGGCGCCCCGTTCATGTTCGAGGGCGAGGTCGTCTCCGGCGACCGGCGCGGTCGCACCCTCGGGTTCCCGACCGCCAACGTCGTTCCTGACGAGCGCTATGTGCACCCCGGCTACGGCGTCTACGCCGCGTTCGCCAACGGGCTGCCCGCGGCGGTGAACGTCGGCGTCCGCCCGACCTTCGAGAGCGGCCGCGGGGTGCTGATCGAGACCCACATGATCGACCACGACGAGGACCTCTATGGCCGCCCGCTGCGGGTTGCGTTCGTCAAGCGCCTGCGCGGCGAGAAGCGGTTCGCGAGCGCCGACGAGCTGGTCGACCAGATGCGCCAGGACGTCGCTGAGGCCCGTCAGGTCTGTGCTACCTTCTCGCGTCCCTGAATGTCGCTGACCAAGGACAAGAAGGCTGAGCTGGTCGACAAGTACGGCCGTGACGGCACCGACACCGGATCGACCGAGGTCCAGGTCGCGTTGCTGACCGAGCGCATCAACGAGCTCACCGAGCATCTCCGCTCGCACAGCAAGGACCACCACTCGCGGCGCGGCCTGCTGATGCTGGTCGGCCGCCGCCGGCGTCTCTTGCGCTACCTCGAACGCACGGATCTCGAGCGCTACCGCTCGCTGGTCTCGGAGCTCGGCCTGCGCCACTAGCAGGCGGGACCGCTCGCCGCTTGATCGCGCCCGGCACCGCCGCCCCCGGCTTCTCGCTTCCCGACCAGGATGGCACGGCGGTCGGCCTGTCGGACTTCGCCGGGCGCCGGCTCATCCTCGCCTTCTACCCGCTCGACTTCAGCCCCGTCTGCACCGACCAGCTCTCGATCTATCAGGAGGTCGCCGGCGAGATCGAGGCCCGCGATGCCGCTCTCGTCGGGATCAGCGTCGACTCGTTCCCCTGTCACAAAGCCTTCCGCAAGCAGCTCGGCCTGACGATCCCGCTGCTCGCCGACTTCCACCCGAAGGGGGCCGTCTGCGCTGCCTACGGCGCGTACATCGAGGACTACGGGCACGCGAACCGCTCGCTGGTGCTGATCGACGCGAATGGGGTCGTGCGCTGGTCGCATGCGGCCCCGACGCCGCTCGAGATCCCCGGCGCGAACCTGATCTTCGACGCGCTCGAGGGCGGCTGAGCGAGGCCATGCCGGCGTCCCCCTGGCTGGGAAGTGCCGACGTCCCCGAGCTCGACGCCGGCGACCACGTTCGCGGGACGGGCCCGCTCGCCGTCGTCTACCTCGACCTCGCGTGCCCGCGCTGTGCGGCGTCCTGGGCCGCGATCAGCTCGTTGCCGCTGCAGCTCTGCGTGCGTCACTTCCCGGTCGCGAGCAAGCGGCCGCGCTCGCCGGCGCTTCACGCCGCCGCCGAGGCGGTCGCGAGCCAGTCCGAGCCTGCCTTCTGGGACTTCTGGGACTCGCTGCTCGCCGACCGCGCGCGAGTCGACGACCCCCATCTCTGGCGCCGGGTGGAATCGCTCGGCCTAGACCTCGAGCGCTTCCAGCGCGACCGTCGCGGCGACGCGGTCGCCGCCCGGGTGCGCCGCGACTTCGAGAGCGGCATCCGGGCCGGCGTGGTCGCGACGCCGGCCGGGTTCGCCGCCGGGCAGGCCCTCGGCGGTGACCTGCTCGCCGCCCTGCGTCAGGTGGCGGGCCGATCCGGGACCGGGCGGAGCCACGCTCGCTAGCCGCATCTGTAACCTCCGGCCGGCAACAACAGTCCGAACACGTGAATGGGCCGTCAACTCGCGGGTCGAAGAACCTCCCGCGCCGATTACGGAAGCGACGGCCCCGGAAGGAAAAGCGAATAAATGACCATGTTCGACGTTAAGACCGTCTCGGTCGAGATCGGCGGTACGGAGATCTCGTTCGAAACCGGCAAGCTTGCGCGCCAGGCCAGCGGCGCCGTCGTCGTCCGCAGCGGCGAGACGATGGTGCTCTGCACCGCGACGATGGGCAACCTGCGCGATGTCGACTTCCTGCCCCTGACCGTCGACGTCGAGGAGCGGCACTACGCAGTCGGCCGCATCCCCGGCTCCTACTTCCGGCGCGAGGCCCGCGCCGGCGAGAAGGCGACGCTGACCGCGCGGATGATCGACCGCCCGCTACGACCCCTTTTCCCGAAGGGCTGGCACTACGAGACGCAGCTCGTCTCGACGCCGCTCTCGGTCGACCACGTACATCCATACGACATCCTCGCGATGAACGGCGCGTCGGCGGCGCTCGCGACCTCGCCGATCCCCGTCGCCGACCACGTCGGCGCCGTCCGCGTCGGCAAGCTCGATGGCGATTTCGTCGTCAACCCGCCCGAGGAGGAGCACGAGAACCTCGAGATGGACCTGATCGTCTCCGGCTCCAAGGACGCGATCCTGATGGTCGAGTGTGGCGCCGACAACGTCACCGAGGCCGAGGTCCTCGACGCCCTCGACATCGCACACGCCGAGATCAAGAAGCTCGTCGGCGCGATGGAGGAGTTGCAGGCCGAGGCCGGCAAGCAGAAGCTCGAGATCGAGGTCCCCGCGATCGACGAGGCGCTGCTCGCGCAGATCCGCGACACCCACCAGAACGCGATCGACGAGGCGACGAGCGTGCCCGAGAAGCTCGCCCGCCAGGAGGCGGTCGAGGCGATCAAGGACGCGGTCCTCGCCCAGTACGCGCCCGACACCGGCGACGAGGAGGCGGATGCCGCCCGTCGCGCCGAGGTCTCGGCCGCGTTCGGGTCGCTCGAGAAGACGACGGTCCGGCGCCGGATCGCGATCGACAAGAAGCGTCCCGACGGCCGCGCCCGTGACGAGATCCGGCCGATCGAGACCGAGGTCGACATCGCCCCGCGAGTGCACGGCTCGGCGCTGTTCACTCGCGGCGAGACGCAGATCCTCTCGAACGTGGCGCTCGGCACGACGCGGATGGACATGCGGCTCGACAACCTCGGCCTGCAGGAGACCAAGACGTTCTTCCACCACTACAACTTCCCGCCCTACTCGGTCGGGGAGGCCGGGTTCATGCGCGGGCCCAAGCGCCGCGACATCGGCCACGGCGCGCTCGCCGAGCGCGCCCTGACGCCGACGATCCCGAGCGTCGAGGACTTCCCGTACGTGACCCGGGTGGTCTCGGAGACGCTGGAGTCGAACGGCTCCTCGTCGATGGGATCGGTCTGCGCCTCCTCGATGGCGCTGCAGGCCGCAGGCGTGCCGGTCTCGGCTCCGGTCGCCGGCGTCGCGATGGGCCTGATCAAGGAGGGCGATGACGTGATCGTCCTCACCGACATCGCCGGCGTCGAGGACCACCTCGGCGACATGGACTTCAAGGTCGCCGGGACCGAGGAGGGGATCAACGCCCTCCAGATGGACATCAAGATCACCGGCGTCACCTTCGAGATCCTGCGCGAGGCGCTCGAGCAGGCCCGCCAGGG
>DASSEM010000058.1:0-2931 GCA_035695265.1 Solirubrobacterales bacterium
CGCCCGCAGCACGGTTCCGTGCGCCCACGGCTCGGCGATGTCGCAGACCGTCGCCTGGCGATCGTGGTGCCAGCGCCGCGCTCGCCCCTCCTCACTCGCCTGCTGGGCTTCCATCGCCCAAGCCTATGGTCCCGGGAGGCCAGGCCCGGCTCGGGTAGCCTGGGTCGGAGATGTCAGGCGAGGAGCTACGCGCGGTGCAGGCCCCACTAAAGGAGCGCTACGGGGCCGACCCGGAGGCCGCCGTGGTGACGCTGACGGCGAGCGGCGAGCTCAGCGAGGGCGTTTCCTGCTCGATCTCCACCGGCAGGGCGGTCGCCGAGGCCGGCCTCCATCCCGCTGCCGGCGGCGACGGCTCGCAGCTCTGCTCCGGCGACATGCTGCTCGAGGCGCTGGCCGCCTGCGCCGGGGTGACCCTACGCGCGGTCGCGACATCGCTCGGGATCGACGTCGCCGCCGGCACCGTGCGCGCGGAGGGTGACCTCGACTTCCGCGGGACCCTCGCGGTCAACCGCGCTGCTCCGGTCGGCTTCCGGGCGATCCGGCTCGACTTCGAGCTCGAGACCGACGCCGGCGAGGACGAGCTCGCGACGCTTCTGCGCCTCACCGAGCGCTACTGCGTCGTCCTGCAGACGATCGCGGCCGCGCCCCCGGTGACGACGAGCATCACCGCCCGCTGAGCGCTGGTCCGCCCTCAGTCGACGACGACGCGCGCGATCGTGGTGATCGATTGGTAGTAGACGTCGCGGGCGAACCCGGGCGCCGGGAAGGTGAAGCATTGCGAGGGCGAGGGGACCTCCACGCGACCCTTCTCCGCACCCGAGTCGAGGTCGAGTACGACGAGGCTGTCGGCGCCGGTCCGGAGCGAGGCCCGCCGCGCCGCCGGATGGCGGGAGGCGATCCGGCCCAGAGCCCGGGTCAGCGGTCGCACCGCGCGGTTTCGCATCAGCTCGAGGTCGCGCCAGTCGCCGACGACGAGCTCGCGGGTGTCGGGGTAGACGATCAGGTGCCCCGCGTGAGCGATCCCGTCGCGGCGCCAGAGCGGCTCCGGCTCATCGCCATCGAGCCGCCAGGCACGGATGACCGCGTTGCCGGAGTCGTAGGCGACCAGCACCCGCCGCTCCGGATCCCAGGCCGGCGGGTTGGAGACGGTCCCGTGGGGCAGGCCGCTGATCGCGGTCGAGCGCACGCGGCCACCCTCGCGTTCCGCCCACCAGAGCCGCGCCGGGTCGGGCGCTTCGCCGCTTGCGAGCATCGTCCGGTCGGTGCTGTTTCGGCCCTGGTCGATCCAGAGGACGTGGCGGTCGGTGATCACCGGGTCCCAGCCGTAGCTGCGACCGGGTGCCGGCCCGTAGGCCGGCCGCCACCCTTCGTCGAGCTCGATCCGGCCCGCGCCGCGGTCGAAGCGGAGCCGGAAGGCGACGGACGTCCCGAGCGCGATCACCGACTCGCCATCGGAGGAGAGGCGGGCGACCGAGGGCTCCGGCAGCCGCAGCGGCTCGGCGAGCGGCAGCAGGGTCTCGGGGTCGAGCACCGAGACGGTCGAGGGCTGCCGCCCCGCCGGCGCGTCGCAGTCCTTCATCACGAGCTCGCCGCCGTCGAGCACCACGTACGAGTTGTAGGGGCGCTCGCCCGGCAGCCGGTGGGAGGCGAGGACCTCGAGATCGGGGCTGAGGCGATGGACCCAGTGGCCGAAGACCATGTGGATGTCGCCGTTGGCATGGGCGGCGATCCCACCGGGCCAGAAGAAGCCGCCGGGAAGCCGCGGCGTCGATGCCGTCACCTCGAGCCGCTCCGGGTCGAGCCGCTCGACCCACGCCTCGACCGGCGTCGAGTGCAGGCCCCGGATCGGGATGTCGTGGCGGAGCGCGAAGAGCTCGCCGGGCTCGCGTCGGACGATCGCGTCGACGGCGAACGCGTCGTGGACGGCCGCGACCCGCAGCCGCTCGCCTGACTTGATCCCGAGCCCCGGCAACCCCGCCGCCGAGCCCCACCGCCGCGGCCCCCCGTCCTCGCAGGTCCATGGCCGCGGCCAGTAGCCGGCCGTCCGCGGCTGCTCGGCCTCGCTCATCGGTAGCGCGCGAGTGAGCTGCGATCGACGCTCACAGCTCGGTGACGGCGATCGCGCCGGCGTCCCGCATGACCTTGTCGCCGGCCCCGAGCTCGCCGAGCGGCCGGTAGGCGACTTCGTCCGGATCGACTCCGAGCTCGGCGGCGTCCGCGGGCCCGAGCCGCTCGATCAGCTGCTTCGACGCGAGGATCGCGCCGCCGGAGGCGACGCTCTCGATCCGGGCCGCCTCGTTCATCTCGTCGCCGAGCGCCGTCACCTCGAGCCGGCCGATCGCCGAGACCTGCCCGACCATCAACGTCGCCCCCCAGTGCAGTCCGACGTTGATCCGGACCTCCTCCCCGCAGCGGTCGGTCAGCTCGCCGGCACCTGAGCGGATCGCCCGAGCGGCGGCGATTGCGCCGCTCGCGGCCGCCGACTCGTCTCCCGCATCGACGACGAACAGAGCCGAACCACCGTCGCCCGCATGCTTGCCGATGACCCCGCCGTGCTCCATCACCGATCCGTCGATCAGATCGGTGAGCGAGCGGATCAGCTCGAAGTAGGAGCGGGAGGAGAGGCGCCGGGAGAGGTCGCCCGAGGCCTCGAGGTCGGCGAAGAGGACCGCCGCGGGCCGCCTGGCGGGCTCGGCGAGCCGGTCCATCTGCTCGAACATGCTGATGTTGCCGCGCGCTAGGCGCGCCCCCAGCCGCGCGGGCAGCGCCGGCCTGGTGATCGTGGCGGTCCCGACCAGCGACCCGGCCTCGTTGTGGAGGCGAACGTAGAGGAACTCGACGTCGCCCGACCAGTTGACGTGCATCCGCGCGACGCCGGGGAAGCTCTGCCTGATCGCGAGCATCAGCGGCGGCGAGCTCGCGGGCTCGAGC
>DASSEM010000059.1:0-2399 GCA_035695265.1 Solirubrobacterales bacterium
CGGGCGCCGGCGGCCGCCCGGTTGCCCGGGCGGCGAGCCGCCGTGGCCGCCGGCCGAGCCCCCGGCCGACCGCCCGCAGTCGCCGCGTCCCGGCGCCCGAATGGGGCTCAGCGGCCACGGGCGGCCCTCCAGATCGCGAGGCTGAGCTGCGAGGCGAGGTGGGCGATCGACGCCTCGCTCGGGTAGAGCCTGCCCATGAGGAAAGGATCGGCGTCGGCCCGGACGGCGGCGCCGCGGGTCGTGTAGCCGCAGTCGAACCCGGCCGTGCGCGCGGCCGCGGCGACCCGTGCGTCGGCCTCCCCGTAGGGATAGGCGAGCGAGCGCAGCGACGAGCCGGCCGCCCGCTCGAGGCCGGCGACGCCTTCCCGCAGCGCCGCGGCCAGCGCTTCGTCGCCGAGCCCGGGGAGCCGCTCGTGCATGCGGGTGTGGAAGCCGACTTCGCAATCTCTCGCGAGGACGGCGACGTGCTCGGCGCGCAGCCCGGCGTCCTCGCTCTCGCCGCCGAGGCGCTCGAGCAGGGCGGATGAGAGCTCCTCGCGCTCGATCGGGGGGAGCGCCTCGACGGTCGCCACCGCTCGCCCGGGCTCCGCGGTCCCGATCAGGTCGGCGCCGACGCCGGCCGCGAGCGCCCGCTCGAGCCGCTCCCACCAGAAGCTCGCCGGTCCGTCGAGCGAGGCGCCGGTGAGAAAGAACGTCGCCGGGACCCCGGCCCGACGGAGCATCGGCAATGCGACGTCGACGTGGGAGCGGAGATCGTCGTCGAAGGTGATTGCGAGCGGGAACGGCTGTCCACGGCGCCGGGCGAGCGCCGCCGCCCGTAGCCCCGCCGCCGGGACGAGGCGATAGTTGGCGCGGACGTGGTCGAGCTGAGCCCGGAACGCCGGGGCGGCGATCGACCCGACGACGTCGATCGCCGGCTGCGACCCGCCGGGCCCATCGTGGATCCCGTGGTAGACGAGCGCCAGCCCGATCCGCCCCCCCGACAGCCGCAGCAGCCGGTCGAGGCCGATCGCCGCCGCCAGCCGCAGGCGCCGCTTCAGCCCCTCGCGGTCAACCGGGGCCGCCCCGGCGGTCGCGGGGAGGATCGGCTCGAGCCAGCTCGCCGTGGTGACCGCCGCCTCGCCTCCGGTCGTGGGCTTCGCTGACCGCCCGCCGCGGAGCAGGATCCGCGCCGCGCGGGCCGCGTCGGCACGCGAGCGGCAGCGCCGGGCGCCGCGCAGGCTCGTCGCGGCGGCCTCCCGCCGCCGCCCGGCGAGGAGCTGGCCGTCGGCGAGCCAGCGGTAGAACCAGATCCGCTCCCGGGGCGGGCGCCGGGAGCGACGGTGCTTGCGGTCGAGGCGACCGAGCTCGGCGAGGGCGCCGCCGGTCGTCGATCGCATGCTCGCGGGGTGGAGGCGATAGCCGACGAGAGGCTCCTCGCAGGCTGCCCCGCGACCGTCCGCGGCGAGGCGGATCCAGAGGTCCCAGTCGGCGAGGTGGCCGAAGTCAGGGTCGAACCCACCGAGCGTGCGGACGCGGTCGGTTCTGACGACGACGTTGGAGGCGCCCGCCGGGATCGCGTTGTAGGCGGCGAGGAGCTCCGCCAGGCGTTCGGGCGGCGGCGCGGCGGCGATCGTCACGGCGCCGCGGTCGGTCGTGACCAGGACGACCGCGGCGTAGGCGAACGCGGCGCCGGTCGCGCCGGCCGCGTCGAGCTGACTGCGCAGCTTGGCGGGAGACCAGACGTCGTCGTCGTCGAGGAACGCGATCCACCCGCCGCGCGCCGACTCGATACCGCGGTTGCGGGCACCGGCGACCCCGAGCGAGCGCTCGTTGCGGACGATCCGCACCCGCGGGTCGTCGAACGGGCGGGCGGCGGGCGGCGGGGCGGTCGAGCCGTCGTCGACGATCACGGCTTCGAGGGCGACGTGCTCCTGCGCGAGCACGCTCGCCAGGGTGTCGGCGAGCAGCGGCCAGCGGTCCCGGGTCGGGATGACGACCGAGACGGCGGGCCCGCCGCCCCCACCGGCCTCGCTCACGCCACTTCGAGCGAGCCGGAGACCGGCCCGGCGGACGGCTCGGCCGGCTCGCCGATCGCGTCCCGGAGCCAGTCCGGCGCCGGCGGCTCGGGGCTCGCTGCGGACTTCAACCGGGCGACGAGGGGCTCGCCGCCGATCAGCGCGACGCCACGCAGCAGGTCCATCCGCGAGCGCTCGCTGACGCCCATCCGAAGGTAGGCGTAAGCGGCACGGAGCCGGCGCCCGGCGAGCCGGTCGTCGCCGGCCGCCTTGCGGGCGGCCGCGCGGTCCCCGAAGCGCCGTCCGGCGGGCACCAGGTGCTGGTGCTTGCCGGCCAGGTACTCGAGCTCGGCGCCGAGCTCGGGGCGGTGCTGATGGTGCCTCGCCGCGGCGTGCTCCCAG
>DASSEM010000060.1:0-4864 GCA_035695265.1 Solirubrobacterales bacterium
CGGCGAAGTTCGGGATGGAGTTCGCCGCGCAGAGCAACGCCCACCCGGCGCTGCACGTCGACGACGTCGCCGCCGCGCGGACCGAGCTCGAGGCCAAGGGGGTCGAGTTCCTCGGCGACGTTCTCGACACCGGGGTCTGTCACATGGCGTTCTTCAAGGACCCGGACGGCAACGACCTGATGCTGCATCACCGCTACGCCGACTGACCCCACTGGGTCATCTGAACGCAACATACGGTGGTCAAACTGCCCCAGGTGCGGGCGGCCGCGTGGCTGGGTCATCTGAACGCAACATACGGTGGTCAAACTGCCCCAGCGCGGGTAGGGAGTTGGGGAGGAGCGAGGGCGCCGAGCAGGCACCCGGGCTTGGATATGGTGCGAGAGGTTGGCTGATTCGGACGACACGAGCGAGGTGAGGACGCCGGCCGGCGTCCTCAGCAGCTCGCGCGGCCACGAGCTTCCCGATCCCGACACCAGCCGCGAGGTCCTGCGCCAGATGGCGCTGATCCGGCGCTTCGAGGAAGAGGCGGGGCGCCAGTACCAGCGGGCGAAGGCGGGCGGCTTCCTCCACCTGGCGATCGGTGAGGAGGCGACGATCGTCGGCACCACCTCGGTGATGGAGTCCGACGATTACCTGATCGGCACCTATCGCACCCACGGCCACGCGATCGCCCGCGGCACCGACCCGCGCAACGTGATGGCCGAGCTGTTCGGCCGCGAGGACGGGACCGCCCGCGGCCGCGGTGGGTCGATGCACATCTTCGACGGCGACCGCCGCTTCATGGGTGGCTACGGGATCGTCGGCGGCAATCTGCCGATCGCGGCCGGTCTCGCCCTGGCCTCCGACTACAAGGGGACCGACGAGGTCACCGTCTGCATGTTCGGCGACGGCGCCACCAACACCGGCAACTTCGGCGAGACGATCAACCTGGCGGCGCTCTGGAGCCTGCCGATCGTGTTCCTCGTCGAGAACAACCTCTACGGGATGGGGACGGCGATCGAGCGCCACTCGGCGGTCACCGACCTCTCCCGCAAGGCGGAGGGGCTCGGGGTCCCGGGCGAGCGCGTCGACGGGCAGGACGTGGTCGCGATGCGGGAGTGCGTCGCCGACCACCTCGAGATCGCGCGGAACGATCGCCGACCGACGCTCGTGGAGGCGTTCACCTACCGCTATCGCGGCCACTCCGCCGCGGATCCGGAGGTCTACCGCGACAAGCACGAGGTCGAGGAGTGGCAGCAGCGGGACCCGATCGAGATCTTCGCGCGGCGCTTGATCGATGTCGGGACGATCGCCGAGGACGACCTCGAGGCGATCCGCAAGGAGGTCGAGGAACAGGTGCTCGCGGCGGTCGAGTTCGCCGACGCCTCGGAGGAGCCGCCGCTCGACTCGCTCTACGACAACCTGTACGTGATGCCCGGCGAGCACGAGGGCTGGTACGCGGTCGACGAGCGCACGCCGGACCCCTTCCGCGGCGAGCGCGAGCGCGAGGCCGCGGCCGAGGACGAGCGGGTCCGCGAGCTGCACGAGGCCGGCGCCGCCTATGGCGGCCAGAGCCCACGCTCGGGCGGCGGCAGCGGCGAGGGCCCCGCGCCCGAGACCGACAGCCCGGCCGACGAGGCCCAGACCCAGGAGGAGGGCGAGCCCGACTCCACAGCCGGCGAGGAGCAGTCCGAGGAGAGCCGTCAGCAGGGCCCTGGAGGCATCGAGTGACCGCCACGATGCGAATGCGCGAGGCGCTCAACGCCGCGCTGCGCGAGGAGATGGAGCGGGACGAGTCGGTGCTGCTCATCGGCGAGGACATCGGCGTCTTCGAGGGCGCGTTCAAGGTCACCGAGGGCCTCATGAAGCAGTTCGGGGAGCGGCGCGTCCGCGACACCCCGATCTCGGAGAACACGATCGTCGGCACCGGGGTCGGCGCCGCGATGGGCGGGCTGCGACCGGTCGTCGAGCTGATGACGGTCAACTTCTCGCTGCTCGCCTTCGACCAGATCATCAACCACGCGGCCGCGATCCCGTACATGTTCAACGGCCAGGTGCGGGTGCCGTTGGTGATCCGGATGCCGGGCGGCGGCGGCCACCAGCTCGGGCCCACCCACTCGCACAGCTTCGAGGCGATGTACCTGCAGATCCCCGGCCTGCTCGTCGCCTGCCCCTCGACCGCGGCCGACGGCAAGGGCCTGCTGAAGGCGGCGATCCGCGACGACAACCCGGTGATCTTCGTCGAGCACGAGACGCTCTACGGGATGCGGGGCGAGGTTCCCGAGGACGATGACCACATCGTGGACTTCGGCCGCGCCGCGGTGCGCCGCGAGGGCGGCGACGTGACGATCGTCGGGATCCTGAAGATGGCGCACGAGGCGGAGCGGGCCGCGGAGACGCTCGCCGACGAGCATGGGATCGAGGCGGAGGTGATCGACCCGCGGACGCTCCGCCCGCTCGACCTCGACACGATCCTCGAGTCGGTCCGGAAGACGAACCGCGCCGTGATCGTCGAGGAGGGCTGGCCGCACGGGGGCGTCGGCGCCAACCTCGCGGCGCTGATCCAGGAGCAGGCCTTCGACCACCTCGACGCGCCGATCCAGCGGGTGACCGGAGCCGACGTGCCGATGCCCTACTCGAAGCGGCTCGAGCAGAGCGCCATCCCCCACCCTGAGCACATCGTCAGCGCGGCGCTGAACACGACGGTGGGAGCGGCATGAGAAGCGAGGAGCAGCCGATGGCGATGCTCCTTGCTCCAGCGAGCGGAGCGAGCGTGCTCCGCGCTGCAAGCGAGGCGAAGCCGAGCGTGGCCCATGGCTGATGTCGTCATGCCCCGGCTCTCCGACTCGATGGAGGAGGGGACCGTCCTCGCATGGATGAAGGCGGTCGGGGACGAGGTCGCGGTCGGGGATGAGCTGGTCGAGATCGAGACCGACAAGGCGAACATGGTCTACGAGTCCGACGTCGCCGGCACGCTGACCGAGATCGTCGCCGAGGAGGGCGCGACGCTGCCGATCGGCGAGGTGATCGCGAGAGTCGGGAGCGATGGGGCGGCCGCAGGCGAGGAAGAGCGAGGAGCGAGGAGCGAGGAGCGAGGAGCGTCCGATGGCGGTGCTCCTCGCTCAAGCGAGCGCAGCGAGCGTGCTGAAGGCCGCGAAGCGGCCGTGCTGAAGCGAGGCGAAGCCGAGCGTGCTCCCAGCTCCGAGCGAGGCGAAGCCGAGCGAGCTCCAAGCGAGCGCAGCGAGCGGGTCAAGGCCTCCCCCCTTGCACGGCGGATCGCCCGCGAGCACGGCGTCGAGCTCACCGGGCTGAGCGGGTCGGGGCCCGGCGGGCGGATCGTCAAGGCTGACGTCGAGCGCGCCGCCGAGGGAGGCCCGGCGCCCGAGCAGGCGCCGGCGCCGGCGGAGCCACCGGCCCAGGCGGCCCCCACCGCCGAGCGGCCCGAGACCGCACGCGGCGGGGTCGAGGTGGTCGAGCTGAGCAAGCTGCAGCAGACGGTCGCGCGACGGATGGCGGAGTCGAAGGCGACGGCGCCGCATTTCTACCTGACGACCGAGATCGACATGACCCGTGCCTGGGACGCACGGGCACAGATCAAGGCGGCCGCCCCGGAGGGAGGCGTCGTGCCGTCGTTCAACGACATGGTCGTCAAGGCCTGCGCGATCGCACTGCGGGAGTTCCCGCGCGCCAACGGCTCCTATCGCGACGGCAAGGTCGAGCTCTACTCCCGGGTCAACGTCGGGATCGCGGTCGCCGCCCGCGACGCGCTCGTCGTCCCGACGGTCTTCGACGCCGACGCGAAGGGGCTCGGCGCGATCGCCACCGAGAGCCGCCGGCTCGCCGAGCGCGTCCGCGAGGGGACGATCACGCCGCCGGAGCTGTCCGGCGGAACCTTCACCGTTTCGAACCTGGGGATGTTCGGAGTGACCAGCTTCTCGGCCGTGATCAACCCGCCGCAGGCCGGGATCCTCGCCGTCGGCTCGATCGAGGAGGCGGCCGTGGTGCGCGACGGAGAGCTGGTGGCCGGCCGGCGGATGTCGGTCAACCTCGCCTGCGACCACCGGATCCTCTACGGCGCCGACGGGGCCCGGTTCCTCGCGCGCGTCCGCGACTTACTTCAGGAACCGGTGTTCTTGGCGATGTAAGGAGCAACGTGACGGTGAGCGAAGCAGCAATCCTCGATGGGACGCATCGTCCTCGGACGATCGACGTACCGCTCGAGCAGCTGCCGCCGATCGACGAGCACGCGATCGAGGTCGACGCACCCGCCGAGGCGACCTGGGAGGCGCTCTTCCCGGTCATCGAGCACTCCTTCGACAGCCGCGGCGCCCGGCGCTACGCCGAGCGGGTCGGAGCCGCCGTCACCGTGGCAAAGGGCGACCTCCACCACCCGGGTGGGACCCTTCCCGGCTTCACCGTCATCCGCGCGATCGAGCCGGTGATGCTGGCCCTCGCCGGCCGCCACCGCTTCGCCGAGTACGCGGTCGTCTTCCGGATCGATCTGCTGCGCGGCCAGCGATCGCAGGTCCGGCTGGAGACGCGGGCTGACTTCCTCGGCCGCCGCGGCCGCATCTACCGCGCGGGCGTGATCGGCACGCGCGGCCACGTGATCCTCGTCAACCGGATGCTGCGGGCGATCAAGCGCCGCGCCGAGCGCACCATCGTCGCCTGAGCGCCGGGCATCGTGCCCGGATCCGGGGCTCGCGGGCTGCGAGACTGAGCCGATGGCTCAACCGCCGCTCCGCTCGCTCCGGCTCGGCCTCGTCCCCTACGGGGAGGCCGCGGCGCTCCAGGCGCGGATCGCCGCTGAGCGCCGCGACGGGGTCGTGCCCGACACGCTGCTCCTGCTCGAGCACCCTCCGGTCCTGACCAAGGGCCGGCGCGC
>DASSEM010000061.1:0-4795 GCA_035695265.1 Solirubrobacterales bacterium
CCGGTCGCGAAGGTGACGTTCCCGGGGTTCGCACGGATGCGCCACCGAGGCGAGAGCGTCACCGCCTCGTTCATCTCGGTCCTCCGCCTCGTCGCCCTCGTCGCCTGCCCGACCGGGATCCTGCTCAGCGCGACCGCCGAGCCCTTCACGGTCACCGTCTTCGGCTCCGAGTGGCTGCCGATGGTCGGCGTGCTGGCGATCCTCGGCGTCTGGGGGACCCTCAACCACATCGAGGCGAGCATCGGCTGGCTGATGAACTCCGTCGACCGCGCCGGCCTCAACGCGGGGACGTCGGCCAGCACCCTCCCCGCCTTCCTGCTGGCTGTGATCCTCGCCGCGACGCTCGGCGACATCGAGATCGTCGCCTGGGTGATGCTCGCCCACGTCGTCGTCTCGCTGTTGATCCGCATGTACGCGGCCGCGCGCTGGCTCGGCGTCCCGCTGCGCGAGCAGTGGCGGGCGGTGCGGCCGGCCCTGATCGGCTGCGCGGTCGCCTGGGTCGCCGGCCGGGCCGTCGCCGACGCGCTCTCGTGGGCCGCTCCGCTCACCCTCCTCGCCGCCCTGGTCGCCGGCGCCGGCGCCTACCTCGTCACGATCTCGCTGATCGAGCCAGGTGTCGTCGGCAGGTCGATCGCGCAGCTCCGGCGCACGCTCCGGGGTCGCGCCGGTGCAGCAAGCGGCGAGGCGCCGACGCCCGCTTCCTGAGCGGCCTCGCGGGGCCGCACCGCCCGCCCGGAGCGGTGGCGCCCGGGGCAGGGGTCATACTGGCGGTGGCGAAAGGCCTGAGCCGTGGACTTCTTCGACGAAGACGACCCGCACGACCCGCCCCGAGACGACGAGCCGCGACGGCAGGCGCCGACGGCGCGATCGCACGACGCCCATCCCCACGGTGGACCGCCCGCGACCAAGCAGCAGGCGCGGGTCCGCCAGGCGGGGCTCCTGCTCGGTGCGATCGTCCTCCTGATCCTGATCGTGATCGCGTTCCGTGGCTGCCTCGACGCCCGCAAGGACCGCTCGTACGAGAACTACGTCAGCGACCTGAGCTCGATCGCCGCGGAGTCCGACCAGCTCAGCTCGAGCTTCTTCGACCGGCTCGAGGGGAAGGGGGGCGGCCAGCCCGGCGACATCAGCTTCGAGGGCGAGGTCGCCGGCGACAAGGGGACCGCGCAGGCGCTGCTCGACCGGGCCCAGGGGCTCGACGCCCCCGATGACATCAAGGGTGCCCAGGAGCAGGTCGAGCTCGCCTTCGAGCTCCGCCACGACGCGATCGAGGGGATCGCCAACCAGCTCGCGGCGCTGGGCGCCGGCGGCAAGGAGGCGGACAAGGCGGAGCGCGCGATCTACACGCAGATGAAGGTGCTCTCGGCCAGTGACATCCTCTACGCCCGCGCGCGGGACCAGATCGAGCAGGCGCTCGCCGACAACGACATCACCGTCGACGAGGGCGTCCCCGACAGCAAGTTCCTGCCCGACGAGCCCGACTACCTCGACCCGTCGGTGACCGCGGCGGCGTTCGGTGGGGTCGCCGGCGGGGGCGGAACCACCGCGAGCGACGCCTCCTGCAAGGACGACGGCGAGACCCACGGGCTCGGCCTCGTCGACGGCAGCACGCTCCTGCAGCCGTCCGGCACCGCGCTTCCGAACGGCGGCTCGGTCACCGCCGTGGCCGGCGACGACGAGATCGAGGTCGCCGTCCAGAACCAGGGCACCGCGGACGAGAGCGACATCACCGTCGATGTCTCCAGCGACACCGGCATCTCCGAGTCCGGCACGATCGACCAGATCGCCGCCGGCGAGACGCAGACGGTGAGCATCCCGCTGCAGCCGGCGCCGAAGGCGGGCGAGACGGTGACGCTCGACGTCGCGGTGGCGACCGTCCCCTGCGAAGAGGTCGCCGACAACAACGAAGCCAGCTTCACGGTCACCTTCTGAGGTCAGGTCGCGCACCTAACCTGTAGGCCGTGCGGAACCTCGACTCGACCGTCGGCATCGTCGCCCTCGCCGCCGCCGCCGGCGCGGTGCTGGCGCTGCTGCTCTGCCTGGTCCTGATGATCCGCCTGCGACGGCTCCGCGCCGATCAGAAGCAGGTCCTCGGCGACGGCCGGGCTGACCTCGTCGCACACGCCGCCGGGCTCAGCCGAGCCGTCGAGGAGATGGACGCGACCCTACGCGCCGAGACCGCCCGCAGCGCCGCCCGTCTGGCCGCCGCCGAGGAGCGGATCGACGTTGCGGTCAGCAAGACGGCGGTGCTTCGCTACGACGCGTTCAACGAGACGAGCGGACGGCAGTCGAGCACGGTCGCGCTGCTCGACGATCGCGACAACGGCGTCATCATCACGGCGATCCTCCAGCGCGAGCAGGCCCGCGTCTATGCGAAGCCGGTCGTCGGCGGCCGCTCCAGCCTCGAGCTCTCCCCGGAGGAGCTGGCGGCGATGGAGCAGGCACGGGCCGGCGGCGATCGGGACGGGACCGGATGAAGGTCGCCTATCTCGGTCCTGCCGGGACCTTCTCGGAGGAGGCGCTCCGCCTCGCCGCGGCCGGCGCCGTTCACGAGCCGGTGCCGATGGCGACGATCCACGCCGCCGTCGCGGCGGTCGAGAGCGGTGCGGTCGAGCGGGCGCTGGTGCCGTTCGAGAACTCGATCGAGGGCACCGTCCGCCCCACCCTCGACGCGCTCGCCTTCGACACCGAGCGGGTGCGGATCGTCGGCGAGTTCGACCACCGCGTCCACCAGGCGCTGATCGCCGCCCGATCGATGGACCCGGCGGCGGTGGAGCTCGTCCTCTCCCATCCGCAGCCGATCGCCCAGTGCGCTCGCTTTCTCCGCATCGCGCTGCCGGCCGCGGCGGTCGAGACCGTGAGCAGCACCGCCGAAGCGGTCCGGCGAGTCCTCGCCGAGCCGGACCGCCCGTGGGCGGCGCTCGGCTCCGCCTCGGCAGCGGACACCTACGGTGGTGTGGTCCTTCGCGAGGACGTCGAGGACGCGGCCGACAACGTGACCCGCTTCGCCTGGCTTGCCGACGCTTCGGCCGAGGCGCCTCCGGAGGAGCCCGACCGCGCCTGGCGAACGACCCTCGTCTTCGACGAGCTCGGCGACGACCGCCCGGGCGCGCTGGTCGAGGCCCTCGCCGTGCTCTCCGACCGCGGCATCAACATGACCCGGATCGAGTCGCGGCCGCGCCGCAGCGGCCTCGGCGCCTACCTGTTCTTCGTCGACCTCGACGGGCGGGCCGACCGCGGCTTGGTGGCGGAGGGGATCGCGGCGCTCGGGGAGCGGGCCGAGACCGTTCGCGTGCTCGGCAGCTACCAGGTCGGAGCCGTGTCGCCACTGCCCCGTTAGATGGCGCGGCGTCCGCACGGGGCGTGGCTAGAATCACCGCCAGATGAGCGTGGTGTCCGCACCGGGTCGCGGGATCCGTGCTACGGAGGGCCCGGCCGCGGGGACGGGACTCGGCGGCCGCGTCCTGGTCCTGAACGCCACCTACGAGCCGCTGCACGTCTGCAGCGTCCGCCGTGCCACGGTCCTCATCCTCAAGGCCAAGGCGGAGATGCTCGAGCACGGAGACCGCACCCTGCACTCCGAGCACCTGACGCTCGATCGCCCGGTGGTGATCCGGCTCGTCGCCTACGTGCGGGTGCCGCGCGACGTCCACCGCCGCAAGATCACCCGCAAGGCGGTGCTCGCCCGCGACGCCTGGACCTGCCAGTACTGCGGCAGCGAGCGCAGCGGGCTCACCGTCGACCACGTGATCCCTCGGAGCCGTGGCGGCGAGTCGGTCTGGGAGAACATCGTCGCCTCCTGCGGACCCTGCAACCGCCGCAAGGGCAACCGGCTGCCGCGCGAGATCGCGATGCACCCGCGGACAACGCCCCGGGCCCCGGGCCCGAACGTGTTCATCCGCGTCGCCGCCCCGAGGCCGCCGGCGAGCTGGGAGCGCTACCTGCTGACCGCCACCGCCGCGGCCTGAGACCAGCGGCCCGGCCCACCGCTACTCTCGGCGCCTGCCCGGGTTCGTGAACCAGATGCAGAGCCCAGTTTCGAAGCGCCCCATACGTATGCGCCCATGGGCCTTCCTCGCCGCGGCGATCGCGGCGCTGCTCGTCACGGCCGGCGCCGAGGCGGCGAGCGCGAAGACCGTCAAGGACCCGCGGTTCGACACCAGCTACCTCTCCCGCCACGGGCGGGTGGACATCACGAAGGCGAGCGCCAAGCGGCGGCTCGGCACCGTTCGCCACTCGGTGACGATGCGGGCTCGGGTCCGGCCGGCCCGGGCACGGGAGACGGCGAGCATCACGATCAACACGCGCGGCGGCCGTCGCAGTGCCTACGAGCTGATCGTCTTCCGCTCGACGATCTTCCGCGTCCAGTCGGATGGGGACCGCAAGGCGGTCGGCGACGCCAAGCTCACCGTCAAGCGCCGGACCTGGCGCTACCGCTTCGACCTCGACGAGGTGCGCGGCCTCGGCGCCGGCTACGGCTGGGCGGCCGTCACCCAGAAGCGGAACGGCCGGTTCGCTGACGTCGCCCCCGACGGCGGCTACGTCAAGAGCCCGTAGCCGCCCACGAATGCGGAAGGCCGCTCGCAGGTTGCCCTGCGGCGGCCTCCCTGGTGCGGTCGGAAGCGGGTGACGGTCGTCGATCGGTGGGACAAGTCCCGATCCCGTCGGTCCCGCCGGTGCCCGGGTGGTATTCGCCGGGCGGCCCGCGTGCCGCCTAGCGGCCCGTCACCTCCAGAGTCCCGGAAACCATGTCATTCAACTTAGGACCACCTCCTTTCTCTGGTCGGCCGATTGA
>DASSEM010000062.1:0-15182 GCA_035695265.1 Solirubrobacterales bacterium
CGGCGGCGAGCCGAGTGGGCTGATCTGCCTCGACGAGCCCACCCGCGGGCTCGACCGGGCGCGGAAGGAGGACCTGTCGGAATGGATCGCCGTGCTCGCCGGCCGCGGCGCTGCGCTGCTCGTCGCCACCCACGACGTCGAGTTCGCGGCACGCTTCGCGAACCGGGTCGTGCTTCTGGCGCGGGGCCGCGTGATCGCCGACGGGGCGCCCGGCGAGCTCCTCGGCGGCGGCTGGTACTTCGCCACCGAGACGGCGCGGGTCACCCGCGGCCGGGCGATCACGCCCGAGGCAGGCGCGCGCCTGCTGACCGGCTCGGGCCGCGAGCTGATCGCCGGTGAGGAGGCGCGATGAGCTGGCAGGCGGCGGCGTTCGTGATCCTCGCGCTCGCGATCGTCGCCGGCTTCGCGTGGTTCGAGCGCTCGCGACCGACCGCCAGGGTCGTCGCCGTGGTCGCCGCGCTCGCCGCGCTCGCGGTCGCCGGCCGCGTCGTCCTCGCGCCGATCCCGAACCTCGTGGCGACCACCGACGTCGCCCTGCTCGCCGGCTACACGCTCGGCGGTGGACCCGGCTTCGCCGTCGGTGCGATCGCGGGCCTCGTCTCGAACTTCTGGCTCGGACAGGGGCCGTGGACGCCTTGGCAGATGGCCGGATGGGGGCTGGTCGGAATCGGCGGCGCGGTGCTCGCCCGGCTCGGCGGCCGTGAGCTCGGACGGCTCCAGCTCGCCGCCTGGGCCGCCCTTGCCGGCCTCGCCTACGGCGCCCTCCTCGACCTCTCGGTGATGGTCAGCTATGGGGGCGAGCAGTCACTCGACCGCTACCTGGCGCTGTCGGCGCGCGGAATACCGTTCAATCTGGTCCATGGAGTGGGAAACTTCACGTTGATGTTCGCCGCCGGACCGGCACTGATCCGCATCCTCGACCGCTACCGCGATCGCTCGGCCTTCCGCTGGAGCGACCGGCCGCTCGGCCGGATCGCCGCCTGCGCGGCGCTCGCTCTCTGCGCCGCCCTGCCGTTGCTGGCGCCAGCTCGCAGCGATGCCGCGCGCGCCGGCGGGGGCGTGGCGACGCTGTGGCTCGCCGCCGCGCAGAACCGCAACGGCGGCTGGGGCACCGAGCCAGGTGCGGAGTCGAACGTCGGCATGACCGGCTGGGCGATGCTCGGCCTCGAGGCGGCCGGGGTGAATCCCCGCGACGTCCGTCCGGCGGGCAAGGACGGGGTCGACTTCCTCCGTCGCCACGCGAGCTCGATCACGACGACCGGCGATCTCGAGCGGACGATCATCGCCCTCGCCGGCGCCGGGGTCGACCCGCGCTCGTTCGCGGACCGCGATCTCGTCAGCGAGCTTCGCAACCGCCGCAGCAACGACGGCTCCTACCAGCAGCAGGTCAACCTCACCGCCTACGCGATCATCGCCCAGCGTGCCGCCAAGGTCGACCGCTCGAAGCTCGGCAGGTCCTCGCGGTGGCTGCGTCAGGCGCAGAACCGGAACGGCGGCTGGGGCTCGACGGCTGACGGGAAGAGCGAGCCGGACAGCACCGGCGCGGTCCTGCAGGCGCTCGCCGTCTCGCCCGGCGGCAACAAGGAGTCCAAGGACGGCCTGCGCTGGCTGTCCTCCTCCCAGCACGGGACCGGCGGCTGGGCGCTCGTCGCGGGCTCGTCCTCGAACACCCAGTCGACGTCCTGGGCGGTCCAGGGGATCATCGCGGCGGGAGCCAATCCCGGCTCCTTCCGGGAGGGCGGCAACAGCCCCTACGACTACCTGAAGCGCCGCCAGCGCGAAGACGGCCACTACGAGTATTCGAGCTCGAGCGACCAGACGCCGGTCTGGGTCACCGCGCAGGCGATCGCGGCTGCCTACGAGACCGAGTTCCCGATCAAGTCCATCCCGCGAGATCCGGACACCGATCCGGGTGGCAACAATGGTGGCGACGGCAGCGGGGATCAGACGGACACGGGCGACTACACGCCGCCGCCCGGCACCGATCTCGAAGACCTCTACGACCCCGGCGCGCTCGACCCGGGCGCGCTCGATCCCGGCACGACCACGACGCCCGAGGCGACGACCGAGGACGCCCCGACGGTGACCGAGGAGGAGGCGGTCCCGGGTGGGACCGGCCCGACCGTGAGCGGGACCGACCGCGAGCGGATCGCCGCCGGCGGGGCCGGGCTGCCGGAGGAGGCGGACGAGGAGAAGTTCGAGGCGCCCGGGACGCCGGTGCTGCTCGGTGGCCTCGGTGGCCTCGCCGCGCTGCTCGGCGGCGGGTTCATCCTGTTCAGCCGCCGGCTGCCGTGATCGAACGCGAACGCGCTCTCGCCGAGCTCGGCGCCGAGCCGTTCGACGTCGTCGTGATCGGCGGCGGCGTGACCGGGGCCGGCGTCGCCCTCGATGCCGCCTCGCGCGGCTACTCGACAGCGCTCGTCGAGCGTGATGACTGGGCGATCGGCACCTCCAGCCGCTCCTCGAAGATGGTTCACGGCGGTCTTCGCTACCTGCAGAACTTCGACCTCGGGCTGGTCCGTGAGGCGCTGCTCGAACGACAGCTCCTCGTTCATCTCGCCCCTCACCTCGTCTATCCGACCCCGTACCTGGTGCCGACCCTCGGCGACGACCGCCGCGACCGCCTGATCGGCATCGGCCTCAACATGTACGACGTGATGGCGAGCAATCGCGGCTCGCGGCGGGAACGGCGCGAGCGGCGATCCCGCCGCGATGAGGCCGGCGATGGGCCCGACACGTCGAACTGGTCGCCGGACCGCCACCGGACGATCGCGGGCGAGGAGGTCGTCGAGATGATCCCGGCGCTCGAGGCCCGCGATCCGAAGTCGGCATACCTCTTCTACGACTGCCAGACCGACGACGTGCGGCTCGTCCTCACGATTCTCGGCGAGGCCGAGCGGTTCGGGGCGGTGATCGCCAACCGGCTCGAGGTCGTCTCGCTGCTCGAGCACGACGGCCGTGCGGGCGGCGTCGTCTGTGCCTGCGGGGAATCCGGCGAGAGGATCGAGATCGAGGCGGCCAACGTCGTCAACGCCACCGGCGTCTGGGCCGACCGGATCAAGCCGGGCGAGATCCTCGACGAGGCCGAGATCCCGCGGATCGCGCCCAGCCGCGGCACGCACGTGACGCTGCCGGTCGAGCTGCTGCCGCTCAACGGCGCCGCCTGCATCGTCCCGGCGGGCGCCGACCGCACGATCTTCGTCCTGCCCTGGTACGAGCGTGTTCTCGTCGGCACCACCGACAACGACTATGACGGCGACATCGACCACGTCCGGCCGGGTGGCGACGACATCACGTACCTGCTTGACGCCGTCAACACATACTTCGGGACCGAGATCGGTCGCGACGACCTGACCGGCGCCTACGCCGGGGTGAGGCCGCTGATCTCGACCGGCGACCCGAAGAAGTCGGTCGACATCTCACGCAAGGCTGAGCTCTACGAGACGTCCTCGGGCATGCTGACGATCACCGGTGGCAAGCTCACGACCTGGCGGCGGATGGCGAAGTCGGTCGTCGATCGGATCGCGATGCGCGAGGACCGGGAGCTGCCGTGCCGCACTGCCGAGATCCCGCTCGGGATGGAGGCGCGAGACGCTGACCTCGAGCCGCCGGCGGGGCTCGACGCGAGCTCGCTGCCGGAGGGCTGGCGCGAGCTCCTCTCCTTCCGCTACGGGCATGCCGCCCGCGACGTTCTCGCGGCCGCGGCCGAGCGCCCGGAGCTCGCCGGGCCGATCGTCGACGGCCAGCCCGACCTGCTTGCCGAGGTCGCCGTTGCGGCTCGCGCCGAGCAGGCACGCTCGCTCGCCGACGTGCTCCTGCGCCGGACCCGGCTGGCGGTGCTCGCGGCGCCGCACCTGCGCACGCCGGACTCGGTGCGGTCGGCGGCCGAGGTGCTCGGAGGCGAGCTCGGCTGGTCGGAGGAGCGGATCGCATCCGAGGCCGAGGGCTGGCCCGGCGAGCTCGCCGACGCAGGCGCCGACCCCGCCGCTGCCGCGGCCTAGATGGCCGGGCCTTCGGTCGCCCCTCTATATCCTTCGCCGCCGCATGGCGACACCGCTCGACAGCCTCCACCTCTCCGACTTGCACCGGCGAGCTGCCGAGCTCGGCGTCGAGCGGTACCGGATGCTGCCCCGCGAGGAGCTCATCGCCGCGATCCTCGAGCGCGATCCCGACGCCACCGCGGATGCCGCGGACGCCGGCCGGGCCGAGCCCGAGCCTGAGTCCCGCGCCGAGCGCCGGCCGCGTCGGCGCGACCGCGGCGGGCGCCGCGAAGGCGGCGACGGCGAAGAAGCCGCCGAGGACGAGCAGGGGGAGCCGATCGTCGGCGTCCTCGACATCACTCCGCGTGGCCACGGGTTCATCCGTCAGGGCGGCCTCGAATCGGGGGAGGAGGACGTCTATGTCTCGCCGTCGCAGATCCGCCGCTGCGAGATGCAGCGCGGGGACGAGGTCGCCGGCCCGGCGCGCCGACCGCGCCGCGGCGAGCGTTATCCGGCGCTGATCCACGTCGACACGATCAACGGCGTCGCCCCCGGCGAGGACCGCCCGCGGCTCGCCGACGCCACGCCGGTCCGCCCGAGCCGCCGCATCGAGCTGAGCCCGCCGGCCGGCAGCAGCCCCGAAACTGCGGTGCTGCTGCGCTCGATCGACCTGCTCCTGCCGCTCGCGCGGGGCCAGCGGGTGCTCGTCGACTCCCGGCCGGGCTCGGGCCGGACGACCCTCTTGCGGGCGCTGGCAAGGGCGCTCGCCGGCGCCGACGTCGAGCTCGTCGTGCTGCTGATCGACGAGCGGCCCGAGGAGGTGGAGGCCTGGCGCGAGGTCGCGCCGGGCGCGGATCTCGCCGTCGCCACGGCCGAGATGCGCTCGGGCGAGCAGCTCCGTCTCGTCGAGCTTGCGTTCGGCCGGGCCAGCCGCCGCGCCGAGGCGGGCGCCGACGTGGTCCTGCTCGTCGACTCGATCTCGCGGATCGCCGTCGCTGCCGACGACCCCGGACGGGTGAAGCCGATCTTCGGGGCGGGCCGCGAGACGGCCGAGGAGGGGATCGGCTCGCTGACCGTCGTCGCGACGACGCTCGGCGACCGCGGCGAGGACGAAGGCGCGGTTGAGCGCAGCCTCGAGACGACCGAGAACGTGCTCATCGTCCTCGACCCCGATCTCGCCGCCCGCGGCATCTACCCGGCGATCGACTTCACCGCCTCGCGGATCGCCGGCGAGGAGAACCTGCGCGGCCCCGACGAGCTCGAGGCCGTGCGCAGGCTTCGAACCGAGCTCGCCGCGCTCGGGCCCGAGGCGGCCGCATCCGAGGTGCGACGCGTGATCGACGCCACGCCGGACAACGCCGCGGCGATCGCCTCGATCTCCGCCTGAGATGGCCCATCCCGCGGAATCGACGATCTGAGCCTTGGCCCTCGTCGGCGGGCTCGTCCTCTTCGCGATCCTCGACCCCCCGCTGGGCATCATCGCCCTCGTCGCCGGCGCCCTGATCGAGGTCGGCGAGGCGATCTTCTGGACCCGCTACCTGCGGCGGATCAGGGTCCGGACCGGAAGCGAGGGGATGATCGGCGAGCGCGCCGAGGCGATCGAGCCGTGCCGCCCGCGCGGCCGCGTCAAGCTCCGGGGCGAGATCTGGGACGCGGAGTGCCACGCCGGCGCCGAATCAGGCGACCCGGTGCGGGTCGTCGCCTTGCGCGGGCTGACCCTCGAGGTCGAGCCGCTCGGCGAGGGAGATCAGCGGCGGTAGGCGAGGGCGTGCCAGGAGGGCTCGCGCGAGAGCTCGATGGGCTCCCCGTCGCGATCGGGCTGCACGTAGCCGAAGGTGCTCGTGCGCTCGTCGAAGACGATGTCGAGCTCGCCCTCCTTGACCCGCTGGTCGAGCCAGGCGCCGCGGAAGACGAGTCGCCGGATCCAGTGCACGAGGCTCTTGTGGGAGCCGCCGACGAGCTCGAACCAGTGAGCGTTGATGTGCTCGCCGAGCGCCGATGCGGAATCCCGGATCTCGCCGTTGACGGCGAGCTCGACGAGGTCGTGAAGCTCCTCCGGCTCGAGCCCCGGCGTCGTGAACTCGAGCTTCACGGCCGCCTGCTCGACCCGCTGGGAGAAGTCGGCCTCGTTGAACGCGAAGCGGAGCTCCCCGTACTCGAGGACGTAGTCGGAACCCGACTCGTAGTTGCCTCTGCGTGTAGCTCTTTCCATGGCGGACGGCCCGTTGACGGGGCCTCCGTCGCGGGTGGTCCATGTTCACCAATGCCCACCGCGCTGCGTCCCACAGGCCCCTCCCGTGAACGCAGGCTTGCACCCATCCGGAGCGGCAGGAAAGCGGTGCCGGGTCGCGACGGGGTAGGTGACCGTCTGGGGCGCCTTGGCCGGCGCCGGGATGAGCGAGATGATGGGCTCCGTACCGCGTCGCTTCCGCCACCTCCGGCGGACCAGCGTCGCCGGCGTCAGGGTTCCCGTCGCAACCGGCCTTCGCGCGCGGTTGCTCGGGCTCGCCCTCCTGCCGCGGCGCCGTGCCGGGCCCGGGCTGCTGATCCCGCGCTGCCGCTCGATCCATACCTTCGGCATGCGGTTCGCGATCGACGTCGTCTTCCTCGACGCCCGCGGACGCGAGATCGGCCGCCGGCGGGCGCTCCGGCCGGGCCGGCTCGCCGGTGATCGCAGAGCTGCGGCCGTCCTCGAGCTGCCCGCCGAGCCGAGCTCAGACGTCGGGGAAGCCGAGCCGGTGCTCGCCGGTGGTCGGCTCGGCGCCGACCTCGAGCCGTTCGAGCGATCGGGTCTCGCGGGGCAGCAGCGCCAGCAGCCAGACGACCATCGCGAGCGCAGTTCCGATCGCGAGCACCTCGGCCGCGCCGAAGGTGTCGGCGAGCGGGCCGGCCAGCAGGTAGCCGAGCGGCAGCAGGCCGAGCGAGACCATCCAGTCGTATGAGCTGACCCGCGAGAGCCGGTCGGGAGGGATCCGCTCCGCCAGCGCGGTCAGCCACCACACGTCGAACAGGGCGAACCCGAACCCGCCGACGACCGCGGCCGGCAGGACGAGGTCGAGCGGCGCGCCGAGCGCGTAGCCGATCTGCATCGGACACCACAGCGACCCCATGATCAGCCCGGTCCGCATCGGGTGCAGGGGCCGCCACCGGATGCCGACGAGCGATCCGACGATCGTCCCGGCGCCGAGCGCCGCGGTGACGATCCCGTAGATGTCGGTGCCGTCGTAGTTCTGTTCGGCGACGACCGGCCCGAGCACGAACCAGGGAGCGAGCCCGGCGAACACCAGCCCGCACGCGGCTACGAGCGTCGCCCAGACCCAGGCGCGGGCACGAACCTCCTCGTATCCGATCCGGAGCTGGGCGCGCAGCGACTCGGGCTCCTCGCCGGCGGCGAGCTCGGCGCCGGTGGCCGACTCGCGCCGGCGCGGGCTCATCCGGACCAGCAGGACCGCGCTGATCAGGAACGTCGCCGCGTCGACCGCGAACGCCTCGCCGGCGCCAACCCCGAGCACGAGTGCGGTCGCGAGGGCCGGACCGGCGAACTCGCAGACGTTGTTCGACATCGCGACGAGCGCGTTCGCCTCCTGGATCTCCGACTCGGGGACCGTTTGCGGGATCACCGCAGTCGAGGCGGGGCGGAAGAACGCTTCTGCGGCACCGAACAGCGCCTCGATCACGACCACGTGCCAGATCTCGACAGCGCCGCCGATGATCAGTGCCGCGAGCGCCGCGTGCAGGACGAAGCGGATCAGGTCGGTCAGCACCATGAGCCGGTGCCGCGGGACCCGGTCGGCCCAGATGCCGCCGATCAGCATGAATCCCACGAGCGGGATCGCGTGAGCGGCGAGAACGATCCCGAGGTCGGTGGCGTTCCCGGTCAGGTCGATCACGAACAGCGCCAGCGCGACCGTGACGATCCGGTCGCCGAGCACGCTCGCGAGCCCGGCCAGCCAGAGCAGCCGGAAGTCACGGTGTCTGAGCACTGAGAAGAGCGCGCGCATCAGCCCGGGATTGTGCGTGGGGAGTCGTTCCCGGTGCGGCGCGGGGGCGAGCGGCCCGGGTGCGGGGTTGGTTGAGGCGAGGATGCTCCCCACCGTCGACAGGCTCGCCACGATCGTCGTCTGCGAGGACGACCCCGGGACCCGCGAGCTGCTCTGCGAGAACCTCGAGGCGGACCGCTTCGACGCCGTCGCCGCCGGCACCGCCGAGGAGGCGATGCGCCTCTGCCGCTACGGGACCCCGGACGCCCTGCTCCTCGACATCGGCCTGCCCGACGCGTCCGGGCTCGATGTGATCCGCGAGATCCGCGCCGCCGCCGGCGCCGCCGCCCCGTTCGATGCCGACCTGCCGATCGTCGCCCTGAGCGGCCGCGGCAGCGACGGCGATCGCGTCCGCGGCCTTCGCGCCGGCGCCGACGACTACCTGGTCAAGCCCTTCCACTACGACGAGCTGCTCGAGCGGATCCGCAAGCTGCTCGACCGGCGCTCGAGCCGCCGCCACGGGCCGGTCCGGATCGGCCTGCTGGCGCTCGACCCGGCGACCCGGGAGGTCCGGGTCGGCGATCGCCAGGTCGAGCTCGCGAACAAGGAGTTCGAGCTGCTGCGGGCGCTGGCCGCCGAGCCCGAGCGCGTCTTCACCAAGGAGGAGCTGCTCCGCGACGTCTGGGGGTTCGAGTCGGCGGGACGGACGCGGACCCTCGATTCACATGCGAGCCGACTGCGCCGCAAGCTCGACCCCGACCGGGGCACCTACGTCGTCAACTGCTGGGGCGTCGGGTACCGGCTCGTGGGCGGTTGACCTTGGCGGCGGCGCTCCTGGCCCTGCTCGCCGTCGCGCTCGTCGTGGTCGAGGCGGGGCGAACCTTCCGCGACGCCCGCCGGGCGCGGCGGCTGAATCGGGCGCTCCACGAGCTGCGGCGGCCGCTGCAGGCGATCGCGCTCAGCCTCGAGTCGGCGGCGCCGGACGTCGGCGGCGCCACGGCCTGCCTCGAGCAGGCGCGGGCCGCGCTCCGCGATCTCGACGCGATCGTCAACGGTGGGCGCGAGCCGCGGACGGTGCGCCGGGCGCCGGTCGCGGAGGTCCTCGACGGGCTGGCGCTGCGCTGGCGCTTCGCCGACGTCGACGTCGAGCCCGATTCGGCCGGCGCCGAGGTCGAGGCCGACCTGGACCGGCTCGGGGCCGCTCTCGACAACCTCGTCGCCAACGCCCTCCGCCACGGCAGCGGAATCGTCCGCGTGCGGGCGACGACGCGTGCCGGCAAGGTGCGGTTCGAGGTCCGCGACTGCGGGCCGGGACCGCGCCCGGTCCCCGACCGTTGCGACCGCCGCCACGGCCATGGCCTCAGGGTCGTCGCCGACGTCGCCTCCCGATCCGGCGGCGAGGCACTGCCCGCACATGCGGTCCCCGCCGGCGGGACTCTGGCGGCGATCTCGCTGCCGACCTCCGGCGGAGCGATCGGCGCATGAGCCGCCGCGGCCGGGCGCTCGCCTTCGCCGCGCTCGCCGTCGCCTGCGGGCTCGCGTCGGCGGGAATCGCCTCGACCTACAGGGAGCGGGTCGACGAGCAGCTCGGCGAGGTCCGCACGGTCGTGACGGTGACTCGTCCGCTCCCTGTGGGAAGCGAGCTTCGAGGCCGCCTCGCCGAGCGGTCGCTGGCGATCCGCGAGGTGCCGGACCGGTTCCTGCCGCCGGATGCCATCGCCGATCCGAGAGTCGTAGCGGGCCGCAGGCTTGCCGCCGCAGTCCCCGCCGGCTCCTACCTGCTCGGCTCGCACCTGCGCAGCGGCGCCGGCCCGCGCGAGCGGGCGCCGCGAATCGGTGGCGACCGCCAGCCGGTGGAGGTGACGGTGAGTGGTGCCGGGGCGCTTGCGGCCACCGGCCCGGAGCGAGCCGAGGTCGACGTTGTCGTAGCCGGCGAGCCGGTCACCGGCGGCACCGCCCGGGTCAGGGTTGCGGCGCGCTCGGTGCGGCTCCTCGCGATCGCTCCGGCCGATCCGGCTGCCGCGACGACGACCGGCGGCGACAGCTGGAGCGCCACGCTGGCCCTGACCAGGCGGGAGGCGCTGGAGCTGATCGAGGCTGAGAACTTCGCCCGCGAGATCAGGCTGATCCCGTCCTCATGAGCACCGTCCCCGATCACGTCGGGCTGCTCGCGGCCGAACTTCGTGAGCGGTTGATCGAGCAGCGGCGGGCGCTCGCCGTCGCCGGTGCCGAGCACGTCCCGGCCCTGCCGGAGGCGGTCGCCGAGCTCGTGGCCGGCGACGCGGCGCTGCTCTCCGAAGCGGCCCGGACCGAGGTCGCCGAGCGCGTCCTGCGCGAGACGGTCGGGCTCGGGCCGCTCGAGGAGCTGCTGCGCGATCCCGATGTCGAGGAGGTGCTCGTCAACGGCCATGAGGAGGTCTGGGTCGAGCGCGGCGGCCGGCTGCGGCGCACGGCGGTCGGGTTCGCCGACGACGAGGGGCTTCGCGACGTGATCGAGCGGGTGCTGGGCCCGATCGGGCGCCGGGTCGATGAGCTCAGCCCGATGGCCGATGGCCGCCTGCCCGACGGCTCGCGCGTCAACGTCGTCATCCCGCCACTCGCGGTCGACGGACCGGCGCTCTCGATCCGGCGCTTCGCCGGGATCAGGCCGGACCCGGACGAGCTGGTGGCGCGCGGGAGCTTCGACCCCGAGCTCCGCGAGCTGCTCGCCGAAGCGATCGGCTCGCGCCGCAACCTGATCATCAGCGGGGGCACGGGATCGGGGAAGACCACCGTCCTCAACGCGATCTCCTCCTTCATCGCCGCCGGTGAGCGGGTGATCACGATCGAGGACGCGGCCGAGCTTCGCCTGCGCCAGCCGCATGTCGTCCGGCTCGAGAGCAGGCCGGCCGGGATCGAGGGGAGCGGCGAGGTGACGATCCGCGACCTCGTTCGCAACGCGCTGCGGATGCGGCCCGACCGGATCGTGATCGGCGAGGTTCGCGGCGCCGAGGCGATGGACCTCCTCGTCGCCCTCAACACCGGGCATCGCGGCGCGCTCTCGACCGTGCATGCCAACGGAGCGGCCGACGCCCTGCGGCGGCTCGAGACGCTGGCGATGATGGCGGGCCTGGGCGTGCCGCACGAGGTCGTGAGCGAGCAGCTCACCAACGCCGTCGAGCTCGTCCTCCACCTCGAGCGCGAGGGGAACGAGCGTCGGGCGACCGAGCTCTGCGAGGTGACGCGGGTCGCCGGGGCACCGGCGGTGCGCGCGATCTGGAGCCGCCGACGGTGAGCGCCGCCGCGCCGATCCTGCTCGCGGCGCTCGGCGGCGCCGCCGTGGCCATCGCGCTCGCCGAATGGCTGGCGGCGCTGCCCTCCCTGCGGAGGCACGTTGAGACTGCCTCCCGCGCCCTGCTTCTCGCCGGGCGCGAGAATCGGGCGCCGACCGAGGGCGAGCGGCGCCGGCTCGGCTTCCTGGCGGGGGTTGCTCTCGCCCTGGCGGCGGTACTGGTCTCCGGCTCGGCGCCGCTCGCGGGGGTCGCAGCGGCCGGCCCGGCCGCCGCCGGCTGGATCGTCGCTCACAGGCGCCGCCGCTACCGGCTCGCGATCGAAGCCGACATCCCGATCATCGCCGCCGCGATCGCCGACTCGGTGGCCGCCGGCGGATCGCTGCGGATCGCACTGCCGGCCGCCGCGGCCGGACTCGACGGCCCGAGCGCCGTCGAGATGGCCCGCGTGAGCGCCGACCTCGAGCTCGGCATCCCGCCGCACCGGGCGTTCGCGGCGCTTGGATGCCGGGTGCCGTCAGAGCGGATTGACGCGCTGGTCGCTGCGGTGCTCTCCCAGCAGCGGGCCGGGGGCGACCTCGCCGGCCTCCTGCGCCGCCATGGACGCGCCGCCACGCAGCGCGCCCGGGCCGAGAAGGAGGCCCGCTCGGCGACCGCTCAGGCGCGGATGACCGGCGGCCTGGTCGTCGCGATGCCGCTCGTGATGGCGATGCTCGTCGAGCTGGTCGCGCCGGGTTTCATCGCCGGGATGCTCGCCGAGCCCGCCGCGGTCGTGCTGCTCGCGCTCGCCGGCGTCCTCCAGGTGATCGGCTTTCTCGCGATCCGCAAGCTCGGCGAGGTGGGGCGATGAGCCTGCTCGCCCTGCTCGCCGCCGTCCTCGTCGTCGCCGCGGCCCGGGAGTTGGTTGGGGCAAGGGGGGAGGCGGAGGCGACGCGGATCAGGCGGCGGCTCCGAGCGGTTGCCGCACGGCGCCCCCGGCCGGCGTCGGCGGCAGCGCGGGAACGCCGCCTTCGGGCCGCCGGGCTCGCCGGCCGCCTGTCGGCCCAAGAGCTCCTCGCGGCGAAGGTGCTTGCGGCGGCCGCTGCGCTTCCGCTCGCCCTGGTCGCCGCGCCGGCGGCGCCCGGGCGGCTCGGCATCCTCGTCCTCGGTGGGGTGCCCGTAGCAGCGTTCATGGCGCCCGACCTGCTCGTCGAGGCGGCGGCGCGCCGCCGCCGCCACCGTCTCGCCGCGGCGCTCCCCGACGCGCTCGACCTGATGGCGACCGGCGCGGCGACCGGCCGTGGCGTCGGCTCGCTCGTCGAGGAGGCAATGCGGACCAGCGCCGGGCCGCTGCGCGAGGAGCTCGCCGCAACCGTCGCGGCGATCGAGTGCGGCCGCTCCCGTGCGCAGGCCCTGCGGGCACTCGGCGAGCGCTCGCGCGGCACCGCGCTCGCCGGGCTCGCGGGCGCGCTCGAACGGGTCCGCCGGCACGGCTCGCCGCTCTCACGGGTCCTGCACGAGCAGGCGAGCTCGCTGCGCGCCGGTCAGCGTCGCGAGGTCACCGAGCGGGCGGCGCGGGCGGCGCCGAAGATGCAGCTCGCGGTCGCCCTGCTGCTCGTCCCGTCGGTGCTCCTGATCGTCGCCGCCGCGATCGTCGCGAACTCGGGGTCGCTTCTGCCGGGCTTCTGAGCGGCGGCCGCGCCGCGACGGGTCGTCCCGGCTCATTCCGGCGGCGGCGAAAGCAGATCGGACAGTGCCCGATCGAGCAGGGCGCGCGCCTCCCGGTAGATCCCGGGGGCCTCGCTCTCCCGCGGCCCGGCCACGTTCAGGACCTGGGGGTCGGCCCGGCTCGTGATCAAGCCGCGAACCGCCGCCGGCGCGTCGGGGTCGAGCACGTCAACCGTCCGCACCGATCGGCTGAGCTCCGCTGCGTGGCGCGCGCTCGCCTCCGTGCCGGGCGATGTCACTCCGGGCCGGAACAGGATCAGCGTGGCGTCGCTGTCGCGAACGTTCCAGGCGGTCCGTCGAGCGGGATCTGTGGAAGGGGTCTCGCGCAGCATCGGGTAGCGTCGGAGCAGGCCGGGCGGCCGCTCGTGATCCTCGGCCCATCCGCCCTGCGGGCACCACCCTCCATAGGGGAGCCCGTTCGCGCGGGCGAAATCGAGGGCGGCGCGATCGACGCCGGTCTGACCTCCGGAAACGATCCGGCTGATCGGCGCTTGCAGGGCACCTCGGCCGGCCGCGGGCACCGTTCTACTCGGCGGCCTCCTCGGCGAGGCGCCGGGCGACGGTCCCGGCGACCGCGCAGAGGCGATCGAGCTCGGCGGCGCTGTCGCAGTGGCCCTTGACGTTGACGCAGAGGCTCCCCGCGGAGAGCTCGAAGGCGAAGTCCTCGGGCGCCTCGCTCGTCAGCCAGACGATGAAGCTGGGCGAGAAGAGCTGCTTCATCCAGGTCGGATCGTCGGCGGCGCCGAAGAAGATCTCGTAGCGCTTGTCCAGCGCCTCGCTCTCGAGCTCGAGCCGCTGCATGCGGCGGAAGACGTCCTCGGCCGAGTCCATGAACCGGAAGCCCTCGCGACGCTGGCAATAGACGTCGGAGCACCGGGCGGCGACGGCGGGGACGTCGTGGAGGACGACGGTGAAGCGGTAGTAGTCGGTGTCGGTGTGGCCTTCGCTGTCGGTCGTCTTCACCTCGTAGGTGTAGAGGCCGATCGCCCCGGGCGCCCCGCCGGGCAGGGCGCCGTTCATCACCTGCTCGGCGTAGCGACGGTCGCCCTTGCGCAGCAGCGGAGTCGTGGGCGGCAGCGTCGTCCGCCCGTCGGTCCGGGTGAGGCCGCGGCCGGCGGCGTAGGTTCCGAAGAAGTCCTCGCGAGCCTGGCTCGAGGCGACCACGTAGGCGGTCAGGAAAACGAGCAGGACCGCGGCGGCCGCGGCGCCCAGCCCGATCAGGGCACCGGCGGCGAGCGTGGCGGCGACGAAAGCGACGATCACCAGCACCGAGCCGAGGCTGAGCGTGACCGGGCTCCTCAGGAGCGCCCTGAGCCGGGCGCCGCGGGTGTCGTCGGCGTCGAGTGGCACGGCCGGCGGGGCGACCTCGCCACTCCCGGCGACCGCTCCGACGGGCGCGGCGCCGGGAGGGGGCTGCGATGCGGGGTTGTCGGGCGGCCCGTTCACGGTGGTCAGGCTATCCGCGCCCCCGGCGAGCGAGCCGAGCAAGGAACGGCCGAGCCATCTGTGGGCGCATATCGGGCTCCCTGAGAGCCGGATCTGCACCCGGAGATCGTCGGGGCCCGAACCCGCGATTCCTCCTCCCTGCAATGACGCTTGCACCGCGGCGAGCGATGTGGGACGGCCCCTCGGGGCACGGAAACCGCTTGGTCAAGCGGTTCATGCCCGAGATCACCACCGGGTAGCAAGTCCGTCCGACGGAGCCTGTGCAATGCCCGACCAGTGTTGTGTTGCGAAGTGGGGCGTTGTGGGTTACCGTGGCGCCCAAGTTGACCAGAGGGCCGGGGTGGCGAGGCTCCTCCCACCTCACCACTCCGGCCCGAAGTCTCCTTGAGCGCACGAACTTCAACCGCACACCATTCGAGGAGAGAGGACGAACCCCTTGGCCTTCCGCGGCCAGCACGAGCACAGCCTCGACGCGAAGGATCGGTTGACCATCCCCTCGCGGCTCCGCGCGCAGCTCGCCGACGGCGCGGTCCTGGTCGCCGGCCTCGATCCGTGCGTCGAGATCTGGCCGCACGCCGGCTTCAACGACTTCGCGAGGCAGATCCTCGCCGGACTCAACCCACTCTCGAGCAACGCCCGCATGCTGCGCCGCCGGTTCCACGCCAACGCCGAGGACGAGACGCTCGACTCCGCGGGACGGCTGCGGGTCGCCAAGCACCTGATCGCCCACGCCGACCTGGCCGGCTCGTGCATCGTGGTGGGCGCGGACGACCACCTCGAGGTCTGGAGCCCAGAGCGCT
>DASSEM010000063.1:0-29188 GCA_035695265.1 Solirubrobacterales bacterium
TAGGGGAAGATCTTGCCGAGGACGCCGTGAGCGCCGAACAGGAAGCCGTTGTCGGAGACGAAGATCGCCAGCGTGTCGCGGTCCTCGCCGGTCGCCTTGAGCGTCCGGAACGTCTTCGCGACCGCATCGTCGGCCGAGAGCAGCGTCTGCTGGTACTTCTGGAAGCGCTTGGTTATGTAACCCAGCGTCTTGCCGTGGCGCTTCTCGCGCAGGTATCGCGGCTTGTCGGAGAGGTCGGTCTCGTTGAACGAGATCGGCGGGTTGAATCTGGGCACCCGCGCCTTCTCGTACTTCTTGTCGGCGACCAGCGGCGTGTGCGGGGAGCGCAGCGACAGCGTCATCATCCACGGCTGCTCGTCGGCGGACTCGCGGTCCTTGACGAAGCGGGAGCCGCGGCGGGCGGTGAGCATGTCGGCCTTGCCACGGCGCTTGCGGTCATGCTCGTAGCCGTTGTAGTCGTCGCGGAAGACATCGAACCCGGCATCGCCCTCGTCGCGCTGCTGCCAGTCGTTCATGTACTTGCCGAACTGGCCGGTGTAGTAGCCGGCGTCCTGCAGCTGGGCCGGGAACGTGTTCTCCGGCAGGTAGCTCCTTCCGAACTGGCGGTTGGGGTTGTTGGTGAGGATCCCGTGGTTGTGGGCGTAGAGCCCCGAGTACATCGTCGCCCGCGCCGGGCAGCAGAGCGGCGTCGTCACGTAGCCGTGGTTGAAGTCGACGCCCTGGCGCTTGAACAGCTTCAGGGTCTGCGGCATCGCCCGGATCGAGGTCTTCTCCTGATCGTCGGTGATGATCAGGACGATGTTCGGCCGCTTGCCGCTGACGTCGCCGACGGCCGGCCGGCCGTTGGCGTCAGGCCCGACGATCGCTACGTCGGGACGGTTGACGACGACCTCCGGGTCGGCGATCCCGCGGGTCGACCCGAACGTCGCCAGGGCGGCGACGAGCGCGGCGCTGAGCAGCACCACGAATGCGGCTTTCCCCCGCGAGACGGCAGGCATGGGCCATTTATACCGATTGCTCACAAGTTCCTCTTAGAACCTTCATGAAAGGCGGCCCTGCCGCCCGGTCCCTCGTGAAACCCGCGGATTCCCGCGTTGTTTCGATAATGCCTACGACTGCGGCGCCGGTAGCGGTCCCGCAGGCGGTAGGTCTACATAACGTCGATTATCGTGCGTTGAATGAGCAGGTTTCCGCCTTCCGCCCGCTCAGGGCTCCCCTGGGCCCCTGACGCCGATCAGCAGCGCCATCTCGAGCCACTTCCAGTAGCAGTCGACGTCCTCGAAGCCGCAGTCGCGCAGCCAGCCGAGCTGGGTCTCGACGGCGACGGTGCGGTCGGACGGGTCCTCGTTCTCGAGCGGCTCGTCGATCGCGGCGAAGAAGGCCTCGTGCAGGCGTGCGGTCGGCGAGGCGACGTGCTCGAGGTTCGCGAACGGGCCGCGGGGCTCGAGAATGCCGTGGATCTCGCCGTAGAGGGCGCGCTTGCGGTCGTCTTCGAGGTGGTGGATCGCGAAGGACGAGACGACGGCGTCGAAGCGGCCGAGCTCGGGTAGCGGCTCGCCGAGGTCGTGGACGACGAGCTCGACCCGGCGGTCGTCACCGAAGCGGGCCCGGGCCTCGGCGAGCATCGCCGGGGAGAAATCGACGCCGACGACCTCGACACCGGGCCGGGCGTCGAGGAGCAGGCCGATCAGCCGCCCGCCGCCGGTTCCGAGGTCGAGGATCCGCTCCGCGCCGGCGGGAACATGGTCGAGCAGGACCGCCTCGCCCTCGGTGCGATGCGGGAACTCGCCGGCCCGCGCCAGGTAGCCCGCGGCGCGCTCGGCATCGATCCACTCCTCGCCTGACACGGGCAGATCCCCGGTTGCTCAGCCGGGCTCGACCTCGGCCAGCGTCCCAGCTTCGACGTCGAGCACGAAGCCACGGACGGCGTCGGAGGCGAGCGCCGGGTCGGAGGCGATCGTGGCGATCCCTGAGCGGACTGATCCCTCGAGCGAGTCGAAGCCCCCGGGGCTCCAGTCCGGGCGGACGCCGGCGTCGGCCTCGACCGCGTCGAGGAACGCGCCGTCGTCGAGGCCGAGGACGCCGCAGTCGGTGTGCGCGACGACCCAGACGTCGGTCGTCCCGAGCGCCCGCTGTGAGAGCGCGAGCGAGCGTCGCACGTCGTCGCTGACGATCGCGCCGGCGTTGCGGATCACGTGGGCGTCGCCGAGCGCGAGGCCGGTGGCCTGCAGCGGGTCGATTCGGCAGTCCATGCAGGTCACGACGGCCAGACGTCGGCGCGGATGCTTGGAGATCGCCATCGCCGAGACGCTACACGGCGGCGTTGCGCTGAACGGCCTGGCTTGCCTCGCGAAAGGGCGCTGTCAGATGAATTGCGCCGATTGCACAGAACCTCGTTTCCGGGTAGCGTCAGCGCCATGGAAGCAACATCTCCTCCCCCCGCACCCGCTCCTCCGCCCGCCGAGAGGTCGAATCAGATCTCCGTCGGCCAGGTCCTGAGCGATGCGTTCGCCACCTACTCGTCCAACCTCGGTGTACTCATCGCAGTCAGCCTCGGCATCGCGATCGTGTTCGGCCTGATCGTCGGCCTGCTGAACGACGCCGGCGGCTTCTTCATGCAGCTCCTCGCCTGGATCGTGCAGCTGATCGGGACCGCCATCTACACCGGGTTCGTCGTCCGGCTCGTGCAGGACGTCCGCGACGGGCGCCGCGACTCCACGGTCGGCGACCTGTTCAGCGCCGCCGCCCCGGCGATCGGCGCCCTGATCATCTTCGGGATCCTCTCCGGGATCGCGATCGGGATCGGTTTCCTCCTGCTGATCGTCCCCGGCCTGATCCTGATGACGATTTGGGCGGTCGGCGCCCCAGCGATCGTCGTCGAGGGAGCCGGGCCAATCGATGCGTTCGGCCGCAGCTACGAGCTCGTTCGCGGACAGGCCTGGACCGTCTTCGGCGTCCTCGTCTGCGTGTTCCTGATCATGATCGTCGCCTACCTCGTCGCCGCGCTGATCGGCGCCGCGATCGGCGGCCTCGCCGGTGCGATCATCGTAGGGATCATCGTCCTGGCCCTGTTCATGCCGGTCTCGGCGCTCGTCGCGAGCGTGCTCTACTTCGAGCTCGCCGGCGGCACCGCCTCGCCGGCGGCACCGGCGACCACGGTCTAAGCACGCGCACACCACGTTTGGGCAAAGAGGGGATCTGCTCCGGCCGGTCCCCTCTTTGCTGTTTGATGGGCGCGTGAGTCGCGTCGACTTCGACCCCGCCACCCATCCCGGGGGCGTCTATCGGGTCCTCACGTCGGTCGTGGTGCCGCGCCCGATCGCCTGGGTCTCGAGCCGCTCCGCCGAGGGGGTGGGCAACCTCGCCCCGCATTCGTTCTTCACCGTCTCCTGCGCCGATCCGCCGATCGTTCAGTTCACCTCGATCGGGCGGAAGGACTCGCTCGCGAATGTGCTGGCCACCGGGGAGTTCGTGGTCAACCTGGCGCCCGAGCCGCTGTTGGAGGAGATCAACGCGACCGCGACCGACTTCCCCGCCGACCTCGACGAGTTCGCCGAGGTCGGGCTCGAGCGCGAGCCGAGCCGGCTCGTGGCGCCGCCCCGCGTCGCCGGCTCGCCGGTGGCCATCGAGTGCGTCCTTCATGACAGCCACGATTTCGGCGGCTCGGTGGTCGTCTTCGGCCGCGTCGTCCTGATCAGCATCGCCGCCGAGACGATCGTCGACGGCCATCCGGCGATCGAGCGATTGCGGCCGCTGGCCCGCCTCGGCCGGCGTCAGTGGAGCACGATCGGTGCGGTCAGGGAGCTCGGGCGAATCAAGTACGAGGACTGGAAGGCGCGCCCCGGCGCCTGATCGCTAGCGGCCGAAGAGCCGCCCGAGCAGGCCGCCGCCCGAACCGGCCCCGCCACTACCGCCACTGCCGCCACTGCCGCCGCCGCCGATGCCACGGCTGATCGGGTGGGCGCGCTCGGGCAGCTCCGCGGCCGTGATCGAGAGCGTCACCCCGCGCTCGAAGGTGCGAGCAACCTCGGGGGCGTCGACGAAGCGCAGCGTCCCCTCGCTGTCGACGATCTCGAACCCGTCGAGGATGTGCTCCGCGTAGTTGTCCTCGACCCTTCGCACCTCGCCGACCTGGACCCCCTCGCTGTCGTAGACGGGCGTTCCGCGCTGGACCGACGTGTAATGGATCGGGGGGCCGTGATCGCTGCTCATGCCGGTGAGGATACGGGGCCGCCGGGGTCTGGCCCTCAGCCCTCAGCGAAGGCCGGCGGCGAAGTCGGCGATCTCCCGCGAGAGCCGGCCTCCCTGCCAGGCCAGCGGGCTCTCCCCCTCCCCCTCACCGACCAGCGTGACCCGCGGCAGCGCCTCGGCCCATGCCTCCGCAACCGCGCGGGGATGCCCGGGATCGGCCTGATCGCCGCTGGCGACGACGAGCGCCGGCAGGGCGAGCCCCTCGAGCTCGGCGAGCCCGCCGAATGGAACCGACCGCGGGACCTCGCGGATCGCCTCGGCGACCGCGTCGAGGTCACGGTGGCGGGCCAGCCGGTCGCGGGCGATGCGGACCAGCGTGTCGTGCCAGGCGGGGTCCATGCCGACCTCGTAGGCGGCGATGAATCCGTCGATCCCGTCCTCCTCGAGGCCCGCGGCGAGCCGGTCCCAGCCCGCGAGCGAGCCCGCGTCCAGCGGCACGCCGACGGTGGCCGGCCCGATCAGGACCATGCCCGCCCAGCTTCCCGGGTCGCGCAGGGCCAGGGTGGCGATCGTGTGGGCGCCCATCGACGCCCCGGCGAGAATCGGCCGCTTGACCCGGGTCGCCTCGACGACGGCGGCGAGGTCGTCGGCGAGCCGCTCGTATACATAACTCCCGGCCGGCCCGGGGTCGCTCT
Source organism: Solirubrobacterales bacterium (assembly GCA_035695265.1). GTDB lineage: Bacteria > Actinomycetota > Thermoleophilia > Solirubrobacterales > 70-9 > RHKX01. Next base: position 4,887 of record DASSEM010000063.1, read on the forward strand.
CGCCGTGGCCGCGGGCGTCATAGCGGATCAGCTCGTGGCCGGCGCGGGTGAGCGCGCGCGATCCATGGACGACGAGGTCGCGGTGCGCGGTGAGGCCGTGGACGAGGACGACCGCAGCCCCCGAGCCCTCGCGCTCGCCGCGCAGGACGACGTCACCGCTCGTCGCCTCGAAGCCGGTCGGAGTCAACCGAGGGCGCGAGCGTGATCGAGGGCGGTGCCGAGGTCGTCGACGTCCTCGTAGCCGAGCCCGACGACGGCCACCTTGCGGTGGCGGATGATCCCCTCGGGGTCGATCACGAAGATCGCCCGGCGGACGAACGAGCCGCCGGGCCCGAGGACGCCATAGGCGGCCGCGACGGACTTGTCGACGTCGGCCGCCAGCGGCACCGTGAGACCGTGCTCGGCGATGAACCGCTCGTGGGAGTCGACGTCCTGGGGCGAGATCCCGATCACCTCCGCGTCGAGCCCGTCGATCCGCTCGCTGCCGTCGCGGTAGTTGCAGAACTGCTTCGTGCAGGTCGGGGTGAAGTCGCCCGGGTAGAACGCGAGGATCACCCAGCGGCCGCGACGGTCGGCGAGCGAGAGCTCCCCCTCCCCGGTCCACGGCAGGCTGAAGCCGGGGGCCTCGTCGCCTTCGCGCAGCCTCGCCATCAGCCCTCCGGAGTTGCCGACTCGATCACGACCGGCTGGGTCGGCGGCCCGTCCGCCCCCGGCGTGCCGAGGGCGTCGATCGCCACGACGGTTTCCATGCCCTCGGTCACCTCGCCGACCAGCGCGTAGTCGGGCGGCAATCCGGCGTCGGCGCCGGTGACGACGTAGAACTGGCTGCCGGATCGCCCCGGCGGCTCGACCTCGCTCTTCGCCATCGCGACGAGCCCCTCGGTGTAGGAGAGATCGGCCGGGGGCTTCTCGTCGACGTGGTAGCCGGGGCCGCCCGTGCCGGCCCGCTGCGGGTCGGAGCCGAGCGGATCGCCCCCCTGGATCACGAATCCGGGGACTACCCGGTGGAAGACCGTGCCGTCGTAGAAGCCCTCCTCCGCCAGGTACTGAAACGACGCGGCGGTCTTCGGCGCCCGGTCGTCGAAGGTGACGGTGAAGCTGCCGCAGCTCGTGTCGAAGACGACCCCGTCCGCGGTCGGCGCGTCGGCCTTGGGCGGCGGCAGATCGGCATTCTGCTTCGGCGGTGGCGCTTCGACGTCCTCGCAGGGGCCCTCGGCGCCGGTCGCCGCGCTGGTGGCGGTCTCGTCGCCGTCGCCGCACGCCGCCAGCAGCGAACCGCAGGCGAGTGCCAGCGCAGCCGTGATCGCGATCCGGTTCAGCACGCGCGGCAGCCTAACGGGTTGCGATCATGGCGCCGTGGCCATCCCTCCGGAGAGCAACGAGGGCAGCGGGCCGACCTCGACGCGGGTGCATCTGGTCGGTCGCGCCCTGAATGCGACCGTCGCGCACGCGCCCTGGCTGTGGCCGCTTCTGCGTCGGCCGATGACCGCGTACTTCGACGAGCGGGCGATCAACTGGGACGAGCGGACCGGCGCCCCCGGCGCCGGTCACCTGGCGTCGCTGGCTGTGGCCGTGACCAAGATCGACCGGCGCCCCGAGCGGGCGCTCGACATCGGCACCGGGACCGGGGTCGCGGCGCTCTTCGTGGCCCGCGAGTTTCCGTATGCCGCGGTCCGCGGCGTCGACGTCTCCGAGGAGATGATCCGGCGCGCGAAGGCCAAGGTCGGCCTCGATCCGGAGGGCCGGGTGGCGTTCCGGGTCGCCGATGCCGCCGCGCTGCCCTACGGGGACGGCGACTTCGACCTCGTGACGCTCCTCAACATGCCCCCGTTCTTCGCCGAGATCGCCCGGGTGCTGCGCCACGGCGGCCACGCGATCGTCGCCGCCAGCTCCGGCGATCAGACCCCCTTCTACACCCCTGAATCCGTACTCGAGCGGGGCTTCGGCCGACACGGGATGGTGGCGGTCACGTCGGGCCGGATCGGCCGCGGCTCCTACTTCGTGGCCCGCAAAGGTGAGTGACATGGTGAGCGATCCCGAGTCCGCCGCGGCCGGCTACTGCCTGCTCGTCAACCCGTCGGCAGGCAAGGGCCGGGCGCTGAAGCGGCTGCCGGCGATCCGGGCGGAGCTCGACCGCCGGGAGATGCGGCACAGCCTCGTGATGACGAGTGGGATCGAGCAGGGCTGCGAGGCGGCGCTCGAGGCCTCGAGGCGCGGCGAGGTACCGGTCGTCGTCAGCGGCGACGGGCTGATCGGCAAGGTCGGAGGGGCCCTTGCCGGCACCGGCACCGCGCTCGGGGTGATCCCCGGCGGTCGCGGGAACGACCTCGCCCGGGTCGTCGGCATCCCGACCGAGCCGGAGGCCGCCGTTGCCGTCCTCGCCGCCGGCAACCGGCGGTCGATCGACGTCGGCGAGACCAACGGTGAGCGCTTCCTCTGCATCGCGAGCTGCGGCTTCGACTCCGATGCGAACCGGATCGCGAACGAGACGACCATCGTCAGCGGTGCCCTCGTCTATGCCTATGCGGCGATCAAGGCCTTGTGGCAGTGGCGCCCCGCCGAGTTCGAGGTCACCGTCGACGGAGTGGCGAGGAAGATCCGCGGCTACTCGGTCGCGGTCGCCAACTCGAAGGCCTACGGCGGCGGCATGTTCGTGGCGCCCGATGCCCGGCTCGACGACGGCCAGCTCGACGTCGTGATCACCGGCGACGTCTCCAAGCTCCGGTTCCTGACCGGCCTGCCGCAGGTCTTCAAGGGCACGCACGTCGAGCGCGACGACGTGACGACGCTGCGGGGAGGCGTCGTCGAGGTCACCGCCGATCGGCCGTTCGACGTCTACGCCGACGGGGATGCGCTGACGTCGCTGCCGATGCGGGTCAGCGTGCTCGCCGGCGCCCTCGAGCTGATCGCGCCTCCGGCCGGGGCCGCGTGACAGCCGCGGACCCCAACCGCCGCTCCCGGACGCGAAGCGGAGGAAGCTGCGGAGGCATCTTCGCCGCCAAGGTGGCGGCGGCCCGGGTCGTGGGAGCGCTCAGCCGGCGCAGCGGCCGCGGCGGCGGCACGACTCTTCCGGGTCGGATGCTGCTGCGGACCGCGCCGGATGCGCTCCGCCGGCTGGGAGCCCGTCTCAGCGGCCCGCGGACGGTGGTCAGCGCCACCAACGGCAAGACGACCGCCGCGGGGATGCTGGCGGCGGCGCTGCAGGCGGCCGGCCGCGACCCGGTCCACAACCGGGCGGGCTCGAACATGGCCTGGGGCGTGGCGACGGCGTTGATCGAGGGCGGTGGCGAGGAGGGGCTCTTCGAGGTCGACGAGGCGTGGCTTCCGCGGATCGTCGAGGATCTCTCCCCCACCCTGCTCGTCCTCGGCAACCTGTTCCGCGACCAGCTCGACCGCTACGGCGAGCTCGAGCGGCTCGCCGACGAGTGGGCGAGCGTGATCGCAGCCCGCGAAGGCCGGATCGGGCTGGTGCTGAACGCCGACGACCCGCTGATCGCCGATTTCGGCCGCGACGGCGATCTGCGCCGCCGCGACGGTGTCACCTTCTTCGGTATCGAGGACCCCGGCCAGGCGGTGGCCGAGCTTCAGCACGCGTTCGATGCCAAGCACTGCCGGCGCTGCGGGAGCCCTTACACCTACGAGCGCGCCTTCGTCGGCCACCTCGGCCATTACCGCTGCCCGAGCTGTGGCGCCGACCGGCCAACCCCGGACGTCCACGCCACCGCGATCGAGCTGCGCGGGGTCGATGGCTCGCGATTCACGGCGCAGTCCGCCCGCGGCGAGCTCGAGATCGAGCTCCCGCTCCCCGGGCTCTACAACGTCTACAACGCACTCGCGGCGATCGCCGCCGCGGAGCGGCTCGACGTCCCCGGCGAGCTGATCCGCGCCGGCCTCGGCTCGGTCCGCGCCGCCTTCGGCCGGGTCGAGACGATCACGGTCGGCGAGCGATCGCTCTCGATCCTCCTGATCAAGAACCCGGCCGGCGCCAACGAGGTCCTGCGCACGCTGCGGCTCGAGGCGGAGCGGAGCGACGCCGGGCTCGACCTCTGGATCGCGCTCAACGACGGCATCGCCGACGGCCGCGACGTGTCGTGGATCTGGGACGCCGACTTCGAGCTGCTGGCCGGCACGGCGCACCGCGTCCATTGCACGGGAACGCGCGCCGCCGAGATCGCCCTGCGGCTCAAGTACGCGGGCTGGCCGACCGAGCGGATCGAGGTGGTCGACGGAATCGGCGTCGCGCTTGACCGCGCCCTGGAATCAGCAGGCCCTCGCCTGTTCGCCCTTCCCACCTACACGGCGCTGATCGAGCTCCGCACCCTGCTGGCGAAGCGCGGCCTCGCGGCGGAGTTCTGGCGATGAGGGCCGGCCTGGGGTCGGAGGCCGCGACCGGACGGGGCGGGGATCCGGTCGCCTGGCACGACGCTGAGAACGGCGGCTTCACGGCCGACCTTCCCCTGTTCGAGCGGCTCGCCGCCGAGCGGGATGGGCGCATCGCAGACCTCGGGGCCGGCACCGGCCGCGTCTCGCTTCAGCTCGCGGCGGCCGGCCACGCGGTGACCGCGGTCGACTTCGAGCAGACCCTGCTCGAAGCGCTCCGGCGCCGGGCAGCCGACCGCGGCCTCGAGGTGGGGACCGCTTGTGCCGACGTCCGATCGCTCCGCGTCGACGAGCGCTTCTCGCTGGTCCTCGCCCCGATGCAGCTCCTGCACATCCTCGGTGGCGCCACCGGGCGCCGGCGGATGCTGGCCTCCGTGCGGCGCCATCTCGAGCCCGGCGGGCGCCTCTGTGCGGTCGTCGTCGCGGAGCCCCTCCCGGTCGGATCGGGCCGGCCGGAACCCGTGCCTGACGTTCGCGAGGCCGACGGCTGGACCCATTCGAGCCTTCCAGTCGAGGTCACGATCGCTCCTGGGACGCTGACGATGGTGCGACTGCGCCAGCTCGTCGCCCCGGATGGGACGCTGACCGAGAGCCGTCACGAGGTCCACCTCGATCGCTTCTCGCTCGCCGAGCTCGACCGCGATTCGGACGCGGCCGGGCTCTGGATCGTCGGCTGCGATCGGCTGCCGAGCACGCTCGAGTACGAGGACTCGGTGGCGATCATGATGGAGGCACGCGATGGCTGAGCTGCGGCTGCTGGCGCTCTACCCCGACCAGATGAACATCTACGCCGACCGCGGCAACGTGCTCTTCCTCGAGCGGCGCTGCCGCTGGCGGGGGATCGGGTTCGCGTACGCCGCCGCCGGAAGCGGCGAGCGCTTCGACCCCGATGCCCACGATCTGATCTACATCGGCGGCGGTCAGGACCGCGACCAGCGCATGGTCGCCCACGACCTCGTCGCGACCAAGCGCGACGCGTTCGCGGAAGCGGTGGCGGGCGGCGCTGTCGCCCTCGCGGTCTGCGGTGGATACCAGCTCCTCGGCGCCTACTACGAGCTCGGCGACGAGCGGATCGAGGGGCTCGGAATCGCCCCCCTGCACACCGTTCGCGAACCCGGTCCGCGGCTGATCGGCAACGTCGCGATCGAGGTCGACCTCGGATCGGGGCCGCGCGTCCTCGCCGGGTTCGAGAACCACGGGGGGCGGACCTATGTCGGTGAGGGCGGGACTCCGCTTGGGCGGGTCCTCCACGGCCACGGCAACAACGGCCGCGACGGCCACGAGGGCATCGTCGCCGGCAACCTGATCGGCACCTATCTGCACGGCCCGCTCCTGCCGAAGAACGCCTGGCTGGCCGATGAGCTGATCGCCCGGGCGATCGCCCGCCGCGCAGGTGTCCGGCCCGAGCTCGAGCCGCTCGACGACCGCCTCGAGGAGGCCGCCCACCGCGGCGCCGCCGCCGCCGCCGAGCGCGGCTGAGTGCCTGGCTCAGTCGATCCCGCTCGAGCCGAAGCCGAGCTCGCCACGCGAGCTCTCCGAGAGCTCGGGCGCCTCGATCGGATCGAGCGCGGTGAGCGGAACGAGGAGGAGCTGCGCGATCCGGTCGCCGGGTTCGATCTCGAAGCGGTCCTCGCGGTCGGTGTTGAGCAGGAGGACGCGGAGCTCGCCCCGGTAGCCGGAGTCGATCAGCCCCGGGGCGTTCACCATCGAGATCCCGTGGCGGAGGGCGAGGCCGGAACGTGGCAGCACGAGGCCGGCGTGTCCGGCCGGGATCTCGACCGCAACCCCGGTCCCGATCGAGGCGCGCTCGCCGGGCCCGAGCACGGCCGGCTCGGCGGCGCGGAGGTCGAGCCCGGCGTCGCCCTCATGGGCGCGACTCGGCAGCGTTGCGCCCGGCTCGAGCAGGCGGACCCGCAGCTCCACCCGTCAGGCGGCCGGCCGGCCGTCCACCGCGTAATCGCGGAAGCGGTGGGCGAGCCGGCTCGGGACCCGGGCACGGATGAGAACGCCGTCGCCGCGGTCCTCGCGCTCGAGCTTGCCGGCGACCTCGTGCAGCTCGTTCAGGGTCGCGCCTTCGCCGTATGGGATCAGGAGCTCGACCGGCTCGAGGGTGCGGGCGAAGGCCTCGGCGACCGCGTCGAGCAGCCCCTCGAGCCCCTCCCCCGTGGCAGCGGAGAGGCCGATCCCGTCCCGGTGGCCGACCAGGAGGTCGCGGCGCCCCTCGTCGTCGAGCAGGTCCAGCTTGTTGAAGGCCACGATCCGGGGCGTCGCGCCGGCGCCGATCTCCTCGAGGACGGCGTCGACGGCCGCCATCGCCGCGGCTCGGCTCGCCGCCGGTGCGGAGCCGTCGACGACGTGGACGATGAGGTCGGCGAGCGTCGTCTCCTCGAGGGTCGCCTTGAAGGCGTCGACGAGCTGGTGGGGCAGCTTGCGGATGAACCCGACGGTGTCGGTGAGCAGGTAACGGCGTCCGTCGTGCTCGAACGAGCGCGTCGTCGGGTCGAGGGTGTGAAAGAGGCGGTCGCCGACTCCCACGCCGGCGCCGGTGATCGCGTTCAGCAACGTCGACTTGCCGGCGTTGGTGTAACCGGCGAGCGCCACGGTCGGGATCGCCGAGCGCCGTCGCTCCGTCCGCATCGTCTCGCGGTTGCGCTCGACCGAGCGGAGCTCCCGCCGGAGCGCGGCGATCCGGTTGCGGGCGAGGCGCCGGTCGGTCTCGATCTGCGACTCGCCCGGGCCCCTGGTGCCGATCCCGCCGTCCATCCGGCCCGCTCCGAGGCGCTCGAGGTGGGTCCACAGGCCGCGCATCCGGGCGAGGTTGTACTCGAGCTGAGCGAGCTCGACCTGGAGCTTGCCGGCGGCGCTGTGGGCGTGGTCGGCGAAGATGTCGAGGATCACGGCGGTCCGGTCGATGACCGGGACGCCGAGCGCCGCCTCGAGGTTGCGCTCCTGGCGTGGCGCGAGCTCGTCGTCGCAGGCGACGAGGTTGGCGCCGGAGCGCGCGATCTCCGTCTTCAGCTCGTCGAGCTTGCCACGCCCGAAGTAGCGATCGGGATCGGGATCGGCGCGCTGCTGCACCATCCGCGCCTCGGTCGCGACGCCGGCCGTGCGCAGGAGCTCGCTGAGCTCGTCGAGCTCAGCGTCCTCGCCGGGGATCCCGCGAGCGACCCCGATCGCCACCGCACGCTGACGGGCGCGCGGATTGCGCAGGCCGGTTGCCGGCAGGGTGCCGTTGGCATTCGTTTCATCGGCGTCTGCCATGGGCCAAGTGTAGGAGTCGCGCTCGGATCCGGATAGGCTGGCTGGCCGAACTTTCCCTTTCCCCGTCAGGGCTACGGAGGCCGCGATGAGAAGAAGGACGCTCGACTACCTGCTGCTCGCGCTCGTCGCGACCGGCCTGATCGCCGCCGGGTATGCCGTTGCGGGCGGCGGTGACGGTGACGGCAAGACGAAGATCGCCACGATCCGCCCGACCGGCGTCGGGCTGCCGCGGATCGGCATGCACGGGACCGTCGGCGCCGGCGACCTGCCGGCGGAGCTCGTCCGCTACCACGACTCCGGCCGCTACGAGTCGGACCTCGACAAGGTCGGGAGCAAGGCGCAGGCTTACCTCGATCGCCGCGTCGCCAAGCTCAGCAGGCGGGCCGAGAAGCGCTGCGCCAGGCACAAGGCGAAGCCCTGCAGGAAGCCGAAGCTCGCGATGGTCCTCGACATCGACGAGACGTCGCTCTCCAACTACGAGGACCTGGCCGACAACGGCTTCAGCGATGCGTCGGCGGCGCTCGCGACCAGCCTGTTCGCCGCCGACGCCCCCGCGATCGACGCGACCCTGGAGCTGTTCGAGGACGCGCGCGACCTGCGGGTCTCCGTCTTCTTCATCACCGGCCGTCCCGACCTGTCGGTTGTTCGCGAGCGGACCGAGGCGAACCTGACGGCCGCCGGTTACAGCGGCTGGAGGGAGCTCGTCCTGAGGCCATCGGATGCTCACGGGACGGTCCCGTACAAGTCGGGCGCACGAGACGAGATCGAGGACGAGGGCTACCGGATCGTCCTCAACGTCGGTGACCAGGACAGCGATCTGAAGGGCGGGCACGCCGACAAGGCGTACAAGCTGCCGAACCCGTACTACTTCATCGGCGACTAGCCGAGGACTCAGACCGAGTCGACCGCGAACAGCTTCCACTCGCCGGGGACGCCCTTCAGCGAGTGGGAGCCACGTTCAGCGAACTCGATCCCGGAGCCGACGACGAGATCGCGGACGGTCGAAGAGGCGAGGACCTCGCCGGGCCCGCCGAGGGCGCCGATCCGGGCGCCGATGTGGACCGCCATGCCGCCGACGTCAGCGCCGATCAGCTCGACCTCGCCGGTGTGAAGCCCGGCGCGGATCTCAATTCCGAGGTCGCCAACCCGATCGCCGATCTCGGTGGCGCACCGCAGCGCCCGTGCGGGCCCGTCGAACGTCGCGAGGAAGCCGTCCCCGGTCGACTTGACCGGGACGCCGCCATAGGCGCCGACGAGCTCGCGGGTGAGCCGGTCGTGACGCTCGAGCAGGTCGCGCCAGCGGCGGTCACCCTGCTCGGCGGCGATCTCGGTCGATCGGCAGATGTCGGTGAACATGACGGTGGCAAGCGCCCGCTCCTCCCGCCGGGGCGCGACCGCCCCGGTCACGAACCGTTCGACCGCTACCGCGTAGGCCTCGAAGTCGTCGCCGAACGAGATCGCGTCGCGGCCGGGAAGCTCGACCAGGTCGGCGTCGGGGATGCGCTCGGCGAAGTAGTGGGCGTGCCGGGAGTCCATCGCCAGCGCCGCCGGGCGATCCAGCACCAGGGTCGGCGCCTGGACGCGCGGCAGGATCGCGCGGACGTCCATCCTCGCGATCAGGGACATGCGCTTCTCCATGGTCCCCGGTGAGGAGCCAAGGCGCTCCCATCTCCCCCACCACTCCTTGAAGTCGGGATCCGTCGCGGCGAGGATCGGGGATGCGTCGACGCCGTTCTCCCCGGTTCCCCAGCGAGCCAGCATCGGCCGGACGAAGTCCCGCTCGCGCGTCTCCTCGTCGGCCCAGGTCCAGTCGTATCCCGGGGCGGCGGTCATCCGCGCCATCGGATGCATGAGGATCAGGTGGCTGACCCGCTCCGGGTGGGTGGCGGCGTAGAGGACAGCCAGCATCGCGGCCTCCGCCTGCGCTTCGAGTACGACCAGGTTGGTGCTGCAGGCGTTGAGGACGGCGTTGACGTCTGCCATCTGCTCCTCGAGCGTCGCCGGGACCTCCACGGGATCGGACAGCCCAGCGCCGCGGCGATCGAAGGAGATCAGCCGCGAGTGCTCCGTGTAGCCACGCATGAGCCGCTTCGCGGGCGGCATGGTGAGCAGCTCGATGGTCCCGAGGCTCGGCAGGATGATCAGGTAGTCCTGGTTGCCGCTGCCGATCGTCCGGTAGGCGATGTGCCGGCCATCCTCGCTGCGAACGTATCTGACCGGGGAACTCTGCATCGCGCTCAGCTCAGATGTTCGCGCATCCGCTCGACCGCCTCGCTGAGGCGCTCGTCGGGCGTCGTCAGCGAGATCCGGAAGAAGCCCTCGCCGCTCGGCCCGTACATCGATCCCGGTGAGATCACCACCGCGGCCTGCTCGAGGACGTGCTCGCAGAAGGAGGTCGAGGTGTGGCCGTCGGGAACCGGGGCCCAGACGTAGATCGTCCCCTTCGGGGCCTCGACCTCGACGCCGATCTCGCGCAGCGCGTCGACGACCAGATCGCGCCGCCGGGCGTAGAGCGCGTTCATCTCGCGCAGCGGCTCGGGTGGACCCTCGAGGGCCGCCACCCCGGCGAGCTGCACCGCCTCGAACAGGCCCGAGTCGATGTTCGTCTTCAGGCGCCAGTAGGTGCTGATCGCAGCGGCGTTGCCGAGGATCGCCGCGCAGCGCCAGCCGGTCATGTTGAAGCCCTTTGACAGGCTGAAGACCTCCACCCCGACCTCCTTCGCCCCGGGCGTCTGCAGGAAGCTCGGCGCGACGTATCCGTCGTAGGTGGTCTCCGAGTAGGCGTTGTCGTGGACGACGAGGATCTCGTGCTCGCGGGCGAGCTCGACGACCCGCGCGAAGAGCTCGTCCGGAACGACCGCCCCGGTCGGGTTGTTCGGATAATTGAGGAAGAGCAGCCGGGCGCGCTCCAGCGCCGCCGGCTCGATCGCGTCGAGATCGGGGGCGAAGCCGAGCTCGGGAACCAGCGGCAGGACCTCGACCTGGGCGCCGGCGAGCACCGGTCCGCCCGTGTAGACCGGGTAGCCGGGATCGGAGGCGAGCGCGACGTCGCCCGGATCGAGAAAGGCGAAGCAGAGGTTGTAGATGCACTCCTTCGCCCCGATCGCCGGGATCACCTCCGACTCGGCGTCGATCGTGACCCCGAATCGGTCGCGGTAGAAGCCGGCGAACGCCTCGCGGAACTCGGCCCGCCCGCGATTCGACGGGTACTTCTGGTTGCCGGGGTCGGCGACCGCGCCCTGCATCGCTTCGACGACGTGCTCGTAGGTCGGCATGTCGGGGTCGCCGATCCCGAGGCTGATCACGTCGATTCCCGCCGCCCGCTTGTCCGCGACCTTGCGCTCGAGCTCGGCGAACATGTAGGGAGGGATCGCTTCGAGGCGCTTCGAGGGATCGGTCAGGGCCAACTCATTGCTCCTTGCGGTCGGTTGCGGAAGCGATCCGGGATCGGGCGGCTGAGGCTATCTAGGCTTCAGCGACGGCGGTTCCCGAGGAGCAGCGATGGGCTCGACGAGCGACAAGTGGACGGCAGCCGACATCCCCGACCAGAGCGGACGGACGATCCTGGTCACCGGAGCGAACAGCGGGATCGGGCTGCATACGGCGAAGGAGCTCGCCGGTGCCGGGGCGACGGTCCTGATGGGCTGCCGGAGTGCCGCGAAGGCCGAGGGTGCCCGGAGCGAGATCCTCGCCGCCCATCCCGGAGGCCGCCTCGAGATCGTCGGGCTGGACCTCGCCGATCTCACATCGATCGAGTCAGCGGCTGCTGCGGTCGCAGGCCGGCCCAGCCCGCTGGACGTCCTCGTCAACAACGCCGGCGTCATGGCGCCGCCGCGGCTCGAGACCAGGAATGGCTTCGAGCTTCAGATCGGGACCAATCACCTCGGTCACTTCGCCCTGACCGGGAGGCTGATCGGGAAGCTCCTGGAGGCCGCAGAGCCGCGGGTCGTGACCGTGAGCAGCATGGCCCACCGGGCCGGGTCGATGAGCTTCGACGATCTCAACTGGGAGCGGCGTCGCTACATGCGCTGGCCGGCCTACGGGCAGTCGAAGCTGGCCAACCTCCTGTTCACCCTCGAGCTGGCACGCCGGGCCGAAGCCGCCGGGACCGGCCTGATCGCGACCGCCGCCCACCCCGGGTACGCGGCGACGAACCTGCAGACGGCCGGCGTCGGCCTCGGCCGGGCGGGGCGGCTTCTGAAGCCGGTGATGCTGGTCGGCAACCTGGTCCTCGGCCAGAGCGACTCGATGGGCGCGCTGCCGACCCTGTACGCGGCCACGGCGCCCGGCGTCCGTGGCGACGACTACTACGGTCCCGACGGGATCGGTGAGCAGCACGGCCACCCGCACCTGGTCGGACGGAGCGGCCGCGCCGCCGACCCGGATGCGGCCGGCCGGCTCTGGCGACTCTCGGAGGGGCTGACCGGGGTGGATTTCGGCCCGCTGGGACGCGTTTAAACGTCGCCGGTCTGCCCCGAGGCGCCCCGAACGCCTAGAGCCGCGCCAGCCGCTCGACCATCGCGGCCGAGAGCTCGCCGCTGAAGACGGGCTCGGCGGTGCCGGTGAGGTGGATCTCCAGATCCTTCCCGATCTCGACCTCGAGCTCGCCGCCGTCGAGGGCGACCGTGATCGGGCTCGTGGCGCCGCGCAGGTGGGCGGCTACCGCGGCGCCGCAGGCGCCGGTGCCGGACGACAGGGTCTCCCCCACCCCGCGCTCGAAGATCCGGGCCCGGATGTGGGCGCCGTCGGCCTGCCAGAAGCTCACGTTGGTGCGGTTCGGAAAGATCGGTGCCCGCTCGATCGCCGGGCCGATCGCCGCCAGGTCGAGCTCCTCGAGGCCGTCGACGACCTCGATCGCGCACTGGGGATTGCCGATCGAGACGTGCTGGTACTCGCGTTCGACGCCGCCGACGTCGATCCGGCCGACTCCATCGGGCTTGCCGTTCGGGTGGTCGGCCGAGACGGTGGCCGCCCGCCCCATAGCCACCCGGGCCGAGTCCGGGCCGGTGAGCCGCGGACTGATCTCGCCGGCGGCGGTCAGGATCGTGAACTGGTCGTGATCGGTCCAGCCCGCCTCCCGCAGGTAGAGGACGGCCTCGCGCACCCCGTTGCCCGAGAGCTCGGCCTCCGAGCCGTCCGGGTTGAGGATCCGCAGCTCGGCGACATGGGAGCCCGCGTCGGCGGGCCGCGAGAGCAGCAGGATGCCGTCGGAGCCGATCCCGAGGTGCGGCTCGCAGAGCGTCCGGGTCCGCTCGGCGGTCAGCTCGAACGGCAGGTCCTCGGCCTCGAGCACGACGTAGTCGTTGCCGAGCGCCTGCCACTTCGCGAACTTCATCGGCGCGAAGTATGCCGTCCCGCCACACGGTCACCGATAGCCTTCCTCCCGTAGGAGCAGATCCGATCCCGAGCAGGAGGTCCCGCAGATGCCGATGGTGCCGACCGTAATCGAGCAGTCCTCGCGCGGTGAGCGCTCATACGACATCTACTCCCGTCTGCTCTCGGAGCGCATCGTCGTGCTGGGCACCGAGATCGACGACCAGGTCTCGAACCTGATCGTCGCCCAGCTCCTCCACCTCGAGTCCGACGACCCCGACAAGGACATCTCGCTCTACATCAACTCACCGGGCGGGGTCGTCTACTCGGGCCTCGCGATCTACGACACGATCCAGTTCGTCCGCTGCGACGTGCAGACGATCTGTTTCGGGATCGCGATGTCGATGGGTTCGCTCGTGCTTGCGGGCGGCACCCCGGGCAAGCGGATGGCCCTGCCCAATTCGCGCATCCTCAACCACCAGCCCTCGGGCGGCTTCGAGGGTCAGTCCACCGACATCGAGATCCACGCCCGCGAGACCCTGGCCCTGCGCCGCCGGGTCGAGGAGATCTACTCAAAGCACACCGGCCAGACCGTCGAGCAGATCCACGACGACATGGAGCGCGACCGCTTCTTCACCGCTGAAGCGGCCCGCGATTATGGGCTGATCGACCACGTGATGACCGATCGCGGCGTGCTTCCGGCCGGGGCCGGCGGCAACGGGGCCGGCGACTAGCCACCCCCGGGTCCACGGTCGGCGATCGCGAGGATCGCCGCGGCCACCTCGTGATCGCCGCGGCCGGTTCGGTCGATCACCTCGATCCCCTCCATTCTCCGCATCCACGTGACCTGTCGCCGGGCATAGCGGCGGTGGGCGGACTTCACGGCGGCAAGGTCACCGGCGAGGAGCTCGTCGAAGCCGAGCGCGGCGCGGGCGGTGCGTGAGGCTCCGGCGTCGAGGGCGGCGCGGGCTTCCGCCGCCGCGCCGGCAGCAACCATCGCATCGACCCGGCGGTCGATCCGGGCGGTGAGCTCGTCGCGCTCCACGGTGATCCCGGTGAGCGCCGTCGGATGCCGCAGGCGTGCAGTCCAAAGCTCGTTGCCGCGCTCGGGCGGGTCGATCCCGACCCGTTGGAGCTCGAGCGCGCGGGCGATCCGCTTGCGGTCGTTGGGGTGGATTCGCGCCGCCACGTCCGGATCGAGCTCGGAGTGGGCCGCGGCGGGACCCTGCGCGGCCACGAGCGCCTCGACGCCGGCGCGGACGCCGGCCGGGACGGGCGGTCGCAGGTCGAGCTCGGCGATCGCCGCCCGCATGTAGAGGCCCGTGCCTCCGACCACGATCGGAGTCCGTCCGGCTGCGAGGAGGGCGTCGATCTCGGCGCGAGCGCGCTCGGCGAAGCGACCGGCGCTGAACTCCTCGCTGACCGGTGCGATCGCCACGAGGCGATGCTCGAGTCGCTCTTGCTCGCCGGCTTCGGGAGCTCCGCTCAGGACCTCGAGGCCGCGATAGAGCTGGATCGCGTCGCAGGAGACGGCGACGGGATCGTTGCCGCGGTCGCGCAGTAGCGCCGCCAGCTCGATCGCGACCGCCGTCTTGCCGGCGGCGGTCGGCCCGAAGATCGCAACCACGGCCATGACGGCCTCACTCAGCTTGCGCGCGAGAGCAGGACCTCGTGGCCGAGCAGGGTCTGGGACGTGGCGCTGTCGATCTCGATCTCGACCAGCTCGCCCGGGCTCGCGGTCCCCTCGAAGTTGACTGCCTTGTTGTGGCGGCTGCGACCCCGGAGCCGGCTCGCGTCGGTGCGGCTCGGGCCCTCGGTGAGGACCTCGAGCGTGCGCCCGACGAACCGCTCGCTGCGCTCGCGCGCCCGCCGCTGCACCAGCTCGACGAGCCGGCCCATCCGCTCGCGCTTGACCGGGTGGGGCACCTTGCCGTCGAGGCCGGCTGCCTCGGTCCCCCGCCGCGGGCTGAAGATGAAGGTGAAGGCACCGTCGTAGCCGACCTCGTCGACCACCTCGAGCGTCGCCTCGAAATCTGCCTCCGTTTCCCCCGGGAAGCCGACGATGATGTCGGTCGTCAGCGCCACGTCCGGGAGGTGCTCGCGGATCAGCGCCACCCGATCCAGGTAGCGGCCGCGGTCGTAGGTGCGTCGCATCGCCTTCAGGATCGAGCTCGACCCCGATTGCAGCGGCAGGTGGATGTGCTCGCAGACCGCCGCACAGTCGGCGTGGGCGAGGATCACGTCCTCCTTCATGTCCTTGGGATGCGGGCTCGTGTAGCGGATCCGCTCGATACCGTCGATCGCGTCGAGCTCCCGGAGAAGCTCGGCGAAGCTGCGGCGGTCGGCGCCCCGAAGATCGCGACCGTAGCTGTTGACGTTCTGGCCGAGCAGGGTGATCTCGCGGACGCCGTCAGCGGCGAGATTGCGAGCCTCCCCCACCACCTCGGGCGCGGGCCTGCTCACCTCCCGGCCCCGGGTCGAGGGGACGATGCAGTAGGAGCAGGCGCAGTTGCAGCCCTGCGAGATCTGGACCCAGGCCTGGAACCGACGTTCGCGACGGGCCGGCAGGTGGCCCGCGAAATCCTCGAACTCGAAGAAGCCCTGGGCGGACAACGAGTCGCTGTTCAGGAACTCCGCCAGCTTGTGGATCTGTCCCGGGCCGAATGCCACGTCCACGAACGGGAAACGCTCGAACACCTCGTGCTTGACGGATTGCGCCCAGCAGCCGCCGACGCCGACGACCACCTCCGGGTCGTTTCGCTTGAGCCGCTTCGCCTCGCCGAGATGGGCGATGAAGCGGCTGTCGGCCGACTCGCGGATCGAGCAGGTGTTGAAGAGGATCAGATCGGCCTCCTCGCGGCTCGGCGCCTCGGCGTAGCCGAGCGCTGCCAGCATCCCCTTCATCCGCTCGGAGTCGTGCTCGTTCATCTGGCAGCCGAACGTGGTCACGTGAAACCGCTTCGGGGCGCCGGTCGTCGTCTCCATGAGGCTCAGGGTAGCGGCGCCGGGCCCGGCGCCCGGTTCAGTTGCCGGCCGTCTTCGAGAGGAAGGCGACGAGCGCGTCGATCTCCTCGGGCGAGAGCTCGGTGCCGTAGTTCGCCGGCATCGTCCCGTCCGGGAAGCCCTTCGCGACGACCGCGCTCGGGTCGACGATCGATTCCTCGATGAACGCGTCGTCCTTGCCGGCGAGCGCGCTGTCGAGGTTCGGCCCGATGGTGCCCGTCGCGTCGCTGCCGAGCTCGGCGACCGTGTGGCAGCTCCCGCAGCCCACCGAGACGAAGACCTGGGCGCCGTCGAGGCCCGACCCGGCGCCCGTTCCGCCCTTCTCGTCGGGCGTCGGCGCCGGGGCCGCGCCCGCCTCCTCGCCCTCGGCCGTCTCCTCGGCCTCGGCAGCGTCGGCTTCGACGTTGGCCTCCTCGAGGCGCTCCCCCTCCTCGTGCTGGGCGAGCTCGACGGCGCCGACCGCGGTCGCGGCGACGAGCAGGAACACGACCGCGATGCCCACAGCGAGCACGTTTCCCGACGGGAACCGGTCGCTGCGCATCCCGAACAGGGAGAGGATCAGCGTGACGGCGATCAGGGCGCCGCCGGCGATGTAGAAGAGGCTCTCGGCCATGGCAGGCGCGATCCTATCGCTCAGCGTCGGCCAGAATCGTCGCCGCTAATCTGCGAATTCGGTCGCTCGCGTCTCGCGAACGACCGTGACCTTGATCCGGCCCGGGTAGTCGAGCTCCTTCTCGATCGCCTTGGCCGCCCGACGCGCGATCACCGCCGCCTCCTCGTCGTCGACGACCCCGGGATCGACCATCAGGCGCAGCTCGCGGCCGGCCCGGACCGCGTAGACCTTCTCGACGCCTGGATGGCGGCCGGCGACCTCCTCCAGGTCGCGAAGGCGGGTCACGTAATGCTCGAGCGCCTCGCCCCGCGCGCCCGGACGGGCTCCGGAGACGGCGTCGGCGATCTGGACGATCACGGCCTCGACCGTCTTCGGCTCGACCTCGTTGTGGTGGGCCTCGATGGCGTGGGCGACCGCGTCGCTCTCGCCCTTGCGGCGGGCCATCGAGGCGCCGACGATGGCGTGGGAGCCCTCAACTTCATGACTGACCGCCTTGCCGATGTCGTGCAGCAGGGTCGCCCGCCGTGCGGTCTCCACCGAGGCACCGAGCTCGGCGGCGATCGTGGCGGCGATCTGGGACGACTCGACGAGGTGATCGAGCACGTTCTGCCCGTAGGAGGTACGGAAGCGAAGCCTGCCGAGCACCTCGAGCAGCTCCGGATCGATGCCGTGGACCCCGGCCTCGAGCTCGGCCCGCTCGCCGGCATCGACCATCGTGCGCTCGACCTCGGCCTTCGCCTTCTCGTATGCCTCTTCGATGGTCGCCGGCTGAATCCGCCCATCGGCTATGAGCCGCTCGAGCGCCAGCCTGGCGACCTCGCGGCGGACGCCGTCGAAGCTCGAGAGGACCACAGCGTTCGGCGTCTCGTCGATGATCACGTCGACGCCGGTGAGCGCCTCGATCGCGCGGATGTTGCGCCCCTCACGGCCGATGATCCGGCCCTTCATCTCCTCGCTCGGCAGCTCGATCAGCCGGGTCGTCGTCTCGCTCGCGTGGGTGCCGGCGAGCCGCCCCATCGCGATCGAAAGCAGGTTGCGGGCGCGGCGGTCGGCCTCGCGCTTCGCCTCCTCTTCGACCTCGATCAGCACGCGGCCGGCTTGGCGGCGGGCGTCGTGCTCGACGTCGGCGATCAGCATCTGCTTCGCCTGGGTCGCGGTCAGCCCCGAGAGCCGCTCGAGCTCCTTGCGCTGAACCTGCTTCTGCCGCTTCAGCTCCTCGGCCTGGCCCTCGAGGTTGCGCTCGCGGTCGGCCAGCGCCTGCTCGCGCCGATCGAGCTCGGCGAGCTTCAGTCGCGCTGCCTCGGCGTCGTGGAGGGCCCGCTCCTGCAGACGGGCAATCTCGTCGCGGCGGGCACGCAGGTCGTCACCGCCTTCGGCCCGCGAGTCACCGTCGGGGCCGGATTCGGCGGCCGGCGCGGCCGATGACAGCGGCGGGCTCTCCGGACGGCTCCGGCTTGCAAGCTTTCTCCTGCCCCGCCGCTCCATCTCCTCCGACGATGGTAGTGCGTCGGCGCCGTGCCCCCGTCATCAGGCGGCCCGCCGGCCCTCCCGCTGTGCTCTGCGGACGGCCTCGTAGGCGAGCTCATGCTCGTAGCCGCGTCTCGTCAGGTGCGCGAGGGCGCGTGCCCGGGCCCGATCGTCGCCCAGGTCCCCCTCCTTGCTGAGCACGATCCCGACCGCGCGCTCGATCTCGTCGTCGCGTGGCTCGGCCGCGGCGCGCTCGGCGAGCGCATCGCCGATTCCGCGCTCGCGCAGGGCCGTTGCGATCCGGTGCGCGCCCCACCCCGCGAGCTCGCGCTTGTCGGCGGCGTAGGCGTACGCGAAGCGCTCGTCGTCGACTTCGCCGATCTCGGCCAGCTCGGCGACCGCCGCGTCGGCGATCTCCTCCGTGCAGCCGCGGTCGCGCAGCCAGCGGTGGAGCTCGGCGGCGGTCCGCTCGCGGCGCCGCAGCGTCGCCAGCGCCCGGCTGAGCGCATCCTGGACCTCGCGGTCGTCCGGATCCACCTGACCCAGACCCCAGGCCCTACGCGGCCTCGTCGCTCTCCTGCTCCTCGGGGGGTGCGGGAGCGGCGACCTGAGCCGGACCGGCAGGCCGCTCGACGCCGACCGCGGCGTAGATCTTGGCTTCGATCTCGTCCGCCAGCTCGAGGTTCTCGGCGAGGAACTGCTTCGAGTTGTTCCTGCCCTGCCCGAGCCGCGTTTCCCCGTAGGAGAAGAAGGAGCCCGACTTGGTGACGATGTCGTGCTCGACGCCGAGGTCGAGCAGGCAGCTCTGGTTGGAGATCCCCGCCCCGTACTCGACGTCGAACTCGGCCTGCTTGAAGGGCGCCGCGACCTTGTTCTTGACGACCTTGACCCGGACGCGGTTGCCGACCGCCTCCGTGCCCTCCTTCAGCGTCTCGATCCGGCGCAGGTCGAGCCGCTGTGACGAGTAGAACTTCAGCGCCCGGCCGCCGGGCTGGGTCTCGGGGCTGCCGAAGCTGACGCCGATCTTCTCGCGGATCTGGTTCGTGAACAGACATACGGTCTTGGCCCGGTTGAGGTTGCCGGCCAGCTTGCGGAGGGCCTGCGACATCAGCCGCGCCTGCAGGCCGACCTGGACCTCCCCCATCTGACCCTCGAGCTCGACCCGCGGCGTCAGCGCTGCGACCGAGTCGACGGCGACCAGGTCGACGGCGCCCGAGCGCGTCAGCACGTCGACGATCTCGAGCGCCTGCTCGCCGTAGTCGGGCTGGGAGATCAGCAGCTCGTCGGTGTCGACGCCGATCCGGCGTGCGTAGAGGGGGTCGATCGCGTGCTCGGCGTCGACGAACGCACAGATCCCGCCCCGTGC
Source organism: Solirubrobacterales bacterium (assembly GCA_035695265.1). Taxonomy (GTDB): domain Bacteria; phylum Actinomycetota; class Thermoleophilia; order Solirubrobacterales; family 70-9; genus RHKX01. The sequence continues at coordinate 24,290 of DASSEM010000063.1, forward strand.
CTGGCACTGGGCGATGATGTGGTAGATCAGCGTCGTCTTGCCGGAGGACTCGGGGCCGAAGATCTCGACGATGCGCCCCTTCGGGACGCCGCCGACGCCCAGCGCGAGGTCGAGCGAGAGCGCCCCGGTGGGGATCGTCTCGACGTCGATCGCCGCGCCGCTGCCGAGCTTCATCACCGCGCCCTGGCCGAACTCGCGCTCGATCTGGGTCACGGCCGCCTTCAGGGCGGCGTCCTTCGCCTTCGCGTCCTTGGCGCCCGCCTCGATCGGGGTTGGCTTGCTTGCTGCCATGCTCTGAATCACCTCATCCGCCGCTGTGCGGCAAGTCGACATCCGCCAGGACGCTGTAGCGGGCGGCCTGGGACCCGAGTTGAGAACGGTAGAGCGCGACCCGGACGGCATCGAACGTATGTCCCGATCGCTCCGCCAGCGCGGGCAGGCCCGCGAGGACCTCCCGCGCGCGACGCCCTCGTGGCCCCACCTGGCCTTTGGGATCGCCGCGAACCCGGGCGACGCTCAGGTGGGGCCGGAACCGGCGCGCATCCGACGCGAGCAGGCCCGCCGCCACGAGCTCACCTGCCAGGTCGTCATGCAGGCTCACCGCGCCCGGGCTCTCGGCGGCGAAGGCGACCACCCGGGGGCGCCTCCTCGGCAGCCCGATCGGCGCCATCGCGAGCCGGACCGGCACCGGCGCGGGGCTCGCAGCCGCGTGCAGGAGGGCATGATGGGCCCGCTCGATCCCGTCGCGGTCGCAGTCGCCGAGAAAGGCGAGGGTGATGTGCAGCGAGCCGGATGCGATCGGTCGCAGCTCGTCGCGCCGGCGCAGCGCCCGCCGCTGCCAGGCGGCGATCGCAGCAGCGGCGGTGGCCGGCGGGTCGAGCGCGATGAACGCCCGGATCCGCTCCGGACGCTCGCCCTCCGCCGCCTCCCGCTCGCGATCCTCTCCGTCAGCCATGACGGCGACGCTAGCCCACGAGAACGCGTGGGTGGCCGACGAATGTGCCGGATCGTGCCGCGACGGTGACGATTCTCCCCCGGCGCGTAGGCTGCAGGCCGTGGACCGAACGATGCCTGAGATCCCCGGGGCCGAGCTCGAGCATGCCTACATCGACGTCCGCGGGCTCCGGATGCACGTCGCCTCCGCCGGACCGGCTGATGCCGAGCCGCTCGTGCTGCTCCACGGCTGGCCCCAGCACTGGTATGCGTGGCGCCGCCTGATCGGACCGCTCAGCGAGCGCTACCGCGTCCACTGCCCCGACCTCCGCGGCTTCGGCTGGACCGAGGCGCCGCGCGGGAGCTATCGGAAGGCGGAGCTCGCCGCCGACGTGATCTGGCTGCTGGACGCGCTCGGGCACGAGCGGGTGCGCCTGGCCGGTCACGACTGGGGCGGGTTCTGCGGCTTCCTCGTCTGCCTCGAGGCTCCCGAGCGCGTCTCGCACTTCGCGGTGGCGGGCATGAGCCATCCCTGGGTCGAGCCCGAGCGCGGCGCCGGCGCGGCCGTCAAGCAGCTCCGCCGGCTCGCCTACATGGCCTTGATCGCGTTGCCGCTCGTCGGTGGCCAGGTCGTCCGGCGGGTGCCCGCGTTCACGAGGACGGTCTTCAGGGCGAGCGCAATGGACCCCGATCGCACCTGGAGCGACGCGGAGATGGACGCGTTCGTCTCGCAATGGAGCGAGCCCGACCGCGCCGCCGCCACGGTTGCCCTGTACCGCACGTTCCTCACCCGCGAGCTCCGCGAGATCGCCTCGGGCGCCTACCGCGACCGGGTCCTCGAGACCCCGTGCGTCCAGTTCGTCGGCGTCGCCGACCCGGTGATCCGGCCCGATCAGCAGCGCGGCCATGACGCCAACGCCCCCAACCTCCGCCTCGAGGTGGTCCCCGATGCCGGCCACTGGCTCCCGGAAGAGGCGCCCGACGCGATGCTCGCCGGGATGCTGGAGCTCTACGGCTCTAGAACGGGAGATCCTCCCCGAGCAGCAGGCGCCTGATCATGTGCAGCGCGACGCTCACCGAGCGGTCGCGAACGTCGTCGCGGCCGCCGGGGATCTGCGGGTCGCGGGCGAGGACGCTTCCGGTCCCGTCGAGCACGCAGATGCAGACGTAGCCGACCGGCTTCTCCTCGCTGCCCCCGCCGGGCCCGGCGATGCCCGTGATCCCGACCCCGAGCTCGGCGTCGAAGCGCTCGCGCGCGCCCTCCGCCATCGCCACCGCCACCTCCGGGGAGACGGCGCCACGGCTCGCGATCAGCTCCGCCGGAACGCCGAGGAGATCGGTCTTGGCAGCGTCGGCATAGGAGACGACGCCTCCCTTGAAGTACGCGGAGGCGCCGGGAAGGTCGGTGAGCCGCGCCGCCAGCAGCCCGCCCGTGCAGGACTCCGCGACGCCGATCGAGCGCCCGGCGAGGAGCGTCGCGACGAGCCCGTCGATCGTCTCCCCCGTCTCGGTGTAGACGAACCGGCCGTGGCGCTCGCGGAGGGAGGCGAACAGCGATTCGCGCAGGGCGGCGTCGGTCACGCGGTGGCGGACGTCGATCTCGAGCTCGGCGCCGCGGCGAAGGCAGGTCGTGATCTCCAGCGGATCGAGGTCGAGGTCCCGCCCGATCTCGCGCAGCGTCCGGGCCAGCGTCGACTCGGGGATCCCGAACATCTTCATCGTCGTGACCTCGTAGCTGTCGGCGCGAGCCAGGACGGCGGTCACCGGCGCGGCGGCGAGCGCGGCCGGCCACATCGCCTGCAGCTCGCGCGGGGGCCCGGGCAGGACGACCACCGGCGGCCCCGACCCCGAGGTCTCGACGACGAGCCCGGGAGCGGTCCCGGCGGGATCGAGCGCGATCGCACCCTCCGGGATCATCGCCTGCTTGCGGGTCCCGTCGCGCAGGGCTTCGGGATCGAACCGCATGCGCTTCGCGAAGCCGGCGACGATCTCGGCGATCCGCCGCTCCATCGCCTCGTCGAGGACCATCTCGCGGCCGGCGAACCCGGCGACGATCTCGGCGGTGAGGTCGTCGGCGGTCGGCCCGAGGCCGCCGGTCGTGAAGATCAGGTCGACGCCTGCGTCGCGCAGGAAGGCGAGCGCGGAGCGCAGGTCCTCGTGGCGGTCGCCGACGCAGACGATCTGCGCGACCTCGCAGCCGAGCTCGCCGAGCCGCTCCGACACCCACGGCCCGTTACGGTCGGTGACGCGCCCGGACAGGACCTCGGTCCCGGTCACGACGATTCCGGCTCGGACGCTCACGGACAGTTCGGCCCCGCGTACTCGATCTCCCTGATCCCCTCGTCGTCGGCCTCGAAGCTCGCGTCGTCGTCGGCCTCGAGCTTCTTCTCCTCGTCGCCGGCGACCAGCCTCGCCGAGCCGCCGCCGACGAGATCGATCCGGTAGCGCTTCTCGCCGCTGAACTCCTCGGTGGCCCCGGCCGCCAGGACCTGGGAGTCGAGCAGCGGGTCGCCGCCCCCGACGAGGCAGATCTGCGTCGTGGTCAGCGGCTCGAGCTTGAGGTCGATCGGCTTGCGCTCGTCACCATCACCACCACCGCGGGAGCCCTTGTCGTCCTCGCCCTTCACGTTCGCCGCCGGCTTGGGCCGTGGCGCGTCGTCCCCGCCGTCGTCCGACGTCAGCCCGATCACCGCGAGGATCGCGACCAGGATCAGGACGGCGACGCCGATTGCGACGATCCACCCGCCCCGCGAAGGCGGGCGCGAGCCGGAGGGGCGGCGGTTGCGGAGCACCGGCTCCGGCGGGGCAGCGGCGGCAGCGGCCGGCTCCTCGTAGCTCCGCCGGTAGCGGTCGGCGAGGGCGGCGCCGTCGAGCCCGAGGATCTGGCCGTATGCGCGCAGGAACCCCCGCACGTAGGCGGGCGCGGGCAGCACCTCCCAGTCCTCGGCCTCGAGCGCCCGCAGGTAGCGGGTGCGGATCTTCGTCCGCTCCTCGGCCTCTTTGATGTCCATGCCGAGACGCCGGCGCGCGTCCTTCAGCGTCGGCCCGATGCCGGGCGCTCCAGCTTGCTCCGGGGGGTTCATCGGCCGCCCAGTATTGCGAGCCGGGCCGCCCGGTACCGGGCGGCAGCGGCCTTTGAAAGGTCAGCCCCCGACGGTCTCGATCTCGGCGCTCTCGCCCCCGCCGCCGCTGAGGATCCGCGGGATGTCGGCGGCGCCGATCAGGACCTGGCGCGGCTTCGAGCCCTCGTAGCCGGAGATGACGCCACGGCGCTCGAGCATGTCGATCAACCGCCCCGCCCGCGTGTAGCCGACCCGCAGGCGGCGCTGGATCATCGATACCGACGCGGTCTCCGTCTCCACGCAGATCCGGATCGCGTCCTCGAGCAGGTCGTCCTCGTCGGGCGAGAACTCGCCGCCACCATCGCCGTCGACGTCGACGGCCGGCTTCTCGGCGAGCAGCTCCTGATCGAAGCGGGGCTCGCCCTGCTTGGACCAGAACGAGACGACGCGGGCGATCTCCTCCTCGGTGACGAAGGCACCCTGGACGCGCTGCAGCTTCGACGAGCCGACCGGCCGGAACAGCATGTCGCCCTGGCCGAGCAGTGACTCCGCCCCGCCCTGGTCGAGGATGACGCGCGAATCGACCTGGGAGGCGACCGCGAACCCGATCCGGGCCGGGATGTTGACCTTGATCGTGCCGGTGATCACGTCGGTCGAGGGCCGCTGGGTCGCGAGCAGCAGATGGATCCCGACCGCCCGCGACTTCTGGGCGAGCCGGATGATCGAGTCCTCGACCTCGCCCGGCGCGACCATCATCAGGTCGGCGAGCTCGTCGATCACGCACAGAACGTGCGGGAGCGGCGGCTCACCGACGCGTTTGCGCGCCCGGTTCAGCTCGACCAGGTTGCGGGCCCTGAGCTCGCCCATCACCTGGTAGCGCGCCTCCATCTCGCCGATCAGGTTT
>DASSEM010000064.1:0-11135 GCA_035695265.1 Solirubrobacterales bacterium
GTCGGCGAAGATGTCGTCGATGTCGTCGGCGGGCTGCTCCTCGCGGCGCAGCCTGCGCACGTTCGAGGCCGAGGTGGCCCGCTGCCGGCGCGGCGCCGGTGCGACCTCCTCGCTGACCGTGTCGGGCTCGTAGGGGTCGTAGTCGTCCTCGTAGCGGTAGTCGTGATCCTCGGCGAGGCCGAAGTAGACGAGGGCCCTGTTCCATGTATCGCGTACGGCCATGTCGCGCTCTTTCGCCCGACCGGGGCGAAGTCCTGCGGGCAGTATGACGCGACCCGCACGGCGAGGGCAACCGCCGCGGGTCGCGACGGCCCGCTTGCAAGTCAGTCGAAGAGGACGCTGCCGATCCTGATCGTCGTCGCGCCCTCCTCGACCGCGACCCTCCAGTCCTGGGTCGTCCCCATCGAAAGGCGCCCGAGCCCGTGCTCGGCGGCGAGCTCGGCGAGCCGCGCGAAGTGCGGACGGGAGCGCTCCGGGTCGTCGGTGAACGGCGGCATCGTCGACAGCCCGACCACCCGGACCGGGCAAGTGGCGATCGTCGCCGCGAGCGCATCCGGCGCGACCCCCCCTTTGCCCTGCTCACCGGCGACGTTGACCTGGATCAGGACCTCGGTCCGCTCGTTCCCGTGCTTACCGAGCTGGGTCAGGACGCTCTCGGAGTGGACCGAGTGGATCAGCCGGACCAGCGGGAGGATGTCGCGCACCTTGCGGCTCTGGACGTTGCCGATGAAGTCCCATGTGAACGCGTCGCCCCAGCGGGCCCGCTTCTCCTCGAGATCGCCGAGGCGGTTCTCACCGACGATCCTCACCCCTGCCTCGGCGAGCGCCCCCATCGCCGCGCAGGGCACGTACTTGCAGGCGACGAGGACCTCGGCGCCGGCCGGCAGCTGCGCCTCGAACTCCGCCAGCCGGGCGCGGACCCGGTCGGGATCGATGTCGGTGAACGGCTCGACCATCTCAGCCGTCTCAGTTCGCCGCCACGACGAGCCCCGCCTGCCGGCCCGTGTCGGGTCCGTCGCCGCGGTGTGAGAAGAACGTCTCACGCTCGCAGCGGGTGCAGATGCCGGCGACCTCGATCGCCTCCACGTCGGCCCGCTCGAGCAGGCGGCGGGCGACCGCCGCCAGGTCCAGCATCCGCCCCTCGGAGAGGCCCGGCCCGAGCGGCTTGAACGCAGCCAGGACCTCATCTCCGACCTCGTAGCAGCACTTCCCGATGCCGGGCCCGATCGCGGCCGCCGTTGCGCCGATGGCGCCGGCGCCGGCGCCGGCGATGCCGGCGGCAAGCCCGCGCCAGCCGCAGTGCAGCATCGCCATGCCCTCCGGCCCGGCCAGCGCGACCGGAAGGCAATCGGCGACGAAGACCAGAGGTGCCAGTGCCGGCCCGGCCCGGTCGACCACGTGGCCGTCGACCTCCGGCGGCGAGCCCTCGGGATCGGGCCACAGCGCGGGATCCTGGCGGCCCTGATGGCGAGCCAGCTCGGCGCCATGGACCTGGCGGCCGATCACGACGTCGCGGGGGTCGACCCCGGTCGCCGCGCAGAGGCGACGCCGGTTCGCGACGACCCGCTCGCGCTCGTCACCCGTGAGGACGCCGAGGTTGAGGCTCGCGTAAGGGCCTTCGCTGAAGCCGCCGACCCGGGTCGAGAAGATCGCTCTCGCTCCCGGCAGCTCCGCCTCGAGCCACCGCGTTCCCTCGCCCTCGTGCCAGTCCATCGCCGTGACGATCCCAGATCCCGCCAGATCTAGCCGTCGCCGGCAGCGATCGCGAGCGCGGCCTCGAGCTCGGCCTCGCGCCCGGGCCGGAGCTCGCCGTCGAGCTTGCGGTCGAGCGCGCCGCGGAGCCCGGCGCCGATCGCCGGCCCGCCCGGAACCCCGGCAGCGAGCAGGTCGTCGCCGGTGATCTCGAGCCGGACGTCCTTCCATTCGCGGATGTAGCGCTCGATCCACGAGCCCCCGGCCGCGACTGCGACGAGCAGCAGCGCCGGATCGACGCCGGCGGCGAGGTGAACGGCCTGTGACGGGCGCGACGGGCGCGCCGCCGCGAGCTCGCGGGCACGATCGAGCGCGGGCCCTGATCGGCTCGCGATCAGGATGGCCCGGATCCCCGGCTCCACCTGCCGGCTCCAGAGCGGTTCCGTACGAGTCCGCTCGACCGCCACCAGCAGCTCGGCAGCCGCGCCTGGAAGCGGCCGCACCCCCCACTCGTCCAGGAGCGCAAACCCTGCTGCCGCCACCCGCTCGGATGCGAGCCGCCGTAGCTCTGCTTCGCGGCGGTCGGCCGTCACGAGCTCGAGATCGGCTGCGGCGAGCAGCCGTCGGGTCGCCGGATCGGGTTCGAGATCGAGCCGCGCGCAGTAGCGAGCAGCTCTGATCGCCCGCGTCGGGTCGTCGCGCAACGAGTCGTCGTGCAGCACCCTGAGCCGGCGGGCGGCGAGATCGCCCACGCCGCCGAAGGGATCGAGGACCTCGTGCGATCCGGCGATCGCGATCGCGATCGCGTTCACCGTGAAGTCGCGGCGGGCGAGATCGTCATCGATCGGCGCCGGCTGGACATCTGGCAGGGCCCCGGGGGCGGCGTAGGTCTCGGTGCGGGTCCGGGCGATGTCGGCATGGCGGCCGTCGCCGAGCGGCACGACGGCGGTTCCGAAGCGATCGTGGCGCCGGACCTCCACCCCGAGCCGCTCGAGCAATGGGTCGAGCTCGGCGTCGACTGCGATGTCGACGTCGGCGTCGGGCTCGCCTCCGGTCGCGAGCGCGCGGGCGACGCCGCCCACGATCCAGCCGCCGGCGTCGCCGAGGACGGCGCCGACCCGGCCGAGCCGCAGCCGATCGATCGCACCGGCAAGTTCGCTGCTGTCCACCATGGCTCCGTAGCATGCTGCGTTCGCCGATGAACCGGATCCTGACCATCTGGCGCCAGATGACCGGTGCCGAGCGCGCGGTCGCCGCAGCCGTGGCGCTCGTGCTCGCCGTCACGGTCGTCGCCGGCGCGTTCGCGCTGCTGAAGCGCCCCGGTGACGTCTCCAACCCCGACGCCGACTTCAGCCGCAAGGAGGGGGCCGGCAAGGATACGCAGCCGAAGCCGCAGAAGACCGTGAACTGGACCCGCTTCGGCTACGACGTCGGCCGCAGCAAGTTCCTCGACACGCCGCGGATCCGCCCGCCGTTCCGCAAGGTCTGGAAGTGGAAGGGCGATGAGCTGATCGAGTTCCCGCCGATCGTCGTCGACGGCCGCCTCTACTTCATCGACAACGACGGCGTCTACATCGCGCTCGACGCGAAGACCGGCAAGGTGATCTGGAAGAAGCAGCTCGCCTCGCTCAACGCCTCCTCCCCGGCCTACTTCAAGGGCGTCCTTTACAGCGTCAGCCTCTCCCCCGCCCAGGCGCTCGCGGTTCGCGCCCGGGACGGGAAGGTGCTGTGGCGCAAGCCGCTCGCGGCGCGCGCCGAGTCCTCGCCCCTGGTCCTCTCCGGGCGCATGTACTTCGGCAACGAGGCGGGGCAGTTCCTCGCCCTCGACATCAAGGACGGCTCGACGATCTGGGAGACGATGCTCGCCGGCTCGGTCAAGGCCGGGCCGGCGTTCGAGGACGGCACCCTCTACGTCGGCGACTACGGCGGCATGATGAACGCGGTCCGGGCGCGGGACGGCAAGCTGCTCTGGCAGACGTCGGACCTCGGCACGGGAATCGCCGGCTCGGGCCGCTTCTACTCGACGCCGGCGGTCGCCTTCGGCCGTGTCTACGCGGGCAACGCCGACCATCGCGTCTACAGCTTCGATGCCGACACCGGTGAGATCGCCTGGTCGTTCTCGACCGGCCACTACGTCTACTCGGGCGTCGCGGCAGCCGACACCAAGGGAACCGGGCCGACGGTCTACTTCGGCTCCCACGACCGCAACGTCTACGCGGTCGACGCCAAGACCGGCGACGAGAAGTGGTCGGAGGCGGCCGGCGGGCAGATCAGCGGGCCGGCGACCGTCGTCGGCGACGTCGTCTACGTCTCCACGTTCAGCGGCAACGCGACGATCGGGCTCGACCTCGGCAGCGGCAGGAGGGTCTTCAGCTACGACGACGGCGAATACGGCCCGGTCGTCTCCGATGCGCAGAAGCTCTACCTGACCGGCGGCGTGAGCGTGGTCGGCTTCGAGCCGATCGACATCGGCAGCTTCAAGTACAAGACGAACAAGGGCCAGAAGGGCATCGTCCCGCCCGACCAGCAGCGCAAGGCCCTGCAGGCGGCCCGGGAGCGGGCGCGGGAGGGCGGCGGGGGCTCCGCGAACGACGCAGGTGGAGGCCAAGGCGGCGATTCGCAGGGCGATCAGGGGAGCGGTGCGAACCCGGGTTCAGGTGGACCCGAAGGAAAGCAGGACCGCCCACGTCGCGGCGGCGGAAAAAAGCCCAAGGCCAAGGGGTAGGCGCGGGCTCGCGCCGGGGCCGCCACCGTTGCCTGGATGGTGGCTTGGCTGGTGAGGGGGAGCCTGGCGGAGGGCCATCCGTTGGTCGGATCGGCGGTGAAGTGCGATTTAGTGCCCCCAGAGGGACACAATTCGCATCTCGATGGGCTGGTCAGCCTGTCGCCGCCCCCTACCTCACGTCGATCCCGGCCGCCCGCATCGCATCCTTCGCCTCGGCGATCGTGTGGTGGCCGTAGTGGAAGATCGAGGCGGCGAGGGCGGCGTCGGCGCCGCCCTCGAGGATGCCGGCGGCGAGGTGCTCGAGCCGCCCGACGCCGCCGGAGGCGATCACCGGGATCGGGACCGCGTCGGCGACGGCGCGGGTGAGGGCGAGGTCGTAGCCGTCCTCGGTGCCGTCGCGATCCATGCTGGTGAGCAGGATCTCCCCGGCGCCGCGCTCGGCGGCCTCGACCGCCCATCCGACCGCGTCGCGGCCCTCTACCCGGCGGCGGCCGCCGGCGACGTAGACGTCCCAGCGATCGGTGGCGATCGCGCGCGCGTCGATCGCGACCACGACGCATTGCGAGCCGAAGACGGACGCCAGCTCACCGATCAGCTCCGAGCGGTCCAGCGCCGCGGAGTTGACCCCGACCTTGTCGGCGCCGGCGTCGAGGACCGCCTGGGCATCCTCGACCGAGCGGATCCCGCCGCCGATCGTGAACGGGATGAAGACTTCGTCGGCGGTCCGCCGGGCGAGCCTGACGATCGTGTTGCGGTCTTCGTGGGAGGCGGTGATGTCGAGGAAGACGAGCTCGTCGGCGCCCTCGGCGTCGTAACGGGCGGCGAGCTCGACCGGGTCGCCGGCATCGCGGATGTCGACGAACCGCGTTCCCTTGACGACCCGCCCGCGGTCGACGTCGAGGCAGGGGATGAGGCGCTTCAGCGGCACGCCGGCAGGGTACGGCCAGGGCGCCGCTTCAGCGCTTGCGGCGCCCGATCGACGTGGCGACAGCCGTCTTCGCGAAGGCCCCGGGCTCGAGCTTCGTCGCGAGCTCCTTGATCCGGCTGCGCTCGCGAGCGGTCAGGTTCTGGGGCAGGCCCTTCGACTTGACGAGCAGGCGGCGGAGCTCCCCGGCCTCGCCCGGGGCGAGGTTGTCGAGGTGGCGTTTCGCGATCAGCCCAACCTCGGCGACGAGCATGATCCGGCCCCAGACGCTCCACCTGCTTGCCGTTCTGACCAGTCCCATTCAGCCCTTCCTCTCGTTCCTCTCGTCGCCGGCGAGGACAGCAATCGCTGCCGCCACCGTGAATCGTCGCTCATATAGCGCTTTGCCCACGATCACGCCACTCAACCCCGGGCGCCTCAGGTCCCGCAACCGCACGAGGTCGTCGAGCGTCCCGACGCCGCCCGAGTAGATCAGCTCCGCGCCGGCCGCCTCGCAGACGTCGAGGACCGGTCCGAGGCGCTCGAGGCCGGGGCCGGAGAGGGTGCCGTCGACCTCCACCGGCGTGTGCACGAAGCGGCGGATGCCGCGTCCGGCGAGCCGCATGACGGCGTCCTCGACCGCGGTCGCCGTCTCCTCCTCCCAGCCCGCCACCGCAACCCGCCCGCCGCGGCCGTCGACGGAGGCGACGATCCGGTCGCCGTAGGCATCGGCGAGGCTTCCCGCAAGGTCGGGATCGCGCTGCGCGGCGGTGCCGAGGACGGCCCGCTCGGCACCCGCGGCGAAGGCGGCCTCGACGCTGTTGCGGTCGCGGAGCCCGCCGCCGAGCTGAACCGGGACGGCGACCGCCGCGGCGATCCGGGCGACCACCTCGAGGTTCGCCGGGGCCCCGGCGCGAGCGCCGTCGAGGTCGACTATGTGGAGGATCTCGGCGCCACCCTCGGCCCAGCGGCGGGCGGCGTCGAGCGGATCGTCGTCGTAGCCTGTCTCGTGGTCGTAGTCGCCGCGGAGGAGGCGGACGGCGCGCCCAGCGCGGATGTCGATCGCCGGATAGAGGATCGGCATCGCGGCTCGGTCAGGCGGGCGTCCGGGACGCGGCCGCGATCGCCGCGAAGTTGGCGAGCATGCGCAACCCGGCCGCCCCCGACTTCTCGGGGTGGAACTGGGTCCCGAGCACATTGTCGCGCCCGGCGACGGCGGCGAAGCGCTCGCCGTGCTCGGCCGACGCCAGGAGCTCGGTGGGCTGGGGCCGGGCGGCATAGGAGTGGACGAAGTAGAAGGGCTCACCCTCGTCGATGCCGGCCAGAAGCGCCGAGTCGGCCTCGCGATGGAGGTGTGCCCAGCCGATGTGCGGCAGCTTCCGGCCCGGCGCCACGAGAGCTTCAACCGGGCCGGGCAGAAGGGCGAGCCCACGCGCGCCGCCGTGCTCGGACGAGGACTCGAAGAGGAGCTGCATCCCGAGGCAGATCCCGAGCACCGGGGTCCCGGCGGCGGCGCGATCGCGGATCGACGCCGCCAGCCCCCGCCGCTCGATCTCGCGCGCGGCCTCCGGGAAGGCGCCGACGCCGGGCAGGACGATGGCCGCGGCGGACGCGAGGTCGTCGGGATCGGCGGTCACGACCGCCTTGGCGCCGACGTGCTCGAACGCCTTCGCCACCGACCGCAGGTTGCCCATCCCGTAGTCGGCGATCCTCAGCTCCGGCGGCTCCGCGCTCACCATCCAGGGCTGATCTTATGGACGGCGGTCGGCGAGCGGGCGTCGAGCCCCGGCTAACGGTTGCGGCGGATCACCCGCTTGACCGCACGCAGCGCCGGCTTCGGCTTCGAGCGCTTGGTGACCAGGCCTGACCAGGGGCACCAGTTACAGGCAAGCTGCCCGGCGGGGAAGTCCCGCCATGTGTAGACGTGGGCTCCGATCACGTTCCAGCGCCGCCGCTTCTTGAGCAGCAGCTCGAGACCGTCCTGCAACCGCTTCGCCTGACCGCGCTTCCCTACCACCGACTCGCTGCGGTCCGGCCCCTTCGATGCCCACCCGAGCTCGCCGACGAGGACCCCGACCCGGCGGTCGCCGGCCTTGCGGGCGACCTTGCGAAGGTCCTGGACCTGACGCCTGACGTCGCCGACGCCGGAGCCATAGGGATGTGAGTTGATCGCGTCGAAGTGCTTCTCGATGCCGCGGACCCGATAGAGCTTGCGGAGGAACTTCGCCGCCTTCATCGACTTCGGGTCGCGGGGGAACCCGTACATGCCGCCGAGCACGATCTGCGCGTTCGGATCGACCTCCGAGATCCCCTGGTCGAACGCCTTCACGAGGCGCCCGTAGGCGCGCGGGTCGGGCCGCGGGACCCAGTTGTTCTTGGAGTTCTCCTCGTTCCACGCGATCCAGGTCTTGACCGGGAGATGATCGATCTGGGGGACGGCGTCGAAATAGCCGCCGTTGGGGCTGTAGCGGCGCGCCAGCGCCTCCGCGAACTCGCGCCACTCTCCGAGGTCCGCCTTGCCCTCCGGGCCGTGGAGGCCCCGGCGGGTGTTCTTGTGGACGAACTTCGGGGTCCCGTAGACGACCAGGGTCGGGCGCATGCCGTTCTTGGCGGCGTAGTAGACGCCGCGGTCGGGCTGGCTCCAGTCATAGGCCGAGTCACGGCTGGACTGGACGGCCGCCCAGTTGACCGGGACGCGCGTGGTTCCGAAGCCGGTGTCGCCCATCCCACGGAAATCGCGCAGCGATGGCCCCTCGGCGAAGACGCCGAAGAAGTCGCGCGGTGCCTTCGCCGCGGCGGGCTGCGCCGCGATCAGGCCGATAGTCAGGGCAAGGCATGTGAGCAGCGCCGCCCGCGGGCGGCGCCAGGTCCTCGAGCTGGTCGATCGCATCTCTTCAGGTTAAGCACAGTCGCCGGCCCGAAGTTGCGGCGAAGCGCCGGCAGGCGCCCGGCTCCGGCTCAAGAGCTGAGCGTGCCCTTGGTGGACGGGATCCCGGGCTCGCCGGGATCGATCGCGACCGCGACCCGGAGCGCCCGGGCGAAGGCCTTGAAGCAGGCCTCGATCATGTGGTGGGCGTTGGCGCCATAGGGATTGCCGAGGTGGAGGGTGAGCTTCGCGTTGGCGGCCACCGCGCGGAAGAACTCACCGGTCAGCTCGGCCTCGAAACCGGCGATCGTGACCGGCGGCAGATCCGACTGGAACCGGCAGAACGGACGTCCGGAGATGTCGATCGCGCAGCGCGCGAGCGATTCGTCCATCGGCAGCTCGACGTGCGCGTAGCGGGTGATCCCGGCGCGGTCGCCCAGTGCCGCGTCGAGCGCCTGCCCGAAGGCGATCCCGACGTCCTCGACGGTGTGATGGGAGCCGGTTTCGAGGTCGCCGCTCGCGCGCACCTGCAGGCCAAGGCCGCCGTGGCGGCCGAGAAGCTCGAGCATGTGATCGAGAAAGCCCACCCCGGTCGCGGCCTCCACCGTCCCGCCGCCGAGGTCGAGGGCGAGCTCGATGTCGGTCTCGCTGGTCTGCCGCTCGATCGTCGCGGCGCGGGTCCGATCGCCGGTCATGAGGCGCTATTCCCCCTTGCCTGAGCCGATCCTGCCCCGGCGCGCGCGGTCGCCGACTCACCGTGCAGCGGGAACCCCTCGGCCCGCGCCAGCACGTCGACTGTCCCGGCCAGCGCTGCTGCGGCGCCGGCGTCGATCTCGACCCGGCTGATCCGCCGCCGGAACGTCCCCGGCCCGAGCGGACCGGTGAACCGGCCGGCGCCGCCGGTCGGCAGGACGTGGTTGGACCCGGCGGCGTAGTCGCCGAACGCGGTCGCCGAACACGGCCCGATGAAGACGCACCCGGCGGTGGTCAGCCCGGCCGCGACCGCGGGATCGGAGGCGATCACCTCGACATGCTCGGGGGCCAAGGCCTGCGTCAGCGCCGTGCCCTCGTCGATCGTGCCGACGGCGATCAGGTGGATGACGGCCTCGGGGACCGTTCCGGCGTGGGCCTCGACCGCCACGGCGAGCCGCTCGAGCCAGGCCCGGTCGGTGCCGATCGCGACGAGGAGCCCGCCCGGCCCGTGCTCGGCCTGCGCGCAGAGATCGAGCGCGATCCACTCGCAGGGAACGTCGGCGTCGACGAGCGCGACGAGCTCGGACGGGCCCGCGTAGCCGTCGATGCCGACCCGTCGGGAGCACTGGAGCTTCGCTTCCTGGACCCAGGGGCTGCCGGGTCCGGCGATCACGTCGACCGCCGCGATCGACTCCGTCCCGTGGGCGAGCGCGGCGATCGCCTGAGCCCCGCCGACCGCGAAGACCGCGTCGGCGCCGGTGATCGCCGCCGCGGCCAGCACCGCGGTCGCGGGCTCGCCCGTGTCCCGCTGCGGCGGCGAGGCGACGACGACCCGTTCGACGCCGGCGACCCGCGCCGGGACCACCCCCATCACGACGCTCGAGGGGTAGGGAGCCCGCCCACCCGGCACGTAGATGGCCGCCGATCCGACCGGGACCTCGCCGACCTCGATCCGCTGGCCGCCGTCGAGGACGAGCTCGGCCGGCTCGCCGAGCTGCGCCGTGGCCACGGCGGTCACGTTCGCAGCAGTCGCCTCGATCGCCGATCGCAGCGTCGCCGGGATCGCCGCCGCCGCCGCCGCCAGCCGCTCGGCCGGGACCGCCAGCCGCTCGGGAGCGACTCCGTCGAAGCGCTTGCCGAGCTCCGCCACAGCGGCGTCGCCGCCGGCGCGGACCTGCTCGATCGTCTCCGCGACCGCGTCGGCCAGCCCCTCCGGGGACGGAGCCGCAGCCCGCAGCGAGGTGGCGAACCGGTCGGGCTCGCTGCCGTCCCACGTTTCGCTTCTGATCTTCACCGGGCCGCTTCCCGCAGCCGATCGACCATCGCATCGACCTCCTCGGCGCGCAGCTTGTGGGCGACCCGGTTGGCGATCAGCCGCGCCGTGCTGGTCGCGATCTCGTCGACGATCTCGAGGCCGTTCTCGGCCAGCGTCCTGCCGCTGTCGACGAGGTCGACGATGCCATCGGCGAGGCCGACGAGCGGTGCCAGCTCGACCGATCCCTTGACCTCGATCACCTCCGCCTGGCGCCCCATCCGCTCGAAGTAGGCGGTGGCCGTTCGCGGGTACTTGGTCGCGATCCGCATCAGGCCGAGACGGCGCTCGGCGCGCTCGAGGTCGGCGCCGTCGGCGCGGGCGGCGAGCGCCATCCGGCAGCGGCCGAAGCCGAGGTCGACCAGCTCGTAGACGCTGCGGTCGCTCTGCTCGGCGAGGACGTCCTTTCCGGTGACCCCGAGGTCGGCCGCCCCGGACTCGACGTAGGTCGGGACGTCGGTGGGCCGGACGGTGACGATCGTGAGGCCATCGAGCTCGAAGATCAGCGACCGCGATTCGCCGCGCGGCTCGCCGGTGTCGAATCCGGCCCGGTCGAGCATCGTCAGACAGCCGTCGAACAGCGAGCCGCGCGGCAGCGCCAGGGTCAGCGCACCGTCGTTGCCGCCGCGCCGCAGCGCCCGCATCATCACCGCCCCTCCCCCGCCTCCTGCTCGGCGGCCTGGGCGACGTGGAGGCGCTCGAGGTTGAGGGCGAAGCCGGCCGCCGGCCGTGGGCTGCCGAACCGCCCGAGCAGATCGTCGTAGCGACCGCCCCCGCCGATCGCTTCGCCGACGGCCGGGTCGTAGACCTCGAGGATCGCGCCCGTGTAGTAGCCGAGGTCGCGCAACAGGCCGAGGTCGACCTGGACGCGGTCGGCGATGCCCGCCGCCTCGACGGCTGCAAGCGTCTCGGCGAGCGTCGCCGATGCGCGCTCGATCGCCGG
>DASSEM010000065.1:0-6239 GCA_035695265.1 Solirubrobacterales bacterium
GGCATCCCCGAGCAGATGCGCCAGATGGCGAGCATGATGATCCCGCTCGGCCGCCCGGCCTCACCCGCGGAGGCCGCCGGCCCGGTGCTGCTGCTCTGCTCCGAGTACGCCAACTACATCCACGGCCAGGTGATCAACGTGACCGGCGGCCAGTTCACGGGGATGTATTCGTAGGGCTTCGGGCATCGGGCAGCATCGGCTCGCGTCGAGGCCGTTCGACCGTGCGCCGGTGGGTGGATTTCGACGCATAGTGAGTCGTTTGCCGCCCACCGCCAGGGCCGGGCGGCCCGGCGTCACGCGGCCACCGCCCCTCACCAGCCCAGACCAACCCTCACCCAACGGTGAGAGCGCGGCGCGTGCCGAAGCTAGCCGCTATTCCCGGATCTCGGCCGCTGGCGCCTTGCCGCGAGGGATCGTCGCCAGGGCGACGAGGCCGGCGAGGACCATCGCGACGACCATGCCGTAGAAGACCGTCTGGGTCGAGTGGGCGAAGCCGTCCTGGACGGCGTGGAAGAACTGCTCGGCCTTGTCGCCGGCGTGGGCGAGCGACTCCGAGCCGGCGCCGCCGCCGGTCTGGGTGAGTGAGTCGACGACCGTGTCGGCCTGGGCCTTGGTCGCGCCGAGGTCCTCGAAGCGGGACTCGATGTTTGAGCGATTTTCGGAGATCAGGAGGGTGCCGAGGATGGCGAGGCCGACGCTGGCCCCGACGTTCCGCATCGTCTGGGTGATGCCGGTGACCTCGCCGTAGCTGGTGTGCGGAGCGCGGTTGAGGGCGTCGGTGGTGACCGGCCCGAGCACGAAGCCGGAGCCGGCGCCGGCGATCATGATCCGCCACCACTGGTCCCAGTCGGCGCCCGCGGCGATGTCCGGCATCGACTCCGCCCACAGGTAGTAACCGACCGCCCCGACCACGCAGC
Source organism: Solirubrobacterales bacterium (assembly GCA_035695265.1). Taxonomy (GTDB): domain Bacteria; phylum Actinomycetota; class Thermoleophilia; order Solirubrobacterales; family 70-9; genus RHKX01. Next base: position 918 of record DASSEM010000065.1, read on the forward strand.
CGATCACGACCGGCAGCCGGGCGCCGCCGCGGTCGAGCATGCGCCCGCCCCACTGCGCGGCGATCACGAACCCGGCGAAGAAGATGCCGATGTAGAGGCCCGCGTTGCTGGCGTCGAAGCCGAGCGAGATCTGCGAGTACATGCTCGCGAACAGGAACATCGGCACGAAGGCGATCGAGATCAGGAAGAGGACCGCGTTGTCGCCGGCGAACGCGCGGCTGGCGAAGATCCGGAGCTGCATCAGCGGCGGGTCGGTTCCGAGCTCGACCCGCACGAAGGCGGCGATCAGGACCAGACCGAGGACGATCGAGCCCCAGGTCGCCGGGCTGTCCCAGCCCCAGTCGCTCGACTGCTGCAGCCCGAGCACGAGCAGGCCGAGCCCGAAGGCGGCGAGGACGGCCCCGCGGAAGTCGAGCGGGGCCGGGCGCCGGGTGTCGTCGGGACGGGCCCGCAGCGTCAGCAGGACCGCGGCGATCGCGACCGGGACGTTGATCCAGAAGATCGCCCGCCAGGTGATCTCGATCAGAAAGCCGCCGGCGAGGGGCCCGATCGCGGTCAGCCCGCCGGCGATCCCGAAGAACGCCGCCATCGCGCGGCCGCGCTCTTCCCGCGGGTAGGCGGCGACGACGATCGCCAGCGCCGCGGGGAACATGATCGCGGCGCCGGCGCCCTGGACGACGCGCCAGAAGATCAGCCACGCCTCGGCGATCGCGCCGTCGGGGGTGGCCCCGCAGAGCGCCGAGGCGGTGGCGAAGATGGCGATGCCGATCAGGACCATGCGGCGGTGACCCGCGATGTCGGCGATCCGGCCGCCGAACGCGAACAGGGCAGCGAGCGCAACCAGGTAGCCGTTGACGACCCACTGGACGCCCGACTCGCTCAGCCCGAGGTCCTCCTGCAGGTCGGGGACTGCGATCGCGACGAACGTCTGGTCTAAGAAGGTCATCGCGACAGCACAGATCATCGCCGCCAGCGCCAGTCGCTTGTTCGTCCCTGAGTTCAACCGGTGCCTCCCAGCCTCATATCGTCATCCACGGCGGGGGATTCCCCGAGGCCGGTTGGACTCCTGCCTGCCTCAGCGGCGCTGCTCGGCGGGCGGCTCGCCCCGCTCGCCGGCCTGCATGGAGGGCGGCCAGGCCCCGAACCAGTTGTCGCGGGCGCCGTCGATCGTCAGCACCGCGCCGCTGAAGAAGTCGCCCGCCGGGGATGCCAGGTAGGCGACGAGCCAGGCGACCTCCTCGGGCCGGCCGAGCCGGCCTAGCGGGACCGTCCGCGGCACGGTCTCGACGACCTCGGCCGGATACTTGGTGCGGAAGACCTCGGTGTCGAACTGGCCCGGCGCGATCGCGCAGAGCCGGATGCCGTGGCGCGACCACTCGACCGAGAGCGTCCGCATCATGTTCTCGACCGCCGCGCGGGCGGCGCCGGAATGGACCATGCCCGGCATCCCGTTGTGGGGCGAGAGCGTGATGCTCACGACCTTGCCGCCGCCTCGGGGGATGAACGCCTTCGTCGCCGCCGCGTGGGTCATGTTCCAGGTGCCCTGGACGTTGAGCTCGGTGACCGTCCGGAAGCCCTTGGCCGAGATCGTCTCCGCCGGGGCGAGGAACTGGCCGCCGGCGTTGTTGACGAGGAGATCCAGCCGACCGTGGCGCTCCAGCGTCCCGTCGACGAGCGCCGCCACCGCCTCCTCGTCGCGGATGTCGGCCGCGACGGCGTCGGCGCTCCCTCCGAGTGCCTCGATCGCGACCCGTGTCTCCTCGAGCGGCTCGGGCCGCCGCCCGCAGCCGATCACGGTGGCACCGAGCCGCGCGAGCTCGAGCGCCGTCGCGCGGCCGAGTCCCGATCCGGCGCCCGAGACCAGGCAGACGCTCCCGTCGAGCAGGCCCGGGACGAAGATCTGGGAGGGCTCTGAGGCCATCCGTTCCAGCCTATTGCGAGCGCTCGTGCGGCCGCGGCTCGGAGCGCGGAGAGGCCAACTGACGGCGGGTAGCCTGCTGGCCGGATGGCGAAGCTCAAGGCAGAGGCGAAGGCGCTCGAAGGGCCACTGCCGGGCGGCGGCTCCACCGGGGCCACGGTCCGGGTCGAGCCCCTCCTCGGCGGCTCAGCCCTGGCGCCGAAGCAGTTCCTGGAGGGGACCGGCGGGCGGCTCGAGAAGCTGCGGGCGCTCGGCATCGGAACGCCGAAGTCCCGGTGGTGGCTGATCCCCGTCCCCGTCTTCCTGATCACCCATCCGAGCGCGGGGCCGATCCTCGTCGACACCGGCTTTCACGGCTCGGTCGCAGCGAAGCCCTCGGCCAACCTCGGCAAGCTCCTCGCCCGCTTCGGGCGGCCGCGGATCGAGCCCGGCCGCGACGTCCCCGCCCAGCTTCGCGAGCGGGAGATCGAGGCCGCCGACCTGAAGACCGTCGTGCTCACCCACCTCCACTTCGACCACGCCTCGGGGATCGCCGAGTACCCGAACGCGACCTTCGTGCTCTCGAAGACCGAGTGGGAGGCGGCGACCACCGATCCGCGGCCGTCGCTGAACGGCTATCGCCACGCCCACTACGACTACCTGTTCGATTACCGCACGATCGACTTCGACGGGCCCGGCATCGCCTCCTACGCGAGCTTCGGCCGGAGCTTCGACCTGCTCGGGGACGGCAGCATCCGCCTCGCCTATACGCCCGGGCACACCGCGGGCCATTGCTCGGTCGTCGCCCGGCTCCGCGATCGCGACCTCGTGATCGCCGGCGACGCCGTCTACACCGTGGCCCAGCTCGAGGGCGGTCCCGAGCCGCCGCTGCTCGCCGACCTCCATCGCTGGCGCCGCTCGCTGCGCGAGCTGCAGCAGTTCGCACGCACCTACCCGCGGGCCGAGATCATCCCGGGGCACGATCCGGAGCGCTGGAAGACGGTCGCGAAGAGCTACGAGTAACGGGGCGCCGCCGAGGGCTTGCCGTCGCGGATCCGCTTGATCACGGTCGCCCGCCCGTCGCGCTCGATCTCGTCGTACATCTCACGGACGTGCGCGAAGATCTCGGTCGCCGCCTCGAGCTGCTGCTCGCGACTCGGTGAGGCGACCACGTCGAAGCTGATCGGCTCGCCGAAGCGGATCGTGATCTTCGGGAACCGCAGGCGCCGCCAGCCCCTGATCCCCCGCGAGCCGTGGATCGCGACCGGGACCACGGGGACGCCGCTCTCGAGCGCCGCGCGCCCGACCCCGGGCTTCGGCTGGCCGAGCGTCCCGGTCCGCGAGCGCCCGCCCTCGCAGTAGATCATCACGCAGCCGCCGCGGCGGAGGATCGTGTGGACGGTCTCGAACGACTGCTCGTCGGCGTGACCGCGCCGGATCGGGAATACCCCGCCGTACTTGTAGATGGCGTCGAGGATCCGCGAGCGCCGGAACATCTGCGACTTCGCCATGAACCGGATCTTCCGGCGCAGCCAGGCGCCGGCCAGGAAGTGGTCGTAGTTGGAGAAGTGGTTGGCGGCGAGGATCGCCGGCCCCGACGCCGGGACGTTGTCCGGCTCGATCGCCCGGGTCCGGTAGATGATGAGCGAGATCGGCGTCGTGATCAGGCGGACGAGCTCGTAGACGAAGACCGGATCGCGGGTGCGCGAGTACTCGTGGAACTCGTCGAACAGCTCGGCCGGCCGCTCGTCCTTGTATCGCTGTGGCTTGAGGTCGGACATCAATGGTCGTGGCGCGCCGGCGCGCCACCTGTCCTACCCCCCGGGCTGACCGTGGTTACCGCGGCGTCGGGGCCGGCGCGAAGGCCGGATCGTCCTCGTGCTCGCGGAAGAAGCCGACCATCGCGGGCGCGTACTCCCGGAAGCCCGGACAGCGGAGCCCGGCGGCGGCGAGGAGCTCGCCGGCCCGGCGGGTGTCGTAGCGGACCGGATGGTTGAGGTAGCGGATCGACTCCGCCGGGGTGCCCCCGTAGAAGCGGCGGACCGGGCCGAGCCGGAGGGCGGCGGCGACGAGCCCGGGCGGCACCCGCCAGCCGGCGCGCCGGGCCGGATAGAGCTCGGTCAGTAGCGCGAACATCTCAGCCGAGCTGAGCGGCTCGGGATCGCAGAGATGGACGGTCTCGCCGGCGGCCGGCTCGCTGCGCCCGAGCTCGACCATGGCATCGACGATGAAGTCGACGGGGACGACGTTGAAGGGCGTGGCGCCGCGGCCGATGTTGGCGACCGGCATGTCGCGGGCCGCGCTCGCGGCGATGAACCGCAGCGCGTAGTAGGGACCGTCGAACTTCTGGGTCTCGCCGGTGCGCGAGTCGCCGACGACGATCGCCGGCCGGAGAATCGTCGTCGGGATCTGGTCGATCATGCTGCGGACCCAGACCTCGGCCTGGAACTTGGTCGACTCGTAGTGGTTCTTGAAGCCCTGGCCGCGATCGAGCTCGTGCTCGTAGACCGTCCCGATGCGGTCGCCGGCCACGTAGGCCGTGCTCACGTAGTTCAGGCGATCGAGGCGGTCGGCAGCCCGGCACAGGGCGAGCACGTTGCCGGTGCCCTCGACGTTGACGCGGTGTGCGATCGCGGCCGGGACCGCGAGGTCGTAGATCGCGGCGAGGTGGTGGATGACGGTGACCTCGGCGGCGAGGCGCTCGTAGCGATCGGCGCCGAGCCCGAGGCGAGGCTCACCGATGTCGCCGGCGACGACCTCGATCCGTGGTCCGCCGTCGATCGCGAGGGCCGCCTCGCGCGCCACCTCGACCATGCGGGGCTCGACGAGGGCAATCACCGTGTCCTCGGGCTCGCGCTCGAGCAGCGCGGCGACGAGGCGGCGGCCGATGAAGCCGGGAAAGCCGGTGATCAGGTGGGCGCTCACGGCGCGAACCCTATGCCGTCGGCCTAGATGGGCGGATCGATCATCGGGCCCAGTCGCGAGCGCGGGCGACCGCCTCATGCCAGCGGGCGAGCAGCGCCTCGCGGTGATCGTCGGTCATCCGCGGCTCGTAGGCGACCCGCTGCCGCCACATCCCGGCCACCGTCTCACGATCCCAGGCGCCGACCGCGATCCCCGCCAGGTACGCGGCGCCGAGCGCCGTCGTCTCGGCGATTTCGGGGACGATCACCGGGGCACCGAGGACGTCGGCCTGAAACTGCATCAGCCACTCGTTGGCGACGGCGCCGCCGTCGGCGCGGAGCGCGCTCAGCCGCTCGCCCGAGGCGCTCTCCTGCGCGCGGACGGCGTCGACCGTCTGGTAGGCGATCGCCTCCAGGGTCGCCCGGGCGATCTGGGCGCGACCGGTTCCGCGGGTGAGCCCGATCAGCATCCCACGCGCGTAGGGATCCCAGTGCGGGGAGCCGAGCCCGGTGAGCGCCGGG
>DASSEM010000066.1:0-5486 GCA_035695265.1 Solirubrobacterales bacterium
GAGCGGGCCGGCGGCGCCGACGGCCGCGCCGACCCCGACGCGATCAACCTCGCCGCCCGGCTCGCCGACGGCCAGCAGGTCGTGGTCCCGGAGCGCGGCGCGTCCTCGGCCGCCGCCGCCGAGGACGGGCCGATCAGCCTCGGATCGGCGGACCAGGCCGACCTCGAGACGATCGAGGGAATCGGCCCGGTCACGGCGGCCGACATCATCGCGTTCCGGGACGAGCGTGGCGGGATCGCCTCGATCGAGGAGCTCGACGAGATCCCCGGGATCGGGCCCGCCACGATCGAGTCCCTGAGCGACCGCCTGCAGCCGTAGGAGCCCCGGGGTGGGAAGCCAGGCGTCGCGGCACGCGCTCGCGTGGCGCCACCACGCGGCGCTCACGGGCCTGATCGCCGGGCTGCTGCTCGCCAACGCGGTTGCGGCGCCCTCCGGCTGGGCCGCATGCGCGGCCGCCGCCGCCGCCGCGCTCGGGCTCGCCGCCGCCGCGCAGCGCGCCCGCCCGCGGGCCGGATGGCCTGGGTGCCCCGGCAGGCCCGGGTGGCAGGTCTGGGCGGGCCTGGCCGCGCTCGCGGCGATCGCGACGGTCGTCGGACTCGGGCTCGGGTCGCTCCGGCTGAGGGCGATCGACGCCGGCGCCCTGCGCGGTTCCCCGGGGCAGCCGGTCTCTCTGACCGGGTTCGTCTCCGCGCCGCCGCGCCGCGGCTACGGCGAGGTGCGGGTTCAGCTCGACACCCCGCAGGGCCGGATCGTCGCCGTCGCGCCCGAGCCGGTCCCGGAGCTCGACGTCGGGACCGGCGTAGCCGTCCGCGGTCGCCTGCGCGCGCCCGAGGACTTCCACGTTGCCGAGCTCGCCCGGGCCGGTGCCGCGCTCGAGGTGGGCGCGTCGCGGATCATCGAGACCGGGTCGGCGAGGGCCGGCATCGCGGGGGCTCTCGACCGGGTCCGCGGCCGGGCCGAGGCGGCGCTCGGCGAGGGGCTGGAGCGGGATGAGGCGGCGCTCGCCCGTGGCTTCGTCCTCGGCCAGGACGACCGCATCGAGCCGGCCGTGCGCGAGCAGTTCCGCCGGGCCGGCCTCAGTCACCTCTTGGCTGTCTCAGGCCAGAACGTCGCGCTGCTCGCGATCCTCGCCGGCGCCGGCCTTGCCCTCGTCGGCGTCGGTCTGCGAGCGCGGCTCCTGGTGATCGTCGCCGTGATCGCCCTCTACGTGCCGATCGCCGGCGCCGGGCCCTCGATCCAGCGTGCCGGCGTGATGGGAGCGGCGGCGATCGTGGCGACGCTCGCCGGCCGTCCCGGCGGGCGCGCCTATCCGGTGCTGCTCGCCGCCGCCGCCACGCTCATCCTCAACCCGCGGAGCGCCGGCGACGTCGGCTGGCAGCTCAGCTTCGCCGCGGTGATCGGGATCGCGCTCTGGGCCGCCCCGGTGCGGGAGCTGATCGCCGAGCGGCTCCCATCGCGGCTGCCGCGGCGGGCCGCGCAGGCGCTGTCGGAGGGCGCCGCGATGACCATGGCGGCGACGGTCGCCACCGCGCCGCTCATCGCCCACGATTTCGAGCGGCTCTCGGCCGTGTCGGTCGCCGCGAACCTGCTCGCGCTGCCGGCGGTGGCGCCGGTGATGTGGGTCGGGATGCTGATCGGCCTGCTCGGGCAGGTCCCGGCCGTGCCGACGGCGCCGCTCGGCGCCGTCGAGGGCGTCCTCATCGACTACGTCGCCCTCGTCGCGCGGACGTTCGGCTCGCCGGCCTGGGCGGAGGCGCGGGTCGCGCTGCCCGGAACCGGCGCGGTGATCGTCAGCTATTTGCTCTGCTCGATCGCCGCCACCGTCGCGATCGCGGCCCTCCGCCGGCGCCGTCGCCTCGCCGTGCCGGCAGCCGCCCGCCTCGCCGTCGCGGCGTCGCTGCTCGTCGTGCTTGTCGGCGTCGCCTTCGATCCCGGCGGCGAGCGGGAGCCCCCCGGCGACGCCCTCCGGGTGACGGCCCTCGACGTCGGCCAGGGCGATGCCACGTTGATCGAGCCGCCCCGCGGTGCCCCAGTGCTCGTCGACGGCGGCCCGCCCGGGGACGCCGCCGCCTCCGGGCTCGACCGGCTCGGCGTCGAGCGGCTCGCCGCCGTCTTCGTGACCCACGATCAGAGCGACCACGCCGGTGGCCTCTTCGAGGTCCTCGCGACGCGTCCGGTCGGGGCGCTCGTCCGCGCCGCCCCGGCACCCCGTCTGGAGGCGGCCGCGCGGGCCGCCGGCGTCCGCGTCCTGACGGTCGGCGAGGGCAGCGGCCTGCGCTTCGGACCGGTCCGGATCGACGTGCTCTGGCCGCCCAGGGACGAGGTCGCCGCGTCACCCGGCGGCGGCGCCGAGGCCGATCCCAACGTCGCATCGCTCGTCACCGCCGCCCGCTACCGATCCTGGGACGTCCTTCTGACCGGCGATGCCGAGGCGGAGGCCACCCACCTCGACCCCGGCCCGTTCGACGTCCTCAAGGTCGCCCACCACGGCAGCGACGATGCCGGCCTCGGGGCGCTCCTCGATCGCTCAGCGCCCCGCGTGGCCCTGATCGGAGTCGGTGCCGACAACCCTTACGGGCACCCCACCGAGGCGACGCTCGCGACGCTCGCGGAGCGCTCGCTGTGCGTGCTCAGGACCGACCTCGACGGTGATCTCACCGTCGCGATGGGGGCGGGAGGGCTCACCGTGGAGACCAGTCGCGGCCCCGGCCCCGCCGGCCGGCCCGGCTGCGCGCCGGAGCCATGATCGGACCGCCCGCCGACGTAGACTCGAGCTGGATGACCGATCCCGAACCCCCACGCACCCGGATGATCCGCTCGGCGCTGCGCAGCTCTTCGTCCTCGTCAGCTCACGGCCTTTCAGGCCGCTTCGCCTCCTGCGTCCTCGATCCGCTTGGCCGAGCGGATCCCCGGGCACGCGCGGGTCCGGAACCGGTCATCTGATGTCAGACGAGATGCGATCCGCCTACCTGTTCGCCGGGGACGATGCGGCGAAGCTCTCGACCACCCTGGGCCGGCTGCGCGCGCGAGCCGAGCGCGAGGGAGGCCCCGGCGCGCTCGAGGACTTCAGCGGCGCGCCCGGCGCGGCGCCCGACGCCGCCGGCCTGATGGCGGCGATCCCCGCCCTCTCGCTGACCGCCGAACGACGCTACCTGCTCGCCGACGGCATCGAGCGCTGGAAGAAGGCGGAGTTCGAGTCCGTCGCCGCGGCCCTCGCCACCACCCCGGCGGACGTCACGGTCGTGCTCGTCGCGCGCGGTAAGGAGCCGAAGCCCCTGGCAGAGGCGGTCACGGCGGCCGGCGGCGAGGTTCGCAGCTTCGCCGTCCCGGGGAAGCGCGAGCTCCCCGGATGGATCGCCGCCGGCGCCCGCGAGCGCGGCTTCACGCTGCAGCCGCAGGCCGCGCGGGTGCTGATCGCGCGCGTCGGCAGCGGCACCGAGCGCCTCGCCACCGAGCTCGACCGGCTGGCGATCTGGGCCGGCGAGGGGGGCGAGATCAGCGTCGATGACATCGAACGGATGACCGCGGACACGTCCGAGCGCGCCGGCTGGGCGCTGGCCGACGCGATCGTCAGCCGCGACCGCGACCTCGCCGTCTCGGTGGCCGAGGAGCTGATCGCCCAGGGCACGTCGATCCCTCCGCTCGTCGGCGGCATGGCCAAGCGCCTTCGAGGCGCCTATCAGGCCGCGGCGGCGCTCGATGCCGGCATTCCGGCGGCGCAGATCGAATCGAAGCTCGACATGCACCCCTACGCGGCGAAGATGCTGGTCCGCTCGGTCCAGGGCGTCGATGCGACCGAGCTCTCGGCGGCGATCGGCACGGTCGCCGACCTCGAGTGGTGGACCCGCGGCGGCTCCGACTACGACGACGAGGTCGCGCTCACGCTCGCGGTCGCTCGCGCCGCCGGCGACGCGGCCCCCGGGTGAGCCCGTTCGTCAGGAGCCGGCGACGATGCGCGCCGCGCGCGCCTTCTTGCGGGCACCGGTGTTGGCGTGCAGGGCGCCCCGCTGGACGGCCTTGTCGATCCGCGAGACGAGCGCGCTGTGCTCGCCGGCGGCGGTGTCGGCATCGCCGGCCGCGATCGCGTCCTCGAGGCGGCGGAAGTGCGTCTTGACGGCGCCGGTGAGGCGACGGTTCTCGTCGCGCTCCCGCTCGGAGCGGAGGATGCGCTTCTTCTGTGAGGCGATGTTGGCCATCGGCGGCCGCACACTGTAGCGGCTGATGGGCGATCCCACCGAGAGCTCGGAGCTGCCGCCCCTGCCCGAGCGGGCACGGCGGTTTCATCCCCGATACGCCGCCGATCCGATCGACGAGGAGTTCGCGGGCTCGGCGCTCGGCGGCGAGCCGCCGGCGCCGCCGCAGGCACGGCGGATCGGCCGGTCGACCGCCTTCTTCAGCATCGCCACCGGGGCCTCGCGGGTGGTCGGCCTCGTCCGCGAGATCATCGCTGCCGGCTACTTCGGCGTCGGCCCGGCGATGTCGGCGTTCACGATCGCGTTCCAGATCCCCAACCTGGTTCGCAGCCTGTTCGCCGACGCGGCGCTGCAGGGCGCGTTCGTGCCGGTCTTCGCCGAGCAGCTCGAAGCCGGAAACAAGCGCGAGGCGTTCCGGCTCGCGTCCACCCTGATCTTCCTGATCACGGCCGCCCTCGGCCTGATCACGGCGTTGTTCATCCTCGTCGCCCCGCTTGTCATCCCGCTTCTGGTCCCGGACTTCGACGAGGCGACCCAGGACCTCACGGTCGCGCTCTCGCAGCTCCTCTTCCCGATCCTGATCATGCTCGGCCTCTCGGGCGTCGTCGTCGGCGTCCTCAACAGCTACAACCGCTTCGCGATGTTCGCGATCGCGCCGCTCTTCTGGAACCTCGCGATCATCGCGGTGCTCGTCGCCCTCTCACCGCTGTTCTCCGGCGACGACCGGATCTACGCCTACGCGATCGGCGTCCTCGTGGGCACCGCGCTGCAGCTCGCGATGGTCTCCTGGGACCTCCGCAACACCCCGTTCCGGCTGCTCCGCGTCTTCGAGTGGCGCGGGGACCTGGTCAAGAAGGTGCTGCTGCTGATGCTGCCGGTGACGATCAGCCTCGGTTTGATCAACGTCAACCTCGTCATCAACAGCCTCGTCGGCGCGCTCGTCCCAGGCACGCTCGCGGGCACCGGCCAGCCGCTCGCCGAGTATGCGCCGGCCGCGATCGACAAGGCGTTCCGGATCTACATGCTGCCCCAGGGAATGTTCTCGGTCGCGGTCACGACGGTGATCTTCCCGACCCTCTCCCGCTATGCGGCCCGCCGCGACTTCGACGACCTGCGCCGGACGATGGCGAACGGGATGCGGATGATCCTGCTCGTTCTCGTCCCGGCTGCGGCGGCGATCCTCGTCCTCTCCGAGCCGATGATCCGGCTCGTCTACGAGCGCGGCGAGTTCTCCCCCGAGGAGACCCCGCTCGTCGCGACCGCCCTCTTCTGGTTCGCGTTCTCGCTGCCCTT
>DASSEM010000067.1:0-2382 GCA_035695265.1 Solirubrobacterales bacterium
CCGAGCATGTTGTTCAGCTGGATGCCGGTGCCGGGGACGAAGAAGCCCGAGCCGCAGCCGGTCGAGGCTGAAAGCGACGCGGCGTTGCCCGCGCCGTCCACGACGCTGATGTGGGTCGTCGAAGGGACGCCGGTCGCCTCGTGCGCCGGGACGCGCGTGCGCCCGCGCACCGCCTGCGCCGCCACCTCGACGCGGTTGTCCGCGAGCATCCGGCGCGTGGCGCCGCCGCGGTAGAGGTCGGCGACGAAGCTGCCGCCGCGGGCCCGCGCGGTCTCGCGCATCGCCTCGGTCAGCTCGGCGATCGCCTCGGCGCTCCCGCGCGCGGGCATCGGCCCGAGCCTGTCGAGGACACGAAGCGCGAATGCGATCAGGAGGCCTCCCGAGGACGGCGGCGGGTTCGAGACGAACTCGGTTCCCCGATACGCGGCACGCACGGGGCGGCGCTGGATCACCCGGTAGTCGGCGAGGTCGGACTCGGTGACGCGGCCGCCGCGCTCGCGCACGGCTTCGGCCACGCGGCGCGCGAGCTCGCCGCGGTAGAGCGTTTCGGCGCCCTCGGCGGCCAGCCACTCGAGGGTGCCGGCCAGCTCGTCCATGACGATGGTCTGCCCCTCCTCGAGCGGGGCATCGCGGCCGTACACGTCACGGCCTGCGTCCTCGTGGCGCAGGATCGCGTCGAGGATGTCGTGGAGGAACGCCTGGCCCGCGTTCAGCTTCACTCCTCGCCGGGCGAGCTCGACCGCGGGAGTCAGGAGCTCCGCCCACGGAAGGCGCCCGAAGCGGCGATGCGCATTCGCGAGCCCGGCCGGAGCGCCCGGGACTGCGACGGCGGCGGGACCGATGAGGAAGACCTGGGTCGTGCGCTCGTCGAAGGGCACGTCGATCGAGACCATCGGCTCGGCCTCGCCGGGCGGCAGATCGGCGCCGGGCACGGCGACGAAGAAGTCCAGGAGCCGATCGCTCCCGTCACGCGCGGAGTGGACGAGCATGAAGCCGCCCCCGCCGGGGCCGGTAAGCGGGCTCTCGGCGACCCAGGAGACGAACGCCGCCGCGATGCAGGCGTCCACCGCGTTCCCTCCCTCGGCGAGGATCCGTGCGCCCGCCTGGGCCGTCAGCGGGTGGCCCGCGGCCACTGCGCCCTTCATGGCCAGAGGGTAGCGCCGGAACCTGGCCGTCTCATAGGAGGGCTTGACCAAACAGTGGCAATGCCGTCGGGCCGCGCTGCTCGCCCCGAGGGCGAGCACCGCTCGGCCAAGGCCTCCTACAGATCGCTCAGGAAGCTCGGAGGCTCGAGCGGGTCGGACTCACCCGCGCCCGCCGACGGGCGGATCCCGGCCCGCTCGGTCGGCTTTCCGATTCCCGTGGCGATCACGGTCACCCAGACCTGGCCGGCGAGGCGCTCGTCGATGGTCGCGCCGAAGATGATGTTGGTCTCCTCGGTCGCGCCCCGGCGGATCACCTCGGCAGCCTCGTTGACCTCGAGCAGCGTCAGGTCCTCGCCGCCCGCGATCGAGAGCAGGATGCCCCTCGCGCCGACCAGCTCGGTGTCGATGAGCGGCGAGCGCAGCGCGCGCTCGGCGGCCTCGTGGGCGCGGTTGTCGCCGGTGGCGAAGCCGATCCCCATGAGGGCCGTGCCCGCGTTCGACATGACGGTGCGCACGTCGGCGAAGTCGAGGTTGATCAGCCCCGGCATCGTGATCAGGTCGCAGATGCCCTGGACGCCCTGGCGGAGGACGTCGTCGGCGATGCGGAAGGCGTCCAGCATCGAGGTCGAGCGGTCGAGCACCTCGAGCAGGCGGTCGTTCGGGATCATGATCACCGTGTCGCAGACCTCGCGCAGGGTCTCCGCCCCGGCCTCGGCCTGCGAGCGGCGGCGCGTGCCCTCGAAGCGGAAAGGCATCGTGACGATGCCGACCGTGAGCGCGCCGACGTCGCGCGCGAGCTTGGCGACGACGGGCGCGGCCCCGGAGCCGGTGCCACCGCCCTCGCCGGCGGTCACGAACACCATGTCCGAGCCGCGCAGGACGTGCTTGATCTGGTCCTCGGCCTCCTCGGCTGCCCGACGTCCGATGTCGGGGTCGGCGCCCGAGCCCAGGCCCTGCGTCAGGTCGCGGCCGATGTGGAGCTTGATCGGCGCCTCGCACTGCTTCAGCTGCTGGATGTCCGTATTGACGGCGATGAACTCGACCTGCGAGATGCCGGCCTCGATCATCCGGTTGACCGCGTTCAGGCCCGCGCCGCCAACACCGACGACGCGGATGACCGCGAGGTAAGCAGCGGAATCGGGCCGCGGGGTCGTCCGCATGCGCGGCGTCGGCTCGACGAGGCGGCGCATCGCCTGGCGGCGATCGACCTCGGGATCCGCGTAGGGTCGCTCGGGCT
>DASSEM010000068.1:0-2036 GCA_035695265.1 Solirubrobacterales bacterium
ATTCCCCCCGTGCTGCGCCCGTCCACCGGCGGCGCCAAGGAGGTCGAGGCGGCAGGCGAGAACGTCGGCGACGTCCTCTTCTGGCATCACAAGCTGACCCATGGCGGGTCCGCGGTGACCCGCCCCGGCGCCACGCGCCGCAGCCTGGTCGGCCACTACTTCGCTGATCGCGTGCTCTGCTACCACGAGGTCACCGAGCGGGCCGCGCAGATGCCCGCGGGCTTCAACTGAGCCCGGATGATCGATCTCGGCGCGCTGTAGGGTTCTCGCGATGCCGAAGGTGAAGATTCCCCCGGTGCTCCGCGCCCAGACCGGCGGCGAGGCGCTCGTCGAGGTCGAGGGCGGCGACGTCGGCGCCGTCCTGCGCGGCCTCGCCGGTGCCCATCCCGGGGTCAGCGGCCAGCTCTTCGACGACGCCGGCGAGCTCAACCGCTACGTCAACGTCTACCTCAACGACGAGGACGTGCGCCTGCTCGACGGGCTCGGGACCGCCGTCGCGGGCACCGACACGGTCGTCATCCTGCCGGCGATGGCCGGCGGCTCAGCGCGCGCCTGACCGCAGTCAGTCCGGCGCACCGCCGGTCAGCTCGGTGTAGGCGACCCAGGCCGGCTTGGTGTCACGGTCGGCATCGACGAGCCCGGCCGAGACGCACCATCCGCACTCGCCGATCGCGCTCTCGGTCGAGTCGTGCCACGTGTACCAGACGGCTCCGGAGAGTCCGAGCTCGTCGCGGCGGTCGCTGAGCTCCCCGAACGTCGCGCCGAGCAGCTCCGCCTGCTGCTCCGGCGTCTTCGCGAGGTCGCTGTGGATGCTCGGGTCCGATCCCCAGCCGATCTCGGTCGCCCAGATCGGCACGTCGACGCCGGATTCGTCGAGCGTCGCTCGGGTCTTCTCGACCTGGTCGATGACCGCGTCCTTGTCGGGGGCGTAGGGGTGGAGGCCGACGAGGTCGACCGCTTCCTTGACGCCATCGACCGCGAACAGCTCCTCGAAGAAGTCGTAGGAGACGATCGCCCCGTCGGATTGCGGGGTCGCGAACATCCCGGCGGTCATGATCGCCGCCTCGGGGTCAGCCTCGCTGATCACCTTCGCGGAACGCAGCAACAGGTCGGCATAGGCCTCGGGATCGGGGGTGGGGGACCAGAACGTCGAGGAGTTCGGCTCGTTCCAGATCTCCCATTCCCGCACCGGCTGGGGCTCGACGTCGGGGTTGGCGGCGCTGAAGCTCGCCCAGAAGTCGCCTTCGCTGCCGTACCGCTCGGCGGCGGCCCTCAGGAAGTCCGCCCAGGCGTCGAATGCCTTCTCGTCGTTCGTGGGCGCGTCGCTGGTATCGGGGGCGTAGATCTCCGGTGAGCCGTAGACGGTCACGAGGGGCTCGGTCCCTGTGAACGCGAGCTGGCTCATGATCTGGTCGCTCGACGTCCAGTTGTAGGCGCCCTTCTCGGGCTCGATCACCGACCACTGCAGGACGACTCGGATCGTGCCGACCCCTCCCGTGCGCATCCGCTCGTAGTCGGTGGCGTTCTGAAGCCCCTCGGGAGCGACGCCGAAGAACGGATCAAGAGCGGCATCGCTCTCGTCATCGTCTCCGCACCCGGAAACGAGCAGCACGGCCAGCAGCAGGGGCAGCGCGACCAGCGCGGCGAGCTTCCCCGCCGGGAGCTTCCCGGTGAGCCTCACCGGACCCGGGCGGTGCGGTGGTCGGGGCGGCGAAGCGCGGCGACTGCAATCGCCAGGGCGATCAGGGCGGCGAGTCCGGCCGCCAGCGATGGCGGGACCGCGGACACGGCGTCGCCGAGCACGCCGAGCGGCGCGGATGCGTCGTCCCCCTCGCCGACCACCCCGAGTTGCGCCAATTCGGCCTCATGGTCCGGCTCCGGCTGCTTGCGGTCGGCCAGAGACGGGCTCTCGGACTGGCGCACCCCGGGGATCTCGAGGCCGTACTCCTCGCCCGCGGAGGGAGCTCCGGCCGCCGTCGCCTGCGCGGGAAGGGTGGCGAGCGCCGCTACGATCGCCAGCGCCAGCCCCGCTGTCC
>DASSEM010000069.1:0-7298 GCA_035695265.1 Solirubrobacterales bacterium
CGCCGGCACCACCCAGGCCGAGCCGGTTTCCGAGGACCGGCGGCGGGCAATCGGTCGCCTCCGCGCCCTGCGACCGCCGAAGCGGGCGCTCGTGCTCCGGCTCAACCGCATGTTCTGGTCCGACGGGGTCGCCGGGATCAGACGCTACGCGCGGATCGTCGACCGCTTCGCGGCCGCCGGCTTCGCGACCGAGCTCCAGGTCCGCTACCACCCGCCGGAGGGCAAGGCCGGGAACATGCGGGCCTGGCGCCGCTACGTGCGCCGCGCCGCCCGGATCCTCGGTCGCCGTCCGACCGTCGTCGCGCTCTCGATCACCAACGAGGCGAACTTCGACGTCTCCCCGAACACCTCCGACGGCAGCTACCCCGGCGTCCGCCGGGCGATCGTCCGCGGCATCACCGCCGCGCAGAACGAGCTCCGGGCGATCGGTCGCCGCGACATCGAGCTCGGTTTCTCGTTCGCGTGGCGGTGGCTGCCGGCCTCCGATCGCGAGTTCTGGGAGGAGCTCGGCCGGCGCGCCACGCCGCGCTTCCGGCGTGCCCTCGACTACGTGGGGCTTCAGATCTACCCCGGGCTGGTCGTTCCCCCCGCGATCCCTCCCGGCTCGAGCGCCGGCGCCGCGACCGTACAGGCGCTGACCCTGATGCGACGCTGCTACATGCCGAAGGCAGGGGTCGGTCCCCGAACCGACCTCTGGGTGAGCGAGAACGGCTACGTGACGAACCTCGGCCGCGACGAAGCGAGCCAGCGAGCCGCGCTCGATTCCACCGTCCGGGCGGTCCATCGGTGGTCGGGGACGCTCGGGGTCAGCGACTACCGCTGGTTCAACCTCCGCGACAACCGGACCGGCGGCCCCGGCCTGTTCGACTCGGTCGGGCTGCTCCGTGACGACTACTCGCGCAAGCCCGCGTTCGCCGCATACCGGAGGGCGATCCGCCGCTACGGCTCGGGGCGCATGGACATAGAGTCCCGCCGGTGAGCACGGCCCCCGAGATCACGCTGCACGGCCTGCCGCCGTCGCATCCCTCGCTCGCGGCCGAGGTGGCGCTCCGCGTCAAGGGCCTCGACTTCGAGCGCGTCGAGATGGAGATGGGCCGCCACAACGAGCAGATGGAGGAGATCTACGGCGCCGGCAACCGGACCGTTCCCGGGATCGTCGTCGACGGCGAGCCGGTGCACGGCTCCCGCGCGATCTTCGCCCGGCTCGACGAGCTCGCGGCCGAGCCCGCCCTCTATCCGGAACCGATCGCCGACCGGGTCCGGGAGGCGGACCTCTGGGGCGACGGGGAGCTTCAGGACCTCGGCCGCCGGCTTCCCTGGGGCGCCCTTCACTTCCGGCCCGAGGCGCTCGGCACGTACGCAGGTGGCGACGACCTCGATCCGGCGGGGACCGATTTCGCCATCCGGCTCTCGCGGGCCACCTGGAAGTACCACGGGATCAGCGCCGAGCGGCTCGCCACCGACCTGGGCGGGCTACCGGAGCTCCTCGACCACGTCGAGGAGCTCGTCGCCGATGGCGTCATCGGCGGCGAGGCGCCGACCGCCGCCGACCTCCAGATCGGCTCGACGATCCGGGTGTTGATGACCGTCGGCGACCTCGAGCCGCTGCTCGACGGCCATCCCGGAACGCGGATCGCGATGCGCTGGTTCCCCGACTATCCCGGTCGGATCCCGGCCGGGGCGTTCCCGGCCGGCTGGGTCCCCGCGGCGCGATGATCGAAGCCAACGGGCTGACGAAGCGCTACGGCGCTCAGCTCGCCGTGCAGGACGTCTCGTTCCGCTGCGAGCCGGGGACGGTGACCGGATTCCTCGGCCCCAACGGCGCTGGCAAGTCGACGACGCTGCGGATGATCTGCGGGCTCACGATCCCGACCGCCGGCGAGGCGTCGGTTCTCGGCGCCGATTACCGGCGGATGGCCAATCCGGCCCGCCACGTCGGCGTGATGCTCGACGCGAGCGCCCAGCACGACGGCCGCCGCGGCCGCGAGACCGTTCGCCTCTGCGCCGAGACGATCGGCGTCGATCCCGGTCGGGTCGAGGAGATGATCACCCTCGTCGGGCTCGACCGGGCCGCCGCGAAACGGCGGGTCGGCAAGTACTCGCTCGGGATGCGTCAGCGGCTCGGCCTCGCCCAGGTGCTGCTCGGCGAGCCCGACGTCCTGATCCTCGACGAGCCCGCCAACGGGCTCGATCCGGCCGGGATCAACTGGATGCGGGAGCTCCTGCGCTACTTCGCCGATCGCGGCGGCACGGTCCTGCTCTCCTCGCACCTGCTCAACGAGGTCGAGGCGCTCGCCGACCAGCTCCTGCTGATCAACAGGGGCCGGCTCATTGCCTCCGGGTCGAAGGAGGAGCTGCTCGCCGGGACCGGGACACTCGTCCGCAGCCCCGAGCCCGAGCGGCTCGAGGGGGCCCTGAGCGCAGCCGGGATCGCGACGACGGCATCGGAGAAGGGGCTGGTTGCCGACGCCGACCCGGAAGCGGTCGGTCGCGCCGCCCACGCCGGTGGGGTGCCGCTCAGCGAGCTCCGTCCCGCCGAGGGCGCCGGCCTCGAGCAGCTCTTCCTCTCGCTCACCTCGAACGACGCGGAGGGGGACTGATGAGCGGCGCGCTGACCGACCGCGCCGAGCGGCCATCGCTGCTGCGCCTCGGCCGGGTCGAGGCGCGGAAGATGGTCGACACGCGCGCGGCGATGTGGCTTCTGATCCTGACGGCACTCTCGGCGCTCGCCGCGGTCGTCGTCGGCGCGTTCTTCGAGGACGCGAACCGCGACTTCGGCGAGCTGTTCGTCGATGCGATGCTCGCCGCGAGCGTGCTGATGCCGATCGTGCCGATCCTCCTCGTCACCGGCGAGTGGTCGCAACGGGCCGCGCTCGGGACCTTCACCCTCGTCCCGGCCCGCGACCGGGTGATGGCGGCGAAGCTCCTCGCCCTGCTCGCCCTGCTGATCGCCTTCACGGTCATCTGCCTCGCCCTCTCGGCGCTCGCCGCCGCGATCGGAGGTGACGGCCTCGACATCTCGACCGCCGACGCCGCTCAGGCGGTGCTGTTCGACCTGCTGGCGCTCCTGTTCGGCTTCGGTCTCGCCGCGATCCTGATGAACTCGCCGGCGGCGATCGTCCTCAACTTCGTCGCGCCGATTGTCGTCGCCGGTATCGCGGCGATCTCCACCGGCATCGAGGAGGCGGTCGCCTGGGTCGACCCGTCCACGTGGTCGACCCTGACCGACGCGAACCATCCCGACTGGGACAAGATCGCGACCACCACGCTCGCCTGGGTGGTCGTGCCGATCGCGCTCGGCCTCGCCCGCCTGCGTCGTCGCGACGTCTCCTGATCAGCTCATCGCGCGCTGGCGCGGGCTCGAGACCGGCTTCAGGTTCGCCTCGACCCGCTCGCGCAGGTGTTCGTAGTCGGGCGGGAGCGAGAGCTTCTCGCCGAGGTGCTCGAGCGGCTCGTCGACGTCGAACCCGGGTCCGAGGGTGGCGATCTCGAACAGGACTCCGCTCGGCTCGCGGAAGTAGATCGACTTGAAGTAGAAGCGGTCGATCACCGGGGTCGGCCGGGCGCCGCCGGCGATCGCGCGCTCGCGCCACGCCTCGTGCTCCTCCGTAGTCGAGGCCCAGGCGACGTGATGGACCGTGCCGGCGCCCTGCATGCCGCCCTCCTCGGGCGGGGCGTCGTAGTGGACCCAGCCGCCGCGATCCTCGCCCCGCGCCTCCCAGCTCCCGCCGTCGCCCTCGAAGCCGAGCTCGACGAGGAGCGGGGCGCTCGCCTCCGGCGCCGCCGCGTAGGCGCGGACGGCGGCGAAGCCCTGGAGCGCGTGCTCGGCCGGGATCTCGGGGTGCTCGGCGACGAGGGGGTCGTCGCCGGCGTCGCTGACCTGAAGCTCGTGCCCGAGCCCCTCCGGGTCGGCGAAGCGCAGCGCGTCGCCGTCGCGATCGGTCTCGATCCCGGCGTTTCCGAGACGCTCGGCCCAGAAGTCGAGCGCGCCGGAATCGGCGACCCGCCAGACGATCGTGTGGACCATCCCGTCCCCGGCGCGACCGCGCGGAGCGCCGGGGAACTCGAAGAAGGTGATGTCGGAGCCGGCGTTCCCCCGCTCGTCGGAGAAGAACAGGTGGTAGACGGTCGGGTCGTCCTGGTTGACGGTCTTCTTCACCAGCCGCAGGCCGAGGACCCCGGCGTAGAAGTCGATGTTGTCCTGCGCATCGGCGGTGATCGCCGTGATGTGATGGATGCCCTCGAGCTTCATCGTCGCTTCCTTCCTCTCGCTCTTCCGTCCACGCTACCCATTCCTCTTCCAAATTATGGTTGCACTGTCAACGACCGCCGGTAGAATGACGGCATGGCCGCGACCGCCGGGACCTCAAGGCGCCCCGACTCACGCCAGCTCGACCGGCTGGAGCTCGCCGCGTGGAGGGGCATGCTGTTCGCCTACCGCGACATGACGAGGGCGATCGACGAGCGGCTCGAGCGCGAGCACGACCTCTCGCTGAGCTCCTACGAGGTCCTGCTGCTGCTCTCGCGGGCGCCCGAGCGGTCGATGCGGATGGGCCAGCTCGCCGACGGGCTCCTGCTCAGCCGCAGCGGCCTGACCCGGCTCGTCGACCGGATGGTCGCGCGCGGCCTGGTCGAGCGCCACACCTGCTCTGAGGACCGTCGCGGTACCTGGGCGCGACTGACGGAGGCCGGGGCCGAGCGGTTCCGGCAGGCTCGGCCGACCAACCTGGCGGCGATCCGCGAGCAGTTCGTCAGCAAGCTCGACGACGCTGACCTCGAGCACCTCGCCCGGGCCTGGGAGAAGCTCGATGGCCTGGGCGCCGAGCCCGCGGACTCGGGCTGCTAAGCATCAACGGTGGCCAACCGACTCGCCGGCGAGACCTCCCCCTACCTCCTCCAGCACAAGGACAACCCCGTCGACTGGCTCCCCTGGGGCCCCGAGGCGAGCGACCTGGCGCGCGAGCGCGACGTCCCGATCCTCCTCTCGATCGGCTACGCGGCCTGTCACTGGTGCCACGTCATGGAGCGGGAGTCGTTCACCGACGCGGATACGGCCGCATACATGAACGAGCATTTCGTCCCGGTCAAGGTCGACCGTGAGGAGCGGCCGGACGTCGACGCGATCTACATGGAGGCCCTGCAGGGCATGACCGGCGGCGGCGGCTGGCCGCTGACCGCGTTCTGCGACCCCGAGGGCGTCCCCTTCCACTGCGGCACGTACTTCCCGCCGGAGCCGCGCGGCGGGATGCCGAGCTTCCAGATGGTCATGGAAGCGGTCGTCGACGCCTGGGGGTCCCAGCGGGACAAGATCAGCCTGGCGGCCGGCCGCACCCGCGAGCAGCTCGGCGCGATCGGGCGGATGACGGCAGGGACCGACGAGCTCGACCCGGCGATCCCGGCGGAGGCGGTCCAGGGCCTGATCGACGGCTTCGACGAGGTCAACGGCGGCTTTGGCTCGGCGCCGAAGTTCCCCCCCGCGAGCGCCCTCGACCTGCTGCTCGCCCGGGGCATCCACGCACCGGTCGAGCTCACCCTCGATGCGATGGCCGGCGGCGGGATCCACGACCAGCTCGGCGGCGGCTTCAGCCGCTACTCCGTCGACGCCGGCTGGATCGTCCCGCATTTCGAGAAGATGCTCTACGACAACGGGCTGCTCGCCCGCACCTACCTGCGAGCCCACCTCGAGCTCGGACAGGACCGCCACCGCGACGTCGCGGTCGCGATCTGCGACTGGGCGCTGCGGGAGATGCAGGCGCCCGAGGGCGGGTTCTACTCGGCCATCGATGCCGATTCGGAGGGGGTCGAGGGCCTCTTCTACACATGGACCCCGGCCGAGGCCGAGGCGGCGCTCGCCGAAGCGGGCCTCGAGCCGGCGGCCGCCGAGGTGCTCTCCCACCTCGGGGTCTCCGAGCGCGGGCAACTCGAGGGCCGCAGCGTCCTCCACCTCCCCGGTGGGTCCGCGGCCCCGGCGCCGGCCGGCTTCGAGGAAGCGCGAGCCGCCCTCCTCGTGGCGCGCGAGCGGCGGGTTCGGCCGGCGCTCGACGACAAGCGGATCTGCTCCTGGAACGCGCTGATGGCGGGTTCGCTCGCCGAGGTCGGAGCGGCCCTCGGCGAGCCCCGCTACATCGAGGCGGCGCGACGCTGCATCCGCTTCGTCCTCGACGAGATGCGGGATGCCGAGGGTCGCCTGCTCCGGGCCTACAACGACGGCCGCGCCCCCCTCAACGGCTACCTCGAGGATCACGCCTACCTGCTCGAGGCGCTGCTGACCCTCTATGAGGCGACCTTCGAGGTGCGCTGGTACGAGGAGGCGCGAGCGATCGCCGAGACGATGATCGACCGCTTCGCCGATACCGAACGCGGCGGCTTCTTCACCACCGCCCACGACCACGAGGAGCTGATCGCCCGCCGCAAGGACCTCGACGACCATCCGGCGCCGTCGGGCAACGCGTCCGCCGCCCAGGGCCTCCTGCGACTCGCGGCGCTGAGCGGCGAGCCGCAGTGGGAGGAGCACGCCCGGGGGGTGATGCTCCTGCTCGCCGAGCCGGGCCGCCGGCATCCGCAGGGGTTCGCCTACCTGCTCGGCGCGCTCGACCGCCACCTGGCGCCGAGCCGCGAGGTCGCGCTGGTCGGCCCGCCCGGCGAACCGGAGCCGCTCGCGCCGCTGGCGGCAGCGGTGCGCTCCCGCTACCGGCCCTACGCGGTGCTCGCCGGCGGCGCCGCCGGCGATGCGGAGCCACCGCTGCTCGCCGACCGCCCCGCCGCCGACGGCCGGGCCCTCGCCTACGTGTGCGAGGGGTTCGCCTGCAAGGCGCCTGTCGCGACCCCGGCCGAGCTGCTCGACCTGCTCGCCTAGATGATCTACCGCCGCTGCCGCGGCGGGCGCTTCGCCTTCGTCCGCAGCGTCGCCTCCATGCCGAGCGCGGCGTGGGGGTCGATCGAGCACCAGAGCCGGTAGCTCGAGCGGCGGCGCATCTTCATCTCGAGCGTTCCGGTCTCCCCCGGCTCGACCTCGCCGACCTCGAAGACCCGCTTCGACCCGACCCGCTGCAGGTTGAGGTCGTGGGGGTCCTCGCCGAAGTTGTGGAGCTGGACGATCGCCGATCCCGCCCGCAGCTTCGCCCGCGACAGGGTGAGGCTGTACTCGCGCCCGGTGACGAGCAGCCGTGACGGCGGCGGATCGCCGACGGGCGCGGCGGCGAGCGGAGCCGGGGCCGCGAGCGCGAGCAGCCCCGCCGCGAGCGCGATCCGGCCGGTCATCCGATCAGGGCCGGCCGGCCGAGGCTCGAGGCCCCGGG
>DASSEM010000070.1:0-3386 GCA_035695265.1 Solirubrobacterales bacterium
AGCTTCGCGCCGAAGGACCGCGTGTTCTTCGACCTCCTCTCGGAATCGGGCCAGAACGCGCTCCGGGCGGCGGGTCTCCTGCAGGAGATGCTGAAGAGCTGGCCCGACGGGGCGGAGGGGCTGAACCGGGAGATCCTCAAGGCCGAGCAGGAGGGCGACCGGATCACCCACGACATCATCAAGCGCCTCAACTCGACCTTCGTGACGCCGTTCGACCGCGAGGACATCTACGGGCTCGCGACCAAGGTCGACGACGTCGTCGACTACATCGAGGAGGCCGGCGACTTCCTCGGGCTCTACCAGATCGAGGCGCCAATGGAGCAATCGATCGCGCTCGGCGACGTCCTCGTCGGCTGCTGCGAGGAGCTCGCGGCCGCGCTGTCCGGCCTGCGCGGGTTCAAGGACCTCGACCGTCACCTGATCGAGATCCACAAGCTCGAGAACGACGGAGACCGGATCTCGCGCGACGCGGTGGCGTCGCTGTTCGCGAACGGGATCGACCCGATGGTGGTGATCCGCTGGAAGGACATCTTCGCCGTCCTCGAGCGGGCGATTGACGCGACCGAGACCTGCGCCCACATCATCGAGGGCGTCGCGATCAAGAACGCTTAGATAGTTGGAGCTGAGCGTGCGAGCGGCCGGCCGGAGGTAGAGGAGCGTGGACGGCGACATCGTGCTCGTGATCGTCGTCGGGACGGCGCTCGTTTTCGACTTCACCAACGGCTTCCACGACACCGCCAACGTCGTCGCCACGTCGATCTCCACCCACGCGATGTCGCCGCGGGTGGCGGTCGCGATCGCGGCGCTGCTCAACTTCGCGGGCGCGTTCATCTCGATCGAGGTGGCGGCGACGATCGCCTCCGACGTGGTCGAGGCGACCGCGATCACGCCCACGGTGATCTTCGCGGGCCTCGTCGGCGCGATCTGCTGGAACCTGACCACCTGGTACTTCGGCTTGCCGTCGAGCTCCTCGCACGCGCTGATCGGCGGCGTGGTCGGCGCGGTGATCGCCGCTGTCGGCACCGCCGCGATCGAAGGCGAGGGGATCCTCGGCAAGGTCCTGATCCCGGCGGTGCTGGCGCCGATCGTCGCGTTCGTGATCGGGGTGATCGCGATCGTCATCGCCTACCGGGTCTGCGGTCGCCTCAGGCCGGGCCCGGTGACGCGCGGGTTCCGACTCGGACAGATCGTCTCCGGCGGGATGCTCGCCCTCGCACACGGCACGAACGACGCCCAGAAGACGATGGGGGTGATCACGCTGGCGCTGATCGCGAACGGGAACCTGCCCTCGACCGGCTTCGAGGTGCCGACCTGGGTGGTCGTCTCGGCGGCCTCGGCGATCGCGCTCGGCACCTACACGGGCGGCTGGCGGATCATCCGCACGATGGGCACGCGGATCATCAAGATGGACTCGGCCCAGGGGTTCTCCGCCCAGGGCGCCGGCGCCGCCGTGATCCTCGCCTCGTCCCACTTCGGCTATCCGCTCTCGACGACGCAGGTGATCGCCGGCGGGGTGATGGGCGCAGGTGCGGGCAAGCGGGTCTCGGCGGTCCGCTGGGGGGTCGCCGGCAACATCGTCATCGCCTGGTTCCTCACCCTGCCCGGAGCGGCGGCGATCGGGGCCGCGTCCTACGGCTTCACCCAGATCTTCGGCGACGGCGCCGCCGGGCCGGTGATCCTCTCGGCGCTCGCGATCATGCTCGGCCTGACCCTGTTCGCGCAGCGGATCCGTCGCGGCCAGCCGGTGCCGACGGTATGAGCGCGGCGGCATCGCTGCCGGCGCTCGTGGCGACCGTGGTCGATGGCGAGGCGCTGCTCGACACCGCGGTCGCCTCGATTGTCGGGGCCGTCGTCGTCACGCTCTCCGCCTCGCTTGCGATCTACGGGTTCGCGACGGCGGCAGAGATGCGTCGCGTCGATCGTGACCTGGCGGCGATCGGCGCCGTCGGCCTCGCCATGGTCGCCTCGCTCGTGTTCGCCGGCACGATCGGCCTGGGGATCGCCGTGATGCTCACCGGTTGAGATCAGATCGTCGAAGCGCCCGGCGCCGCAGTCCGTCACGATTCCTCGGGTGCGGATCGCGCGCAACATCGCCATCGTCGTCCTGCTGGCGCTCGCGCTGAGCGTCCTTCCGGCCGGCGGCAACGTCGCCGAGGGGATCCTGGTGGCGCTGTCGGTGTTGTTCGCCGTTGCGATCGGGGGCCTGCTGGTCCGGCTCTGGAAGCAGACGGGCCTGCAGCGGGACACGCTCACCGACCGCCAGCGGATCCTCATCTACGGCTCAGCCGGAGCGCTCGCCCTGATGATCGCCGGCGCCGACGAGATGCTGGCGAGCGGCCCCGGCACCCTCGCCTGGGTCGTGATCGTGGTCGCCTCCGGGTGGCTGATGTTCAACACCTGGCGCGAGGCGCAGAGCATCTGATCCGCTTCCGGCCGGTGGTGGCCGGCCGCCGTCTCGGAATCGGCACGGTTCCGGCGCAATCCCTTGCATCGAGGGTCCCACGCGTATCGCGGGAGCGCCTAGTTTCGCCGCATGGGAAGCATCGCGGAGCGGATCGGGTCGCTGCGGGACGAGCGCGGGCAGGTGGCGGTCGCCTTCGTCGCGGTGGTCCCGGCGCTCGTGCTGGTCGCCCTGGCGCTCCTGCAGTTCGTCCTGGTCGGTCACGCGACTCTGAGCGCGGCCGCCGCGGCGCGGGCCGACTACACGGGCGGCGACGCCGAGCGCGCCGCCCGCCGGGCGCTGCCTCCGGGGCTCCGCTTCTCCGCCGCCGTCGAGGTCGGGGGCGACGCCGTCGAGGTCGAGGTCCGGGCGCCGCGGGCGCTTCCGGTCGGCCCGTCGATCCCGGTCACGGCCTCGACCCGCCTCGGGCCCGCCGACGGGGTCCCCGGTGGCTGATCGTCGCGCCAGGTCCTCGGGGCAGGCCCAGCTCGAGCTGATCGTCGGGATCCCGCTGCTCCTGCTGGCGGCCGTCGTCGCCCTTCAGCTCTTCGCGGTCGGTTACGCGCAGTCGCTGGCCGACGGTGCCGCCGAGGCCGGGGCGATCGCCGCCGCCGACGGCCGCGACCCCGAGGCCGCCGCCCGGGCCGGCCTGCCGGGCTGGGCGGAGCGGCGGGTAGAGGTCGCCGTGGATGATGGAGAGATCGAGGTAGAGCTCGACCCGCCGGCGCTGCTGCCCGGGCTCGCCGGCCGGCTCGACGTCAGCTCGCGAGCCTACGCGCGGCCGGAGTCCGGCTGATGGACGGCGAGCCGCGACTGCTGCTCTGCGCTCCGGCCGGGGAGCCGCGGGGCCTGGCCGCGGCCGCGGCAGCCGTCGCCGCAGCGGCGAGTCCACCGGACGGACCGTCCACCCGGACCCTGCTCGTCGACCTGCGCGGCGCCGCGCGCC
>DASSEM010000071.1:0-17696 GCA_035695265.1 Solirubrobacterales bacterium
CCGCGCCAGACGACGGCGGCGTTCTCCTCGACGAAGAAGCCGATCGACATCACCTTGACGCCGCTCGGCGACTCGAGCGGGATGATCTTGCGCTCGGCGTTGACCGCGGGGCGGCTGCTGACCCCGAGCATCCGCGGGATCGAATAGCCGTAGACGTCGCAGTCGAGGGCGCCCGCCGCCTTGCCCTCAGCGACGAGCGCGGCGGCGAGGTTGGCTGTCATCGTCGACTTGCCGACGCCGCCCTTGCCGGAGGCGACGCAGATCACGTTCTTGACCTGCGCGAGCGCGCCCTCGGGAAGGCCGCCCGGGCGGCCGAGCTTCTGCTGCAGGCCTTGCTTCTCGCCGTCGGACAGAACGTCGAAGCCGACCCCGACGCTCGTCACGCCCTCGATCGCGCCGACGTTGTCGACGACGGCGCGCTCGAACTGGGCACGGATCGGGCAGCCGGGCGTGGTCAGCGAAACGACGACGTCGACTCTGCCGTCATCGTGGATCTCGATCGAGCGAACCATCTCGAGCTCGACGATCGAGCGCCGCAACTCCGGGTCGATCACCGCTCGCAGGGCTTCGGTCACCTGGTCTTCGGTCGGTACTGCCATGCGCTCATCTTCTCAAAGTCGCCACGGCGCGCAGAAAGACACAGCGGGCTCTTGCGAGCCCGCTGTGCCGGGGAGGAGAGGTGGGGAGCCGAAGCTCCCCTGTCTACCCGCGAATCCGTGCGGGCAGATCCCACCGGATGCCTCCTCTCGTGGGCCGTGCGAATCGCTCCGCCGGCCCGGCATCCGGGCTAAGTGGTCCTAGGCCAGGGAGCGAACCCGCTCGCTGACCTCGCGGACGCGCTGCTCGGCGTCCTTGCGATTGGCCTTGAGGGTCGACTCCGCGTCGCGGCGCCGCGCCTTGACCTCGCGCTCGACCTGGGTCCGGGCCTTCTTGACCTGGCGCTCGACCTGGTTGCGGGTCCGCTTGGCGTTCCGGACGGCGCGCTTGCGGGCGCTGCCGCCACGACGCTCGACCTTGTTCAGCTCGCGACGGAGCTGGGTGCGGACGCGGCGAGCCTCGACCTCGCGCTTGCTCGGCGTGTTCAGGCGGTCGCCGATCTCGTTGACGCGCTCGGCGGCGGTCAGCGCAGCGCCGACCGGGACGTCGATCGCGGTCTCGGCAGCGGCGCGGACGTACTCGCCGGCAGCCTCGACGCCGGCCCGCGCCTGATGGAGCGTGGTCGTCGCCTCGTGAGCGGTCTGCTCGGCCGAGCTCTTCGCGGCGGCCTCGGTGCGGGTCGCGCCGCGCTTCGCGCTGGTGGTGGTCCGCTTCGCCGACTTCCGCGTCTTCGTGGCCTGGGCCTTGGCGGTCGACTTCGACTTGTTGCGGGCCGCGCTGCTGGAGCGGGTGCTGTTGGTGGTGTTAGCCATTTGAGTTCTCAACCCCTTGGTTGGTTTCGTGGGAATCTTCTGAAGTAGTGCCCAATCTAAGATCCTTAAAACTAAGGATGTTCAGAGTGTAGCACCGAACGCCTGTTCTTACACGGCGCCGCGAGCTCAGTTACAGAGCCAAGTGTGAGCCACCGCACAGAGCGGTGGGGTAGGGCCGTTCAGCCCGCCTGGCGGGCGGTGCTCGCCTCGTGGGCCTCGCGCACGACCTCGAGCTGCTCCGCCGTGCGGGCGGCGATCACCGGGTAGCGCGCCTCGAGATCGAGCCCGGCGGCGGCGAGCTCCCAACCGACGAACTCGACCTCGGCGCCGGCTTCCCGGGCGATGAGCTGTGCCGCAGCGGCGTCGACCGACCGGCAGGGGCGCGCCGAGAGCATCGCATCGAAGCGGCCGCAGGCGACGTAGCCGAGCGTGATCGCAATCGAGCCGATGACCCGGATCCGGTACGCCTTGCCCTGCAGGGCCTCGGCCGCGCCGACGACCCAGCGCGGATCCGCCGACTCGAGCCCGACCACCTCGAGCGGCGCCGGCTCGTCCGGCTCGATCCGGCAGCCGTTCAGGCGGGCGCCCTCGCCCCGGATCGCGGTCAGCTCCTCGCCGGCGCCGAAGTCGTGGACGAAGCCGAAGCTGACGTCGGCCATCGACCCGCCGTCGGCGACCGCGACCGAGAGCGAGTGTGAGGGAATCGTCCGGCGCACGTTCATCGAGCCGTCGATCGGGTCGATGATGACCTGGTGCGCGGGCTCGCCCGCGCCGAGCACGACCTCGCCGCGCTCCTCGCTGACCGCGGCGAGGCTGACCCCGGTCGCCGCGATCCGCTCGAGCTCCTCGAAGATGATGTCCTCGCACTGGCGATCGAGCTGCAGCGTCATGTCGCCGCCCTCGCCGCGGCCCTCGTAGTGGCTGCGGGCGGCGATCCCCCGGGTGGCGGCGAACAGGTCCGACTGGCGGGCGGCCATTCGCCGGCAGGCATCGAGCCAGTCGATCTCGTGGACCACGGCGGCAATGGTATTGGGGCCGGTGAGCGGCCCCGCGGCCCCGCTACCGTTGCCGGGATGGAGGCAGCGACCGGCGACGGCTTCACGCGCGTGCTCGCGCTCGACGCCGGCCCGGCGCTGATCGGCGGCGTCGCCGGCTCGGGCCGGACCGAGCTGCTGGCGCGGAAGGCGGCCGCGCTCTGCGCTTCGGGGACCGCGCCCGACCGGCTCCTGCTCCTCACCCGGGCGGCCGCCAACCGGGCGCATCTCCGTGAACGCGTCGCGGCGCTGCTCGACGGATCCTCCGAGGACGCAGCGATCGAGACCTGGACCGGCATCGGCGAGCGTCTGCTCCGCGAGCATGCGCTCGAGGCCGGGATCGACCCGTTCTTCGAGGTGGCGGGGCCCGCCGACCGCCTGGCGCTGCTCCTCGATCGCCTCGACGAGCTGCCGCTGCGCCGGCATGAGATCCGCGGCAACCCCGCAGGCCTGCTCGCCGGGCTGCTCGAGCGGATCGACGCGCTGAAGCGTGCGGGGATCGGACCCGCCGACCTCCGCGACCGTGCCCGCGCCGCCGAGCGCGGCGCCGCCGGCAGCAGCGATCGCGATGCGGCGCTCCGCGAGCTCGAGTTCAGCGAGCTCTTCGACCGCCACGACGCGATCATGCTCGAGCTCGGCATGCTCGACGAGGGCGAGCTCGTCCTCGAGCTCGGTCGCCTGCTCAGCCGCCACCCGGAGCTGAGCGCCGCGCTCGGTGCCCGCTACGAGTGGCTCCTCGTCGATGAGCTCGAGGACGCCGGCGCGCCCCAGGTCGCCTGCCTGCCGTTGCTGGCTCCGCACGGCAACGTGATCGCCGCCTGCGACCCCGACCAGGGTCTCGGCGCGGAGCGCGGCTACGGCGAGGCGGCCGCGCTCGCCTTCCGCGAGCGCTTCCCCGCGGCCGAGCTGATCGGCCTCGGGCCGAGCCGCCGCTCGGGCGGCGCGGCGGCCCGGGCGCTGGCGACGGCCGCCGCCCAGGTCCCCGGCTCCTACCGGCGGTCGCTGCCGGCCGCCGTGCCGGCGGCAGCGGACACCGCGGCCGCGGACGTGGCGGTCCGGTTCTGGCGCTGCGCGAACGAGCGCGCCGAGGCGCAGGCGGTGGCGCGCGAGATCGAGCACGCGCTCGCCTCCGGGGCGAGCCGGCCCGAGGACATCTGCGTGCTGACCGCGACCGGCGGCGGTGAGAGCCGCCTGGTCGCGGCGGCGCTCGAAGAGCGCAACGTCCCGTTCCGGAGCAGTGGCTCAGCGGCGCTGTTCGGCCGGCCCGAGATCCGCGACGCGATCGCGTGGATGCGCGCGCTCGCCGACCCGAACGACTCGGCCGCCGTCGTCCGGGCGCTGACCAGGCCGCCGACCGAGCTGCGCTCGGTCGATCTCGCCCGCTGCACGACGATCGCCCGGCGTCGCAAGCTCGACATGATCTCGGCGGTCGAGGCGGCGCTCGACAGCCCGCAGCTCCCGCCGCCGTCGCGCGACCGGCTCCGCGCCTTCCTGAAGCTCTACCGGGCCGCGGCCGGCGCCTTCGACAGCCTGCGCGCCGACGTCTTCGTGCGCCGCCTGATCGAGCGCGTCGGCTTCCGCCGCCATGCGCTCTTCGCCGCGAGCCCGGAGACGGCGGAGCGGCTCGTCAACCTCTCGCGGCTGGCCGAGCTGGCCGCCGCCTGGACGCGGCGCCGCCCCGACGGCTCGACTCGGGACTTCGTCCGCTACCTGGCCGCGGTCGCCGAGGCCGGACAGCGGTTCGGCCCCGCTGCCGAGCCGCCTCCCTCCGGCGCGGTCATGCTCGCCGAGCCGGAGCAGGTCAAGGGGATGGACTTCGACCGGGTCTACATGCTCGGCCTCGGCCGCGGCGCCCTGCGCCGCGGCGCCGAGCGGGCTGCGTGGGTCCCGGACGAGCTGCCGGCGGGGGACCGCCCGCCCGCGGGCGACGTCGCCGACGGCTTGCAGGCGCGCCGGGCATACGTCGGGCTGAGCCGCGCCCGGGGGTCGGTCGTCCTCTCCCGCGCCGAGCAGGTCCGCGGTGCTGCGGTGGCTCCC
Source organism: Solirubrobacterales bacterium (assembly GCA_035695265.1). Taxonomy (GTDB): domain Bacteria; phylum Actinomycetota; class Thermoleophilia; order Solirubrobacterales; family 70-9; genus RHKX01. The sequence continues at coordinate 4,481 of DASSEM010000071.1, forward strand.
TCGCCACTGTATGAGGCGATCCGGGCCGAGCTCGACGGCCGCGAGGAGCGGCACGAGGAGGAGCTCTTCGGCCCGGCCGAGGGCCTCCACGCGACCTACCGGATGCTCCGTGACGAGGTGCTGGAGGCATCGTGGCGGGCCGGAGCGGCGCTCAGCGAGATGCGGCTCGACACCGCCGAGGACGTCAACCGGGCCGTCGCCCGCTACTTCGAGCTGCTGAAGCTCGCGGCACTGATCCAGCGGCCAGGCGACGAGCCCGAGCGCGACGCGATCGCCGCCCTGAACGAGCTGATCGGCCGGATCGCGACGCCCGAGCAGCTCGCCGAGCTGAGCCGCTCGGCGCTCGACGAGTACGTGCTCGACGAGGACCGCGACCGGACCCGCCGCAGCGAGGAGCTGGCGAGCCGGGCCGAGCCGGGGCTCGAGGCGTTCCTGCCGCAGCGCGGCGGCGGGCTCGCGCTCTCGGCCTCCGACGTCGACCTCTACCGGACCTGCCCGCTCAAGTACAAGTTCGCGCGCGTCTTCGCGATCCCGCAGGAGCCGACGATCAACCAGCGGTTCGGGATCCTGATCCACAACGTCCTCGAGCGCTACCACGCCGAGGAGCTCCGCGACGCCGGCGGCGAGTCCGGCGGGCTGAGCCGCCTGCTCGACCTGTTCGAGGCCGGCTGGCGGCGGACCGGCTTCGGCTTCAGCGACGACGAGCTCCAGTACCGCGACCGTGCCGTCGCCGCCCTCGCCCGCTACCACGAGCGCCACACGGCCGGCGCGGCGCGGCCGGTCTGGCTCGAGCGCCGGTTCTCGTTCCGGATCGGCGAGACGACGATCGGCGGCCGCGTCGACCGCGTCGATCGCCATCCCGACGGCAGCTACGAGCTGATCGACTACAAGACCGGGCCCGCGAAGTCGGCGGCCGCGCTCGCCGACGACCTCCAGATCGCCCTCTACCGCGTCGCCGCCCGCGAGGCCTGGGACATCGAGGCCGCCGACGGCGCCTACTGGTACGTGCTCGATGACGAGAAGGTCCCGGCCGGCGGCGAGCCCGACGCGATCGAGCGGGTCGGCCGGACCGTCGCCGAGGTCGCCGCCGGAATCACCGGCCAGGACTTCGAGCCGCGCCCCTCATTCGAGGTCTGCTCCTGGTGCGACTACCGTCTGATCTGCCCGGCCAGCGAGGCCTGACTCAGTCGCGTTGCTGCCTGAGGAAGCGCTGGAACTCGCGGGCGATCGCATCGCCGGATGGAACGTCCTCCTGGGCGAAGCCGGCGACCTCGTCCTGCTGGTCCTCGAGTTGCTCGACCATCTCCTTGATCTCCGGGTTGGCGGCGACGGCCTCGGTGACCTGCTGCTCGAAGGCGACCGCCGCCTGCTCGAGGTCCGAAGCCTCGACCGCGATCCCGATCATGCCCTCGAGGCGGCGCAGCAGCGCCAGCCCCGCCTTCGGGTTCGGCACGGCGGCCGCGTAGTGAGGGACCGCGGCCCAGAGGCTGGCGGCGGCGAGTCCGCGCTCGCGGCAGATCGCGTGGAAGATCCCGAGGACCCCGGTGGGCCCCTCGTAGGCGACGTCCTCGAAGCCGAGCTGCTCGATCATCGCGTCGTCGGTGGCGAGGCCGGTGATCGGGACCGGGCGGGTGTGGGCGACGTCGGCGATCAGGGAGCCGAACGTGATCACCGACTCGACTCCGCAAGCCTCGGCGACATCGAGGACGGCGTTGCAGAAGGTGCGCCAGCGGGTGCTCGGCTCGGTGCCCGAGATCACCAGGAGGTCGCGCTCGGCGTCGGTCGCCTTCGCGGCGACGATCAGGTTGTCGGGCCACTCGACGTCCTGCATGCGACCGCCGGCGATGTCGATCGTCGGCCGGTTCGCCTGGAAGTCGAAGAACTCCTCGGGGTCGATCTGGGCGATGAGCTCGGTCTCGAGCGAGGCGCCGATCGCCCCAAGCGCGGTGCCGGCGGCACTGGCGGCGTCGTTCCAGCCCGAGAAGGACGCGACGAGCACCGGCGAGCGCAGCTCCGGCGGCTCCCGCTCCCAGATGATCGGTTGGACCGGATCCATCGAGCCCACAGTAGCGACGGCGGATCGGCCGGTGCGGCAGCCCGCGCTGGTGCGTCCGGGCGGGTCTGCATGATCGCGACATCGATGAGGCCGCCGCCAATCCCGCAGCCGCTTCGACCCCCGAGGGGGTCGCCGCGCTGCAACCGGGCCGACCCCTCACGGGGCGCTTCGCGGTGGCTCGCAAGGATCGCCAGCAGGCGAAGAACGGCTCTCCCTACCTGACCCTCGAGCTGCGTGACCGGACCGGCTCGATCCCGGCTCGGATCTTCCGCGACGTCGACGTCCTCGGCGCCCGCTTCGACCGCGGCGACGCGATCGAGGTACGGGGCAAGGTCGAGCGCTTCCGCGGCAGCCTCTCGGCCGAGGTGACGGCGCTGCGGCGGATCGAGCCCGGCTCCTTCGACCCGGCCGAGTTCCTGCCCTCCGCCTACCGCTCGGTCGAGGAGCTCGAGGGCTTTCTCGAGCACCTGACCCGCGAGGTCCACGACCCGGCGCTGCACGCCGTGGTCGAGCAGGTCCTGAACACCGAGCCCGTCGCCTCCGAGTTCCGGCGCGCCCCTTGCACCCGAGCCGGCCACCACGCCTACCTCGGAGGCCTGCTCGAGCACACGGTCGCCGTCGGCACGCTCGTCGGCGAGGTCTGCCAGCTCCACCCGAAGCTCGACTCGGACCTGCTGATGGCCGCGGCGCTCCTCCACGACGTCGGCAAGTCGCGCGAGTTCACCTACGGCGCCGAGTTCGGGATCAGCGAGGAGGGCGCGATGCTCGGCCATCTCACGATCGGCGCCACGCTGATCGAGCCGGCGGCGACGCGGCTCGACCCGCCCCGCCGCCTGGCGCTCCTCCACTGCGTGCTCAGCCACCACGGGCCCGAGGCCGCCGGCCGGCCCCGCGGCGCCGGCTCCGGCTTCGGGTCGCCCGAGGCACTGGCGCTGGCGCGGCTGAACGCCCTCGACGCCTCGGTCAAGGGCGCGCTCGAGCACGGCCTGTGGTAGCCCCGGCGGCCGAGCGCAACGAAACGGAACCCAGGGTTCCGAAATGTTGCGTTGACATCAGCCGATGCGGCCCCCACGTTGGCCCTCCGAGAGCTGAGGTCAACATTGACCCCCTATGGCGTGGTTTGCGTTGACTTCAGCAGTGACCGCGGCCACGAGATCCGGGTTGCCGAGTCGAGAGTGGTCGCCACCCCCGTCACCAGCCAGAATTGCCGTCCAGGCAACGACGGATGTGCCGGCGTGAGCCGAGGTTCAACGACTGGCCCGGCACGAGCCCGCAGCCGCGCTCACCACACTCCCGCTAGCGGAACAGCAGCCTGGCGGTCAGCGACTTCTTCGACTTCGAGTGGCCGATCTTGCCCCAGATCGCCACGTCGCACTTCGGGCCCCGCTTCGGCGGCATCTTGATGTTGAACCGGACCGGCGTGGTCGCGTGGTTGCCGGTCGAGCGCCACACGTCCGGTGCGGAGTAGTCGCGGGAGCAGGTGTTGGTGTAGGCCCACTCGATCCGCTGGTGGCTCGGCCTGGAGGTGATCTTCCCGTCGAGCTCACGCGGATGGTGCACAGTCCCGAGCGCAACGACGTTGGGCTTGTCGCCGCGGGAGCGGTCCTTGTCGAACAGCTTCATCCCGCCCCTGCCCTTGGACTTGCGGACGGTGGTGAAGCCGGCGATCCGGGCGTACTTGTCCGGGAACGGATAGCCGTCGGAGGTGACGAACGGCGCCGATCCCGACTGGCCGCCGGGCTTGCCGCCCCCTCCGGCCCGTGCGAGCCCGCCGACCCGCTTGGTCTCATGCTCCCGCTCGCAGGAGTGCAGCCGCTCGCTGCCGCCGCGGTAGTTGCACACGTCGAACCCGGCATCGCCCCAGAAGTCATCGCGGCCCTCGCCGCCGGTGAGCTCGTCGTCCCCCTCGCTTCCGTGCAGCTCGTCGGCGTTCTGCTCGCCGAACAGCGAGTCGTCGCCCCCGTCACCCCGGAGGAGATCATCGGAGCCGCCGCCCCGGAGGGTGTCGTCGCCGCCATGGCCGAAGATCCTGTCCTCGCCGATGTTGCCCTGCAGGGTGTCGGGCAGCTCCGAGCCGATGATCCGGTCGTTGTCGTAGCCGCCGTTCATGTATTGGGCGCCCTCGGCATCCCGCTTCGTGAGCCGGACCGACAGCTTGTCGTTCAGCGTGCCGCCGAAGATCTGATCGCCGCCGCCGCCGACGACGACATCGGCGCCGTAGTCGCCGTCGATGAAGTCGAGGCCATCCCCCCAGGCGATGACCCGGTCCTCCTCCGAGCCGCCGAGCACGTAATCGTCCCCGGAGCCGCCCTCGGTCTCATCGTCGCCCTCCTCACCGTAGACGGCGTCATTGCCGCCGTCGCCGAAGACCTTGTCGTTGCCGGTCCCGCCGCAGACGATGTCGTCGCCGCCACGACCGTAGACGCGGTCGTTGCCGTTGCCGCCGTTGATGATGTCGTCCCTGGGCGTGCCGTATAGCCTGTCGTTGCCGTCGCCGGCGTTGTACTTCACGCCCTTGCCGCGAGCGTGGATCGTCCGGCTCTTCTTGTCCCCTTCCTTGTCGAACTTGCGGCAGATCAGCATGTCGGCCGCCTCCGAGGGCCGCGGGATCAGCAACGTCGCGAGCAGGGCGATCCCGACCACGATCAGGACGGAGCGCGCCGATTCCGGCCGCGACCGTGGGAGCCGTGGTTCGTCGTTCGTCGAGGTGTCTCGGCTTGCCATCTCTTGAGAGCAGTCGGCGGCGCACGCCCCGGCCTTGAATCATCCATAGTCGTCGCTCGGCCGGCGGCGCTGGCGCTTGCGCTCCGACTGCCGGCGCTTGGCGGCGAGGCGGCGCTCGCGCGCGGCGCGGCCGGGCTTGGTCGGGCGTCGCTGCTTGCGGGGCGCGGCGGCGTCGGCGAGCCGGGCCCGAAGCCGCTCGAGGGCGATGACGCGGTTGCGAGCCTGGCCGCGGGACTCCTGGGCGACGGCGGTGATGCGGGGGCCGAGCCGGGCGGCGATCCGGTCCCGCAATGCGGGCGGCAGCGCCGCCGAGGCGCGGACTTCGAAGATCGCCTCGACCCGCGAGGCGGTCACGTTCGCGTGCTGGCCGCCGGGGCCGCCGGAGCGGCTCGCACGGAGCTCGACCTCATCCAGCGGGACCGTCACGCCCTGGCCGATGTCGAGCCCGTCGCTCACGGTGCCCACTGTGCCTTTCGTGCCCGGGGGGCGAGGCCGCGGTGCAGCAGTCGCGCCGCCACGAGCAGGCAGAGCCCTGCGAAGCCGAGCTCGAGCGCGCGCTCGGGGAGCTCGTTGGCGACGACGACCCCGATGACGGCCCCGGGGATCGCGAGCAGGCCGATCGCGATCCCCTCACCGAGCTCGACGTTGCCATGACGGTGCTGCCGCCAGGTGCCGACGATCGCCATCGGCACGATCACGAGCAGCGAGGTCGCCTCGGCATCGAGCTGGCCGTTGCCGAGGAAGATCGTCAGCGCCGGGACGAAGAGGATGCCGCCGCCGACGCCGAGCAGGCCGCCGACGGCGCCGCCGGCGAGCGCCATCAGGACGGCGAGGACGACGTCCATCAGGGGACCACCAGCGCGATCGCCACGGCGGCGAGGAGGGCGGCGAACAGCAGCGAGACGGCCCGCTCGGGGATCCGCTGCTGGACGGCGACCCCGAGGCCCACCCCGGCCATCGCCGGGACGGCGAGGAGCGCGGCGTCGCCGAGCCTGACGTTGCCGTAGAGGCCGTGCAGGGCGGCGGCCACGGCGGCGATGATCGCGATCGCGCACAGCGACGTCGCCGTCGCCCGCCGTTCGCCGAAGCCGAGCGCGATCAGGAGCGGGACCATGACGACGCCGCCGCCGACGCCGAAGAGGCCGCTGAACGCCCCGGCGAGGATCCCGATCGCGGCGAAGCGCATCGTCCGACTCGGGGGCACGGCGCGATACTAGATGAGTGATGACGAGCTCCGGACCGGCCACCGCGCTCGAGCCGTTCCTCGACGAGCCCGCCGCCGCCGCCCTGCTCTTCGACCTCGACGGCACCCTGGCGCCGATCGTCGCCCGGCCGGACCAGGCGCGGGTCCCCGATCGCGTCCGGGCCGCGCTCGCCCGGATCGCCGGGCGCTACGCTCTCGCCGCCGTGGTCAGCGGCCGCCGCGCCGCGGACGCGCGTGCGATCGTCGGCCTCGAGAAGCTGACCTACGTCGGCAACCACGGCTTCGAGCTCCTGCTCCCGGGCGCTCCGGCGGCGCGGCCGGCGCCCGAGCTGGGCGACCGCGGCGGCGACGCCGCCGCGTTCGCGGCCGCGATCGATCGAAGCGTGCTGGACCGGGCCGGGCTGCGCTTCGAGGACAAGGGTCCGATCGTGGCCCTGCACTGGCGCGGCGCCGCCGACGAGGGCGGGGCGGAAGCCGAGGCCGAGCGGATCGCCACCGATGCGACCGGCGCCGGGCTGACCGTCCACCGCGGTCGCAAGGTGCTCGAGCTGCGCCCGCCCGGCGCGGTCGACAAGGGCACGGCGATCGAGTCGCTGCTGATGGCGAGCGACCTCAGCGCCGCCCTCTACGCGGGCGACGACCGGACCGACCTCGACGGGTTCGCGGCCCTCGACCGGCTCGCCGACGCCGGCCGCCTGCGGGTCGCCCTGCGGATCGGAGTCGTATCGGCGGAGGGTCCGAAGGAGATCGCCGCCCGCGCCGATCTGACCGTTGCCGGCCCCGCCGAGCTCGTCCCGATGCTGGTCGCGCTCGCGGGCTGATGCAGTACAAGGACCTGCTGCGGGGAACGGTGCTGTTGGTCGGGATCGAAGCGACCGGGCTGGCCGCGATCTCCGCGGTCGCGATCAACGGGACCGGCGACGACACGCTCGCCGGGCTGGCGCTCGGTTGGTGGCTGGTGGCGATCGGGGCCGGGATATGGCTCGGGCGGCCAGCGCGGACCGCGGAGGTGCTGCGCGGCCCGCTCGCCGCCGCGAAGACGTCCATCCAGCTCCCGGCCGAGTCACCCGTGCGGATCGCGATCGCCCGGCTCTGGCCGATCGCCCTGTTCGCGATCGTCGCCGGGGCCGCCGGGCCGCTCTGGCCGCAGGTGCCGGCGATCGCGGCCGGTTTCGCGCTCGGGGTCGCGACGGCGTGGCGCAACCGCGAAGCCGCCGTGACCGCGGTCGAGGAGCGGGACGGGGTCTGCTTCTACGTCGAGCACGGCTCCGCCTTCGACCCGGTCAAGCTGATCCGCACCCCGGGGCTGCGGCGTGGGACGACCCCCTCGCCCAGCGCCTGACGCCTAGGGGAGCAGCTTGCGGAGTTGCGCCCAGGTGCGCGTGTTGGCGACCTGGCCGGCGGTCAGGCCGGCCCGGCGAGCGGTCGCGACCGCGTAGGCCATGTTCGCGAGCGTGGAGGTGCGGTGGGCGTCGGTGTTGCAGACGATCGGCACGCCCGCCTCGGCGGCGAGCCGGGCGTGGTGGTCGTTGAGGTCGCGGCGGTTCGGGTTGCCGTTGATCTCGATCAGCGTCCCCGCCTCCGCGGCGGCCGCGACGATCGCCTCGATGTCGAGGTCGTAGGGCTCGCGGCGCAGCAGCATGCGCCCGGTCGGGTGGCCGAGGCAGCTCACGAGCGGGTTGCGCACGGCCTCAACGATCCGGTCGGTCATCCCCTGCTTCTTCATCCGGAAGGAGGTGTGGACGCTCGCGATCACCCAGTCGAGCTGCTCGAGCACGTCGTCTTCGTAGTCGAGCGCGCCGCCGGGGCCGATGTTGACCTCGGAGCCGGCGAGCAGACGGAACCGGCGGGTGCCGTGCTCGGCGTTGTAGGCGGCGATCTCCTCGACCCGGCGCAGCAGCGCGTCGGCCTGGACGTCGTTGCCGAAGCCGTGCGTGGCCGAGTGATCGGTGATCGCGAGGTAGGAGTAGCCGCGCTCGCGCGCCGCCGCCGCCATCTCGGCGAGCGAGTTGCGGCCGTCGGAGAGCGTCGTGTGGCAATGGAGGTCGCCGCGGATGTCCGCCGCGGTGATGAGCTCGGGCAGCTCGCCGCGCTCGGCGAGGGCGATCTCGTCGCGTCCCTCGCGCAGCTCAGGCTCGATGTAGTCGAGGCCGAGACGCTCGTAGACGCCGGCCTCGTCGGCGCAGCAGGTCACCGTCTCATCCTCGACGTCCGCGATCCCGTGCTCGGAGACCGAGAGACCCATCTTCACCGCCCGCTCGCGCAGCTTCACGTTGTGCGCCTTCGAGCCCGTGAAGTGCTGCAGCAGGTTGCCGAGCTCCTCGGCGGGCACGATCCGCAGGTCGACGGGGATGCCGTTGTGGGTGCGTGCCCGGATGCCGTTGGCGCTCGGGTTGCCGGCCTCCTCGATAAGCCCGTGGGCGGCGAGCTCGGACGCGAGCGCGATCGGGTCGGAGGCGGTGGCGACGATGTCGATGTCCTTGCAGGTGTCGACCCAGCGCCGCGCCGAGCCGGCGAGGATCACCTCATCGGCGGCCTCGCTGGCGCTCAGGGCGGCGACGAGCTCCTCGCCGATCTCGCGGATGTCCGGGAGCAGCCGTCGCTCCTCGTCCCCCTCGGCGTCGATCCGCTCGAGCGCGGCGAGGACGTTCTCCTCGAACTTCGCGCCGAGGCCGCGGAGGTCGCGGAGCTGCTCGGCCTCGGCCGCGGCGCGGAGCTCCTCGACGGTCGCGATGCCGGTCTCGTCGTAGATTCTCCGCACCGTCTTGGCGCCGACGCCGGGAAGCCGCGTGATCGCGACGAGCGTCGCGGGGATCCGCTCCTTCAGCTTCCGGGCCGCCGGGATCTCGCCCTCGTCGAGCAGCGCGACGATCTTCTCCTGGATCGTGTCCCCGATCCCCTGGAGCTCGGTGGCGCGGCCGGCGCGGGCGAGCTCGCCGACCGGCGCCGGGCTCTCGGCGATCGCCCGGGCGGCGTCGCGGTAGGCGAGGACCCGGAAGCGATTGGCGCCATCGAGCTCGTAGAGGGTGCCGAGCTCGCGGAACGCGGCGGCGATCTCGGCGTTGCGCATCCGCCTAAGTTAGTCGGCCCCGTCGCATTAGTCTGGCCGGGCACCGATGCCGCCCGAGCTCCCGATCAGGGTCGTGCTGCCGACCTACAACGAGGCCGACAACCTCGAGTCGCTCGTCCCGGCGGTGCTCGCGGCGGCCCCGGGCGGCACCGGGATCCTCATCGTCGACGACGCCTCGCCGGACGGGACCGGCGCGATCGCCGACGGGCTGGCCGCCGCCGACGAGCGGGTCGAGGTCATGCACCGACCCCGCAAGGAGGGCCTCGGGCCTGCCTACATCGCGGGGTTCGCCCGCGCGCTGGGGGCCGGGGCGGAGCGGATCGTCCAGATGGACGCCGACTTCTCCCACGACCCGGCCGACGTCCCGCGACTGATCGCGGCGACGGGCGAGGACGGCGCGGACCTGGCGCTCGGGTCGCGCTACGTGCGCGGGGGCGGCGTCGGCGATTGGGGGCTTCTGCGGCGGGCGATCTCGCGCTCCGGAAGCATCTACGCCCGCTCCTGGCTCGGGCTCGGGATCCACGACCTCACCGGCGGCTTCAAGTGCTTCCGGCGGGCGGCGCTCGAGGCGATCCGGGTCGAGACCGTGAGCGCGCTCGGCTACGCGTTTCAGATCGAGACGACCTACCGCGCGGTCCGTGCCGGGTTCGCGGTCGTCGAGGTCCCGATCGTCTTCAGCGACCGCCATGTCGGCGAGTCGAAGATGAGCCGCGCGATCGTCGCCGAGGCGGTCTGGAGGGTGCCCCTGATGAGGCTCAGGGGTGCGCGCTGGGGCTGAGGCTCTTCCAATACTTCATTTTGTGTAGTAAGGTGTCGGATGCAGCCGTGACCGGCGGTCCGGCTGATCAGATCGCTATACAGAGACCCCCACGCACCCCAACAGGAGCACCACAATGGCGAACCTCCCGCAGGTCACAGACAGCAGCTTCCAGGCCGAGGTACTCGACTCCACCGAGCCCGTCCTCGTCGACTTCTGGGCTCCCTGGTGCGGGCCATGCCGGGTCGTCCACCCGATCCTGGAGGAGATGTCGGGGGAGCGCGACGACTTCAAGATCGTCAGCCTCAACATCGACGAGAATCAGGAGACGGCAAGCAAGTACCAGGTCATGTCGATTCCGACCATGATCGTCTTCAGGGGCGGCCAGCCGGCGAAGACGATCGTCGGCGCGATGCCGAAGAAGCGCCTGGAAGCCGAGCTCGAGCCGGCCTTGGCCTGACCGTCAGAAGACCTGAGCGTCGACGAAGCCGGCGATCAGGACGAGCATCCCGCCGATCTCGCCGATGATCAGCGCCCACATGAACGCATGGGTGCCGGCGACGGGGTCGCGGAACTGGTTGTCGGTGTCGCGGCGCCAGCCGTGGATCGAGTAGCCCGCGATCGCGGCGGCGAAGAAGAAGATCGGCACGAAGGCGGCGATCAGGTTGACCGCGGTGGAGAAGCCGCTGAGCTCGACGAAGGCGGCGAGGAGCAGCGTCGCGAAGCTGTAGAGCAGCGCCGCGCGATGGGCGATGTCGACGTAGGGATGGGCCTGGGCGTCCTCTGAAGTCGCGATCTGGCGGTACTTCCAGACTCCGAGCAGGAGCGCCCAGAGGAAGATCAGCCCCGCCGCGAGGATGACCGCCTTGGTGTCGCCGCCGAGCTCCATCGCGCTCACCCGGCCCGCCGGACGCCGACCGTGAGCTCCCGGCCGTCGACGCTCACCGCGTCGCCCGCGCCGCCGTCGTAGGCGACGCTGGTCGCCAGCGTCTCGCCGGTGACGTAGTCCTCGTGTGCACGCGCGGCCGCGATCAGCTCCGGGTCGCCCCCGAGCTCGAGGTCGATCCGGTCGCTGATCTCGAGGCCGGCGTCCTTGCGCGCGTTCTGGATCGCTCGCACCACCTCGCGCGCCCGTCCCTCGCGGATCAGGTCCTCGTCGAGCTCCAGTGCGAGCGCGACCGCGCGGCCCGCCTCGGCCTCGACCCGGTATCCGTCGAGCGGCTCCATCGCGAAGCTGAGCTCATCGGGGCCGAGCGTGTGCTCGCGACCCGCGATCGTGATCCCGATCTGGCCGCCGGCGCCGAGCGTCGAACGCGCCTTGTCGGCGTCGAGCGCCTCGATCGCGACCTTGACCTGCGGCATGTCCTTGCCGAAGCGGGGGCCGAGCGCGCGGAAGTCGGGTCGCACCGTCCAGCTCGCCAGCTCACCCTCCTCGCTCACGAACTCGAGCTCACGGACGTTGAGCTCGGCGCGGACGATCGCGGCGAGCCCCTCGATCGTGTGCCGCTCCGCCTCGGTCGCGACGATCACCGCCTTCGCGAGCGGCTGGCGCATCTTCACCTTCGCCTGCGCCCGAGCGGCGCGGCCGAGCTCGACGGCGCGGCGGGCAGCCTCGACCCCGGCCTCGAGCTCGCGGTCGCGAAGCCCCTCGTCGACCTCCGGGTAGTCCTCGAGGTGGACCGACGCCTCGACCGGCGGGTCGGCGCCGTGGACGAGGTTGAGCCAGATCGCGTCGGCCGTGAACGGGATGAACGGGGCGAGCAGCTTCGCCGTCTCGACCAGGCAATGGCGCAGCGTCTCGAACGCGGCGGGGTCGCCGTCCCAGAAGCGCCGCCGCGAGACCCGCACGTACCAGTTGGACATCTCATCGACGTAGCCGGCGAGCGCCTTGCCTGCGGTCGTCGAGTCGAAGTCGTCGAGCCGCTCGCGGACAACCTCGGTCGTGGCCTGCAGCCGGGAGAGGAGCCACCGGTCCATCGCCCCTTCGGCATCGGATTGATCTCCGCCGGCCGCTCCTCGCTCCTCGCTCCTCGCTCCTTGCTCCGCTGCGGCGTTCGCATACAGCACGAAGAACGAGTACGTGTTCCAGAGCGTCAGCAGGAACTGCCGCACCGACTCCCCGACCGTCTCGGCGCTGAACCGGTAGCCCGCCCACGGCTGCTGCGAGGCGAGGTAGTACCAGCGGAAGGCGTCGGCGCCGTGGGCGTCGATCACCTCGTGCGGGTCGACGAGGTTGCCGAGCCGCTTGCTCATCTTCTGCCCCTCGGGGTCGAGGATCAGGCCGAGGCAGACGCAGTTCAGGTAGTCGGTCTCGTCGAACAGGAGCACCGACTCGGCGAGCTGCGAGTAGAACCAGCCGCGGGTCTGGTCGAGCCCCTCGCAGATGAAGTCGGCCGGGAAGCGCCGGTCGAACTCCGCCTCGTTCTCGAACGGGTAGTGGAGCTGCGCGAACGGCATCGCGCCGCTGTCGTACCAGGTGTCGATCACCTCGGGGACGCGTCGCATCTCGCCGCCGCAGGCCGGGCAGTCGAGGACGACCGCGTCGATGTAGGGGCGGTGGAGGTCGACCTCGCCGTCCTCGTCGCGGGGGAGCTCGCCGCCGCGCTCGGTGATCTCGGCGACCGAGCCGACGCAGACCCGCTCGCCGCAACCTTCGGCCTCACAGGCCCAGATCGGCAGCGGCGTCCCCCAGTAGCGCTCGCGCGAGAGCGCCCAGTCGACGTTGCCTTCGAGCCACTTGCCGAAGCGTCCGTGCTTGATGTGCTCGGGGTGCCAGCCGATCCGCTCGTTCTCGGCCAGCATCCGGTCGCGGACAGCAGAGGTTCGCAGGTACCAGGAAGCCTTCGCGTAGTAGAGCAGCGGCGTCTCGCAGCGCCAGCAGTGCGGGTAGGCGTGCTCGTAGGGGACCTGCTTGAACAGGCGGCCGGCGGCGTCGAGCGCGTCGACGATCTCGGGATCGTGCTCGCGGACGAGCTTGCCCTGGTAGTCGGGGACGCGCTCGTCGTAGGTGCCGTCGAGGCGGACCGGGTTCTGCAGCGTCATCCCGTAGCGCTCGCCGAGCCGGAAGTCGTCCTCACCGAACGCGAGCGCGGTATGGACGAGACCGGTCCCGTCCTCGGTCGTGACGAAGTCGGCCATCAGGACCGAGTGGCCGAGCGGGCCGAAGTCGGAGCCGGCGATGTAGCCGAACGGCGCCTCGTAGCGGACGCCCTCGAGATCGGCGCCCTTGAAGGTCGCGAGGGTCTCGTAGTCCTCGCCGAGGACCCGATCGGCGAGGGCCAGCGCCACCACGACGACCTCGCCATCCGCCATCCGTGCCCGCACGTAGTCGATCGCGGGCCCCACCGCGACGGCCGCATGCGCGATCAGCGTCCACGGAGTGGTGGTCCAGACGAGCAGGTTGTC
>DASSEM010000072.1:0-4410 GCA_035695265.1 Solirubrobacterales bacterium
GGGTCATCGACGGCAAGGCCTACGACCGCTACGGGATCACCCGCGCCCTCGGACGCGACGCCCGCAACCACGGCCCCGACGGCAGCGCCGACGTCACCGGCAACCTGCTCCGCAGCGGCCTGCCGTTCGGCACCCACGACACCCACGGCTGGCCGACCTTCGCCGGCTGGCCGGTCCACGACACGAACACGCACCAGCAGACGTACTTCCGCTGGCTCGAGCGGATGTGGATGGCCGGCGAGCGGATCGTGGTCGCGCAGATGGTCGAGGACGAGCCGCTCTGCCGGATCGAGCCGCGACGGGCCCACTCCTGCGACGAGTTCCGGGCGATCGCGCTCGAGGTGCGGCGATTGCGGGGGCTCGAGCGCTACGTGGACGCCCAGAGCGGCGGGCCCGGCGAGGGCTGGCTGCGGATCGTCTCCGGACCGCGACAGGCCCGCCGGGTTGCCGGGCGGGGCGACCTCGCGGTCGTGATCGGCGCCGAATGGTCGCACCCGCTCGGCTGCTCGGAGCGGGCCGGGTGCACGCGCGCCGACGTCGACCGCGGGATCGCGAGGCTCCGCAGGCTCGGCGTCCGCAGCACCTTCATCGCCCACTGGGTCGACAACGGGTTCGCCGGCGCGGCGCTCGAGGGCGGCACGAAGGGCACGTTCATCAACGTCTTCAACGCCTTCCAGAACGGCCGCTATCTGCGCTCCGGCCCCTGCCCGCACCCGAGCCAAGGCGAGGAGGTGAACACGCTGAGCCCGCTCGAGATGCAGATCCTCACGCAGTTCTTCCCGGCCACGAAGGGGCTCGAGCCGATGCCCGAGTACCCACCGGGCAGGCAGTGCAACCAAAAGGGGCTGACGAAGCTCGGCGCCTATTTCGTGCGGCGCCTGATCGCGAACCACATGCTGATCGAGGTCGACCACATGAGCGAGCGGGCGCGCGCGCAGGTGCTGAGGATCACCGCCCGCCACGACTACCCCGTCGTCTCGAGCCACAGCGGAACGGGCGGCAGCTGGACCGGCGGCGAGCTCCGCCGCCTCTACCGGACCGGCGGTTTCGCGTCGGCGACACCCGCGCAGGCGCCGGACCTCGCGGCGAAGATCCTCGGCTTCCGTGAGTTCAGCGACGGCGGCCGCTGGTTCGGCGTCGGCCTCGGCTCCGACACCGGCGGCTTCTCGTCGCTCCCCGGCCCGACCGGATCCGAGCATCTCGACTACCCGTTCACCGGCTACCGCAGCGACGTGTCCTTCCGCCGGCAGCGGACCGGGGAGCGAACCTTCGACCTGAACGCCGACGGGGTCGCCCACTACGGCCTGTTCGCCGACCTGCTCGCCGAGATGCGGGAGGGCCCCGACGGTCCGGCGGCCACGCGGACCCTGTTTCGGTCGGCCGAGGCGTACCTGCGGATGTGGGAGCGCGCCCACCACAGCGGCTGACCGGCGGGCCCTTTTGGGCGCTGCGGGGGATTGCCAGTTCGCGGGCAGAGGTCAAGGCCTGCGCTCCGGCACCGATAGGGATTGGGTGGAAGCATCCACCGGTTCCGATCCCGCACCTCCTCCCGCGCGGCCGGGCGTGAAGGCGACCCCGCGCCGACGGCTCGGCGACGTCATCGTCGAGCTCGGCTTCGCCGACCGCGGCATCGTCGAGGCGACCGTGGCGCTCGCCCGCGAGGATGGGCGGCCGATCGGCCAGGCGCTGGTCGAGAGCAACATCATCGACTCCACCCAGCTCGCCCGCGCGCTCGCCGCCCGGAACGGACTCGAATACGTCGACCTGAACAGCTTCGAGGTCGACCATGGCGCCGCGAACCTGATCGGTAGTGCCGAGGCTCGCCGCTACCGGGCGATCCCGATCGGGTTCGTCGACGAGGACGCGCTGCTCGTCGCCACCGCTGACCCGGCGAACCTGTTCGGCCTCGACAGCATCGGGATCGCGACCGAGCGCAAGGTCCGGCCGGTCGTCACGACTCCCGAGGACCTCGAGGCGCTGATCAGCCAGCTCTCGCGGCTGATCGACTCGGTCGACGAGGTCGGGATGGCGACCGAGGACGACGAGGACCCCGAGCCCGAGATCGAGCTGCGCGAGTCCGCGGACGAAGCGCCGGTCGTGAAGCTCGTGCACACCCTGATCGCCGATGCCGTCAACCGCGGCACGTCCGACATCCACCTCGACCCGAGCGGCGCCGATCTTCGGGTCCGCTTCCGCGTCGATGGCGTCGTCGTCGACTCGGCGACCGTGCCGAAGCGGCTCGCGACCGGCCTGATCTCCCGGGTCAAGATCATGGCCAACCTCGACATCGCCGAGCGCCGCGTTCCCCAAGACGGCCGGATCGGGCTCACCGTCGACGGTCGCTTCATCGACATACGCGTCGCGACGCTGCCGGTGATGCGGGGCGAATCAGCGGTGCTGCGCATCCTCGACAAGGACCGGCTGATCATGGAGCTCGACGAGCTCGGGATGAAGGCCGACGATCGCGAGGTGCTCGAGCGGTCGGTGGTCCGCAGCAGCGGCGCCGTCCTGGTCACGGGCCCGACCGGTTCGGGCAAGACGACGACCCTCTACGCGACCTTGGCCGAGATCAACACGCCCGAGAAGACGCTGATCGCGATCGAGGACCCGGTCGAGTACGAGCTCGACGGCGTCAAGCAGATCCAGGTCAACCCCAAGGTCGGGCTCACCTTCGCCTCCGGCCTGCGCTCGATGATCCGCTCGGACCCCGACGTGCTGATGGTCGGCGAGATCCGCGACCGCGAGACCGCGCAGATCGCCGTCGAGTCGGCGCTGACCGGGCACCTCGTCCTGTCAACTCTTCACACCGGCGACGCTCCGATGGCTCCGGCCCGCCTGATCGAGATGGGGATCGAGCCGTTCCTGATCGCATCGGCGATCGAGTGCGTGGTCGCCCAGCGCCTCGTCCGCCGGCTCTGCGACGACTGCAAGCGCCCGGTCGAGGTCAGCGCCGACGAGCTGCGGAGGAGCGGCCTCGACGGCGAGTCGGAGCCGTTGACGGCATACGAGCCGGTCGGCTGCGTCCGCTGCAACGGCTCGGGCTTTCGCGGTCGTGTCGGCGTCTACGAGGTCCTCGACATCACCGACTCGATCCGCTCGCTGATCCTGTCCCGGGCGTCGAGCGCCGAGATCGGCGCCGCCGCGGTCGCCGAGGGGATGCGCCGGATGCCGGCGGACGGCCTCGAGAAGGTGCGAGCCGGGGCGACCTCGATCTCCGAGGTCCTGCGGGTCCTCGACGCCTGAGCAGAGCCGACGCCGAACCGAGGCAAGACTTAGCCGAGGATTACCGACCATTGAGAGTCGGCTGTCAGGTTGTCCCGCGACGTCAACGGAAGGAGAGTCCGATGCCGCAGATCATCATCACGACCGACGCGCCTGACGGCGATGCAACCGAGGTCCATCGCGAGCGGATCAGCACTGCCGACGTCGAGACCGAGACCGCCGGCTACCTGCTGGTCGAGCGGATCGGCTGGGCGCTGAGCGACGCGAACGAGATCGAGGAGCCCGACGGGCCCACGGGCCCAGCCGGCAGCAATCCCGAGCGAGCCGGCTGACGCCGCGTCGGGCAACCGGCAGCCGGGCAGAGGCTCCTGGGCACCCCCCGCACGGCGTCCACGCGGCACGACCGCATCCCTTCCCTTGAATCTGACCCGGGCCGGTGGGACGATGACGGTCGGGAGCGATCAAGGAGAGAGCGATGGCTGAGATCCCGCAGTGGCGGCTCGCCGGCGATTGGTTCGACGTTTGCAGGTGCAGGGTGCCCTGTGGATGCACCTTCGCCCAGGCACCTGACGAGGGACAGTGCGACGGCATCCTCGCCTGGCACGTCCGTGAGGGCAACTACGGCGACGTCGGGCTCGAGGACATGAACATCGTCGCGGTCGGATCGTTCGAGGGGAACATCTGGACTGGCGAGGCCAAGCCGGCAATGGGGTTCTTCATCGACGAGCGGGCCGACGAGAGCCAGCGTGAGGCCATCCGGACGATCTTCGGCGGGGACGCCGGCGGCTGGCCGGCCGGCTTCGCCGAGCTGATCGACGATGTGCGCGGCATCGAGTACGCGCCGATCGAGTTCGAGATCGCCGACGACCTAGGCCACTGGCGAGTCGAGGTCCCGGGCAAGGCGCGGGGCAGCGCCGCGGCGCTGACCGGTCCGACCAACCCGGACGGGGCGCCCGTTCAGGTCCACAATGCGCCCGGCGCCGAGGTCGGCCCGGGCCAGGTGGCGACTTGGGCCACGGCCGAGGAGGACGAAGTCGAGGCTTTCGGGTTCAAGTGGAGCTGGCCGGGCCGGTCGAGCAAGCACTTCCCCTTCGACTGGTCGGGACCGGACGAAGCCTGAGCCGTTCGACGGCGGCTCTTGCGCCGCTAAGGCATCTGATCGGAGCCGCCGCCGGCGCCCATCGCGCC
>DASSEM010000073.1:0-4507 GCA_035695265.1 Solirubrobacterales bacterium
GTGACCGCCAACGATTCGGCGAAGTCCGAGTCCGGGACCGGCTCCGGCGGCACCGACAGCTGCCAGACCAAGCCGAGCATCCCGCAGTTCCACCTCGTGGCCGCCTTCGACGGGGTCACGGTCGGCGCGAGCGCACCGCCCGCCGATGCCGCGACGACGGCCGGGACCACCGAGACCGCATCGACCGGCGACGACGGCGGCGTCGGCGAGGTCGAGACCCAGAACCGCGAGGCACGGGCCGAGGTCAACCAGGCCGACGCCGAGACCGACCAGGCAACCGACCTGCTGCCGTCGGGGGGTGGATGAGATGAGGGGAGCGGACCGCACGATCCTGCTCGCGTTGCCGCTGCTGGCGCTCGCGATCGGCTTCTACCTGCTGGTGCTCGCGCCGAAGCAGCGTGAGGCCGGCGAGCTGCAGGACCGGATCGACTCGCTGAACGCCGAGGTCGCCGCCGCCCAGAGCGACATCGACGCGGCCGAGGAGGCACGCGCCGCGTTCGCCGGCAACTACGCCGACATCGTCAAGCTCGGGACGGCCGTGCCTGAGGACGACGACCAGGCGACCCTGATCCACGACCTCAACCGGATGGGGATCGAGAACTCGCTCGACTTCCAGGCCTTCGAAATCGCCGCCGAAGCGGCGACGGCGACCCCGACGTCGACGCCGACCGAGACGGATACCGAGTCGAGCACCGAGTCCACCGACGGCGAATCGAGCGAGTCGAGCACGACGACCGAGGAGACGGCGACGCCGGTCGCGGCGGTGCCGACCGAGGCGGCGGCGGCGACGCTGCCGATCGGCGCGACGGTCGGTCCGGCCGGCCTGCCGGTGACGCCCTACTCGCTCACCTACTTCGGGCGGTTCTTCGACATGGCGGGCCTGTTTGGCAGCCTCGACAGTCGCGTCGAGGTCTCCGACGACGGCACCAGCCCGGTCGCCCACGGACGCCTCATGACCGTTGACGGGTTCTCGATGGCCGCCGATCCCGTCAAGGGCTTCCCGAGCGTCGCCACCGAGATCGCCGTGACGACCTACATGGTCCCGGCCGACCAGGGCCTCGCCGCCGGCGCGACGCCGGCCGGCCCGGCGCCGCTCGGCTCGCCCGAAGCGCCCGTGACGATCGAGTCGACCATCTCGACCACTCCTCCGACCGCGGCGGTGACACCATGAAGGCCAAGGGCGGCGACCTGTTCCGTGACCTCTACCGCGATCTGCGGGATCGCCGGCTGCTGCCGGTTGTGATCGCCCTCGGCGTCGCGATCCTCGCCGTGCCGTTCCTGCTCGGCGGCGGCTCCGACCCGGCGCCGCCGGAGTCGCCGGCGAGCGCCGAGGCCCCGGTCGAGGAATCCGACCCGCTCTCCCCGGTCGTCCTCGCCGACGTTCCCGGCCTGCGCGACTACCGCAAGCGCCTCAGCCGCTTCCACAGCCGCGATCCGTTCAAGCAGCAGATGACCGGCGCGGGCACCGCCCAGGGCGGCGCCGGGAACCTCGAGTCCGATGGCGGCGACGGCTCGACCTCGTCCTCGACCACGAGCACCGACAGCAGCTCCACCGTCACCTCCGACTCCTCCGGGACGCCGACCGAGGAGCCTTCGAGCGGCAGCAGCGGCTCCCCCGGCGATCATGGGAACAAGGGCGGCAACGGCGGCAAGGACGGCAAGGGCGAGGAGCGGATCGTGCGGATGACGATCGACGTCCGGGTCGGTCCCGCCGGCGGGACGAAGGTCCTGCGCGGGGTCAAGGCGCTGCAGTTCCTGCCCGGCGACAAGCGCCCGGTCGTCCAATACGTCGAGGGCGACGCCGATGCCACCCGCGCCGCCTTCGTCGTCTCACCCGACGTCAGCTCGACCGCCGGCGACGGCAAGTGCGACCCGGGGCGCAATGACTGCCAGTTCCTGCTCATGGAGGAGGGCGACGTGCAGACGTTCGTCTACGGCGCCAAGGCCAAGACCTACCGGCTCGAGCTCCTCGCGATCCACCGCACCACGGTTCCCGCGCGCAGCGACGGCTCCTGAGCGGGGGCCGCGGGGCTCCCCAGCGGGCGGTCGCCCGCGCGGCTAGCCTTCCCCGCCATGGCCCGCTTCGACTTCGTGACCGCCGGTGAGTCCCACGGCCCCGGCCTGACGACGATCGTCGAGGGCATGCCGGCGGGGCTCGAGCTCGACCGCGAGGCGCTCGATCGCGACCTCGCTCGGCGCCAGCTCGGCCATGGCCGGGGGGGTCGGATGAAGATCGAGCGCGACGCCGCCGAGGTCCGCTCCGGCGTCCGCCACGGGCGCACGCTCGGCAGTCCGATCGCGCTGCTCGTCCCCAATCGCGACTACGAGAACTGGATCGAGCGGATGGGCCCGTGGGAGAGCGGGGAAGGGGTCAAGCAGGTGCACCTGCCACGCCCCGGCCATGCCGACCTCCCGGGGCTGCTCAAGTACGGCTTCGACGACATCCGCAACGTGCTCGAGCGCGCCAGCGCGCGCGAGACGGCGGCGCGGGTGGCGGCCGGGGCGCTCGCGCGCCAGTTCCTGAGCGCGCTCGGGGTGACGATCCGAAGCCACGTGACCCGGATCGCCGGCGTCGACGCGCCGGCTCCGGCGATGCTCGCTCCCGAGGACTTCGACCGGGTCGATGACGACCCGGTCCGCTGCCTCGACCCGGGCGCCTCGGAGGCGATGGTGGCCGAGATCGACCGGCTCCGCAAGGAGAACGAGAGCCTCGGTGGGACGTTCGAGGCCCGTGCCTGGGGGCTCGTCCCGGGCCTCGGCGCGCACGTCTCATGGTCGGAGCGGCTCGACGGCCGGATCGCCCAGGCGATGGTCTCGATCCAGTCGGTCAAGGGCGTCAGCATCGGCCCGGCGTGGGAGGTCGCCGCCGGCCCCGGCTCGGAGGCGCACGACGAGATCCTCCACGAGCCCGGCCGCGGCTTTCACCGCGAGACGAACCGCGCCGGCGGCCTCGAGGGCGGGATGACGAACGGCGAGACCCTGATCGTCCAGGTGGCGATCAAGCCGATCTCGACCTTGACAAAGCCGTTGCGCTCGGTCGACGTCCACACCAAGGAGCCGCAGGCGGCGCACAAGGAGCGGACCGACTCCACGGTCGTCCCCGCCGCCGGCGTGGTCGGCGAGGCGATGCTGGCGCTGACTCTCGCCCGGGCCTACCGCGAGAAGTTCGGCGGGGACCACATCGACGACGTCCGCGCCGCCGTCGATGCCTACCGCCGCCGGATCAGCGACTGACGGCGTGTCCGCGCCCGCCGCGATCGTATTCATCGGCTTCATGGGCGCCGGCAAGTCGACCGCGGCGCGAGGCGCCGCGCGGGCGCTCGGCACCGAGCCGATCGACACCGACGGGTTGATCGCCGAGGAGACCGGCGGCTCGATCGACGCCTACTTCCGCGAGCACGGCGAGGACGCCTTCCGCGCGGTCGAGGAGCGGGTCGCGCTCGCGGCACTGGAGCGCGGCGGCGTCGTCGCGCTCGGCGGGGGGGCCGTGGAGAGCGAGCGGATCCGCGCCGCGCTCGCCGGCCACGTCACCGCCTGGTGCCGGGTCGACGAAGCGGTTGCCTGGAGCCGCTGCCGCGGCACCGATCGGCCGCTTGCCCGCGACCGCGACGGCTTCCGGCGCCGCTACGGCGCCCGGCTCGCCCTCTACGAGGGCTGCGCGCGGGTCGTCCTGCCGTCCGGCGGCGAGGCGATCGGCGTAGCGGCGGCGCCGTGGCTCGACGCTCTGCGCGAGCTGCCGGAGGCCCGGATGTGCTGGTCGCGCACCGCTTCCGGCGAGGGGCCGGCGCTCGTCGGAGCGGGTGTGACGAAGCTCCTCGACTCCAACCCCGGGCTCCGGCCCGGGGCCCGCCTCTTCGGCCTCGCCGACCGCGACGCGCTGGCGGCCGCCGGTGCGCTGATGCCGGCGATCGAGGGCGATGATCCGATCGGGCTCGGGGGTGGTGAGGCCGCGAAGACGCTCGCCGCGGCCGAGGCGGCGCTGCGCGAGCTCGCTCGCGCCGGCGTCCGCCGCGAGGATGCGCTCGTCGCCTTCGGCGGCGGCGTCGCCGGCGACCTCGCCGGCTTCTGCGCGGCCGTCTACCAGCGCGGCGTGCCGGTCGTCCAGGTGCCGACGACGCTCGTCGCCCAGGTCGACTCGGCCTATGGCGGCAAGACCGGCGTCGACCTCCCCGAGGGCAAGAACTACGTCGGCGCCTTCCACCAGCCGGCAGCCGTCCTCGCCGACCCGGCGGCGCTTGCGACGCTGCCCGCGGCGGAGCTCGCCGCCGGCTTCGCGGAGGTCGTGAAGACGGCGCTGATCGCCGGCGGCCCGCTGTGGGAGCGGCTCGGGTCGCTCGAGACCGTCGACGCCGCCGCTCTCGCCCCGCTCGTCTTCGACTGCGCGCGGGTCAAGCTCGACATCGTTGCCGCCGACGAGCGCGAGTCGGGGCTTCGGGCCGTGCTCAACCTCGGCCACACCGTCGGCCACGCGATCGAGGCGGCGACCGGCTACGAGCGTTACCGCCAC
>DASSEM010000074.1:0-3929 GCA_035695265.1 Solirubrobacterales bacterium
CCTCGACCTCCTGCGGGCCGTCGGCGCCCGGCTCGAGCCCGGCGCGCAGCTCGACCATCGCGAGCTCGATCCGGCTGTCCCGTCCCTGCTCGCGCAGGTAGGCGGCCCCGCCGAACAGGAAGACGACGTTCATCGCGAGGCTGAACGCGAAGGCGGCCAGCAGGGCGACCGCCCAGCGGCTATGGATCCGCATGCCGCTGACAGCGTCGACGAGGACCAGCAGCAGCGCCGAGGAGCCGGGGAAGTAGTAGCGGATCGCCGCCGCCTGGCTGCCGATCTCGCGGATGTCGGCGAGCGCCGCGGCGAGCCAGAACGTGACGAGGACGCCGAGCGACGCCCAGAACGATCGCGGCAGCCCGCCGCGGACGATCCGCCAGATCAACGCGATCGTCAGGACCGCGCCCGCCATCCAGCCGAGCGCGCCCGGCGCTCCCTCGGTCGCCGGCTCCGGGCCGAAGATCCGCAGCCCGGGGATGTTGAGGCCGGTGATGCCGCCGGCGTTGGCCGCCATCGAGCGGCCGAAGAACTCGATGACATGCAGCAGGTTGCCGGCCTCGGTCCGGTCCTGGTCGAACTCCCGGGCCCAGATCCACCAGGCCGCGTAGAGCAGCAGGGGGATCAGGAAGATCCAGGCCCGCCGCAGGCGGTCGCGACGGAGCAGCACCGAGACCGCGACCCCGACCAGGTACGCGAGCCCGACGGTGTAGGTGAGCACCGAGAGCGTCAGCAGGGCGCAGGCGAGCAGCTCACGCCCGCGCCCGGGGCTGTCGAGGGCGACCAGCGCGCCGAGGCCGAGCGCGATGCTGAAGATCACGGTGAAGCCGATCGGTCCGACGACGTGCTGCCAGGCGGAGCCGTAGAAGAGCAGCAGAGTCGCCGGCAGGAGCGCCCAGCCCGGCCCGATCCGCCGCTTCGCCCAGACGAAGAACAGGGCGCCCGCCACGAGCACGCTCGCCATGCCGAGCAGGCGCATGACCAGGTACTCGGGCCCCGCGACCTCGGCGGTCAGCAGGTAAACGACCCGGGTCGTTGCGATCAGGTGCGAGTTGTGCGGGATCAGGAGCGACTCGAGGTTGTTGGGGCCGGCGAGGTTCCCGAACCAGGTCAGCTCGTCGTTCCAAAAGCTCGTGTCGCGGTTCAGGTAGAGGAGCAGTGCCCCCGCGACCACGAGGAGGATCGCCAGCAGCGCCTGCGCGAGCCGTTCGCCGCGGGCGCCGGCGAACGCCGGCCCCACCCGCTCCGCCGTCGAAGCCGACGTCACGGACGGCCGCGCGAGCGCTCGTTGCGCATCGCGACGATCATCTGCGCGAGCAAGCCGAACGTGAAGAGCTGGATGCCGACGACGATCAGCAGGACGCCGAGGACGAGCAACGGCCGATCGCCGATCGCCGAGCCGGTGAGCTTCACGATCGTCAGGTAGATCTCGATCCCGATGCCGGCGACGAAGAAGCAGATGCCGAGACCGCCGAACAGGTGCAATGGCCGGTTCCCGTAGCGGCCCATGAAGACGACTGCGAGCAGGTCGAGCATGCCGCGCAGGTAGCGCTCGAAACCGAACTTCGTCCGCCCGTGCTCACGGGGACGATGGTTGACCTGGACCTCGGTCACCGACCACCCCTGCTGAGCGCCGAGGACGGGGATGTAGCGGTGCATCTCGCCGTAGATCCGCAGCTCGCGGATCCGGTCGCCGCGGTAGGCCTTGAGGCCGCTGTTGAAATCGTGCAGGCGGACCCGCGAGATCAACGCCGTGACCCGGTTGAAGACCCGGGAGGCGAGCCGCCGTCGCAGCGGGTCCTTGCGGTCCCGCTTCCAGCCGGAGACGAGGTCGTAGCCCTCGTCGAGCTTGGCGAGCAGGACCGGGATCTCCGCCGGATCGTCCTGGCCGTCGCCGTCGAGCGTGACGACGGCGGCGCCACGGCTGGCCTCGAACCCGGCGGCGAGCGCGCCCGACTTGCCGATGTTCCGGCCGAGATCGATCACGACCATGTCGTCGCGGCCGGCGGCGCGCTCGCGCAGGTACTCGCCGGTGCCGTCGGTCGAGCCGTCGTCGACGAAGATCAGCTCGCGCTCGCGGCCCCCGGCCGCCAATGCGGCGTCGATCTCGTCGATCAGCTCCGGCAGCGCGTCGCGCTCGTCGAGGACGGGGACGACGATCGAAACGTCCGGCGCGGCGTCGTCGGCCCGCGATGCGGTTACGTCCTGCTCGGTCGGGGTCATCGTCACGATCCGGCTCATGGTCTCAGGCCACCTCCCTGCGACGCCTGCCCCATCGCATCAGCGGGCGCTCGAGCGCGTAGAAGCTGATCGCGGCGCAGACAACCGTCACCAGGAAGGTCGCGATGGCGACAGTCGGGAACCGCAGACCGGGGACCCAGTCGTACACGTCGAGGTCCCCGAGCGCGATCAGCACCGGGAACTGCCAGAGGAAGATCCCGTAGGAGATCAAACCGAGCCAGGTCGGGATCGGGTGGCGGAGGAAGGCCCGGAAGCGGCCGGGTCCGTCACCGCCGAAAGTCGCCGGGAGCAGGATCAGCAGCGCGATCACGCCGAACGTGGCGTACTCGGTCAAGTACTCACTGACCTCGCCGAACGGGAAGCCGGCGCTCGGGAACGGCGCGACGACGAAGAACGCGAGCCAGGCGTAGAGCAACGCCGCCGCGGCGACGGGCACCCAGGAGTGATCCTCGATCCAGCGGACCGCGTCCGGCTTGCGGGGACGCTCGCCGACCCAGACCGAGAACGCCGCCAACGCCAGCCCGAGCGCGAACCACCAGCCGCGTCCGATCGGCGAGTAGAACGCGACCTGCTCGAGGTCGCCGGACGGGATCTGTCCCTGGATCGAGAAGGAGACGGCGCCGAGGACCGCGGCCACGGTGAGCTCCGCGGCCAGCCAGCGCCGGCCCCAGCGCCCGCCGATCCAGGCCATCAGCAGAGCGTAGAAGGGCAGCAGGGCATAGAAGAACACCTCGACCGAGAGGCTCCACGCGGTCGGGATCGCGCACCGGTAGACGTCGACGGCGCAGGCGCCCTCGGGCGTGTAGAGCGGGTAGTTCTGCAGCAGCCCGTAGTAGGCCCACCAGTTGTCGGTGAAGGCACCGAACATGCCGGGAACGATCGCCGAGATCGTCAGCACCGCCCAATATGCGGGCGCGATCCTCAGGAAGCGTCGCTTCGCGTAGCCGGCGAGCTCCGGTCGCTTCGCTCCGGCCACACGAGCCGCCACGAACGGTCGGTAGAGCAGGAACGCCGAGAGCAGGAAGAAAAACGCGACGCCGATGTCGAGGTGGGCGACGAGCCGCGCCCACCAGGCCTCGTTCGGGCCGGAGATGAAGACCGTGAAGAGTGCCGCGTGCACGACCAGGATCGAGATCGCGGCGAGGCCGCGCAGCGAGTCGAACAGCGGAAAGCGCGCGTGGCTGGGGGGCGGCGCCATCGCCGCCTCGATCTCTTCGAGAATCTCGCCGTCCGCTCGCGCTCCGCCCCGGCCGGCGCGGCCGACACTTTCAGCCTTCAAACGAACCCACTTCTCACCAGGAAACGGGCGGATCGTACCCGGCGGAGCGGAGCTGCCGGCTCACCCGATCCGCCCCCATAACATGGCCGCCCGTGGCTTCCGAGCCGGCATCCGCACGGAACGGCGACGTCGCCGGCGACCCCGACCTCGACCTGCGGGTCGAGCGCGGGCTGCCCGAGTCGCTGCCGGCCGGGAGCGCGAACGCCCTCTTCCTGTTCGGCACCTGCTTCCACCGGGAGCGGCGGCTGACCGGGCTCGAGATCGTCGTCGACGGCGTCCCGACCGCGGCGACGGCGTTCGGGATGCCGCGCATCGACCTCCACGACGAGGTGAACCCGCCGAGCGACTGGGTGGCCGACGACCGCGGCTCCGCCGCCGACCCGCTCAGGCACAGCTACCGGAGCGGCTTCTGGGC
>DASSEM010000075.1:0-4357 GCA_035695265.1 Solirubrobacterales bacterium
GGCGGCAGCCGCCGCGCGATCGCCATCGCCCGGTTCAGGTGCCCGAGCCCGGTCCCGTTGCTGGTCGCGAACAGGATCCGCGGCTCGCCCGAGCGCCGTGCCCCCGACCGGCTCACCGGCCCGCCCCCGCCTCGCGGTCGAGCGCCGCCCGCAGCGCCGGCGCCGCGTGGTTGCCCTCGCGCTCGAGCGCCGCGACCGTCCATTCGTAACGGCGCTGCACCCAGGCGCGGCTCGGGCCCCGGAGCTCGTGCCGCCAGCGACCCAGGTGGGCCCGCTCGGCGGTCATCTCGGCGGCGAAGAAGTCGCGCAGGGCCGGCTCGTCGTCGATCGCGAGGAAGTCGAGCAGGCGCTCGTAGGAGCGCTCGCGGTCGAAGCCGACGAGATCCTCGAGCAGGACGACGTGGAAGCGCTCGGCCGGGATCGCGAACTCGGCCCCGTCCTCGTTGCCGCGCATTCCGCTCTCGATCGCCCGCAGCCGCTCCGCCCACCAGCCGATCGCGGCGCCGACCCGCCGCGGTCCCCAGGTCTTGCCGCTGACCGAGGCGGCCGAGTCGCGTCCGTCGCGGAGCGCGTGGATGAAGCGCGCCTCGGGAAAGAGCCGGAGCAGCGTCTGGGAGGCGCGAACGTTGTGCGAGGACATCTCGACCATGCCGGGCTTGCCGGGGCGCGCGGCGACCGGTGCGAGCAGGTCGAGGAAGAGCCCCCGGCATCCGGCCACCGGGTCGGCGGCGTACGCGGCCTCGAAGCGCTCGACCGCGGCGTCGAACTCGGACCGGCGCATCAGGTTGTAGAGGCCCCGCGGCTGCCCGTCGACACGCACCCGGTGCCACCAGAACCGGCGCAGCTTGATGAGGAACGAGGCCAGTGTGACCCGCCCCTCGAGGAGGTCCGGGAGGCCGCGCTTGTTGCAGTGGAAGCGGGCCTCGATCGGGACGTCGGCGAGGCGGCTGTGGCGGCCGAGGAGCTGCGCCAGCGCGTGCGTGCCGGACCGGCCCGTGCCGCCGATGAAGACCAGGTCGCGGCCGCTCGCGAGCTGCGTCTCGCGCCGGGCGGCGGCGGCGTCGCTCACGCGGGCTGGCGCTCGTAGGCCCGCCGCAGAACTCCCGCGCACTGGAAGCGCTCGCGCTCGAGCCGGTCGAGGGTCTTCTCGTATTCGCGGGCGAGCGCCGCCTGCTGCTCGGCGTCGAGCCCCTCCCGCCAGCGCTCCCGGTGGGCGGCGGAAGCGCTCATCTCCTGCTCGAAGAACTCCCGCATCGCGGGCTCGTCCTCGACCCCGACGTGGTCGAGGATCTCGCCGTAGATGCGATCGCGGTCGCCGTCGACGAGCTCGTCGAGGCTGATCGTGAGCACCCGCCCCGGCGGCAGCTCGCGGACGCCGGCTTCGATCCTGCGCAGGCGTCCCTCCCACCAGCGGATTCCCTCGGAGCCGTCGCGCGGATGGCTGCGCTTCTGGCGCTTGGCGACCTTCGAGGAGCCGGCGTCGCGGCCGTCGCGGACGGTGTGGATCAGCTTCGCGTCCGGAAACAGGCGGATCAGCGTCGGGCTCTCGGCGATCGTGAAGCAGCTCATCTCGATCAGGCCGGGCTTCCCGGCCTCGGTCGCGACCGGCCAGAGCAGGTCGAGGAAGAGGTTCCGGCAGGCGAGCTCGAGGTCGGTCCCGACCGTCACCTCGAATGCGGCGAGGGCCGCATCGAAGCGGTCGCGGGCGACGATCTTGTGCAGGCCGCGGACCTTGCGCCCGAAAGCGATCCGGCGCGCGACCACGGGCGCCACCTCGCCGGCCCGGATCCGGCGCCACCAGAACCGCTTCAGCTTGCGCTGGAACTGGTCGGGGCTGACCTGCCCCGAGAGCAGGTCCGGAAAGCCCTGCGGGTTGACGTGAAAGCGGGCCTCGATCGGCACCCGGGCCCAGTGCGAGTGGTTCGAGAGGAGCTGGGAGACCACGTGGGTGCCGGAGCGGCCGGTGCCGCCGACGAACAGGAGCTCGGGATCCGTGGGCCGCTCGGCGGCGAGGTCGATCACGCGCTCCGCCGCTCCCTGACCCGCCGCAGGATCGGCGCGCAGCCGATCCCGTCGGCGTCGAGCCGATCGAGGATCTCGGCGTAGAGCGCGTCGACGGCGTCGTGGCGGCGGGGCGCGACGTCGCGTCGCCAGCGCTCGGCGTTGGCATTGCGGGCCCGGACGCGGCGGTTGAAGTAGGACATCATCGCGTCCTCGTTGCGAAGCCCGGCGAACTGGCGGAGCTTCCGGTAGGTGTGGCGGCGACGGTTGCCGGAGACGAGGTCGTCGAGACTCGTCTCGTGGACGCGATCGCGACCGGCCGCGCGGATGCCCGCGTCGATCCGCCGGATCCGCGCCTCCCACCACTCGAGCCCCTGCTCGATCGTCCGCGGGTAGGCGAGCCGGAGGGCCTGTCCGGCCCGCGAGGCGGCGACGTCACGGCCGTCGCGAACGACATGCACGAACCGGGCCTCGGGGAAGAGGGTCCCGAGCGGGCCGGCGGCGGCGACGACGTCGCAGCTCTGCTCGATCAGACCGGCCTTCGCCCCTTCGGTCGCAAGCGGCCAGAGCAGGTCGAAGAAGAGCTGGCGGCTCGCGGCCTCCGGCTCACCTCCGGCGCAGCGGCGCAGGAACGCATCGGTCGCGGCGTCGAGGCGCCGCTTGGGCACGTAGCGGTGCAGGCCGCGGAAGCTGAGCCGAGCGGGCTCGAAGTTGCGCCACCAATGGTGGCGGAGGCGGTAGGCGAACAGGTCGGGGCCGGTGCGCCCGGCGAGCACGTCCGGCAGGCCGCCGGGGTCGGTGTGGAAGCGGGCCTCGTTCGGGACCTTGCGGAAGTGGCTGTGCTGGTTGAGGATCTTGGCGACGACGTGGGTGCCGGAGCGCCCGGTTCCGCCGATGAACAGCAGGGGCGTCGGCTCCCGCAGGTCGGGACTAGCTGTGCGGCCCGGCACAGCCTCGGTGTCGAGTCCGGTCGGCATGGTGCTTGCAGGGGGCGGCGCGAGGCGCCGCGAGAGCCGGGCCGGTCAGGCCCGCGCGCGAAGGTTAGTGGACCGGACGGGCATCCCCGCACCCGGTCGGAAGGTCGACCTACCTGACGCCGTCGACGACGTAGGGCTGCTCGCCGGCGCCGACGAGCCCGAGCTTGCGGGCCTCGGCCATCACCGCGGCGTCGCTTTCCAGCGACTTTGCCTTGCGGGTCAGCTCGGCGTTCTCCTCCTGCAGCACGGTGAGCCGCTCGTCGGCGTCATTCGACTCGCGCCAGCTCTCATACGCATGCAGCGACGGGCCGACGTAGGAGACGAGGACGGCGAGAAGGACCAGGACGAGGACGATGCGGCCGAAGCGGTCCCATCGGATTCGCGTGCCGCGGCTGCCGCGCACGCCGCGCGCGGCGACGCGGGCGCGGTAGCGGGGCTGGGCAGCCGTTGCCATCGGGGCCCTATTCGGCGCCCGGGACGCGTCCCCTTCAAGGCCTCGGAGTGACCCTGACCTCGGTGCTCAGCGGCCGCTGAACGCGCTCAGGCCGGGGAAACGGGCGGCGTCGCCGAGCTCCTCCTCGATCCGCAGGAGCTGGTTGTACTTGGCGACCCGATCGGAGCGCGAGGGAGCGCCGGTCTTGATCTGGCCGCACCCGGTCGCGACCGCGAGGTCGGCGATCGTCGTGTCCTCCGTCTCGCCCGAGCGGTGCGACATGACCGCCGAGTACCCCGCCTCACGGGCCATCCGGACCGCCGCGAACGTCTCGGTCAGCGTCCCGATCTGGTTGACCTTGACGAGGATCGAGTTGCCGACCCCGAGCTCGATGCCGCGGCGGAGCCGCTCCGGATTGGTCACGAAGAGGTCGTCGCCGACGAGCTGGCAGCGGTCGCCGATCGCCTCGGTTAGCGCCCTCCAGCCATCCCAGTCCTCCTCGTTCATCCCGTCCTCGATCGAGATGATCGGGAAGCGATCGACGGCGTCGGACCAATAGCCGGCGAGCTCGGCCGCGTCCAGCGTTCGCCCCTCGTGGACGAGCTCGTACGAGCCACCCTCGTAGATCTCGCTGGTCGCCGGGTCGAGGGCGATGAAGACGTCGCCGCCGGGCTCGTAGCCGGCGGCCTCGATCCCGGCGACGAGCGCCTCGAGCGCCGCGCCGTTCGAGCTCAGGTCGGGGGCGAACCCACCCTCGTCGCCGACCGCGGTGCTGAGCCCCTGCTCCCGCAGCCAGCCCTTCAGCGCGTGGAAGACCTCGGTCCCCCAGCGCAGGCACTCGCCGAAGCTGCCGGCGCCGGCGGGAACGATCATGAACTCCTGGAAGTCGACCGAGTTGTCGGCGTGCGCACCGCCGTTCACGACGTTCATCATCGGCACCGGCAGG
>DASSEM010000076.1:0-2805 GCA_035695265.1 Solirubrobacterales bacterium
CTCGGCGCCCTGCTCGGCGCGCTCGCGCTCGGGCTCGGAGTGGCGGCGGCGCGCCGGACCGAGACGGCGCTGCTCGCGGCGCTCGCTGCTGCGGCGGCGATCTGGCTCGCCGCCCGGATCGGCAGCACCCCCTACACCACCGCCAAGGCGCTGCAGATGGCGGCCTCGCCGGTGATGCTGATCGCCGCCTGGGGGGTGCTCGACCCGACTGCGCCGGCACCGGGCCGGATCCGCTTCCCGCGACCGCTGCTGATGATCGGTCTGGCGTTCGCGGCCGCCGCGGCGCTCTCGAGCGCGCTCGTGCTCGTCAACGCCCCGGTCGGGCCCGACGACTACACGCCGGGGGTCCGCAAGCTCAGCAACCGGTTCGCCGGCGAGCCGACGCTGCTGCTCGCACCCGCAGGAGTCGTCGCCGACCAGCACGGCGCCGAGTTCTACGGCTGGGAGCTCCGCGGGGCCACCGCGGCGACGGTCGGCACGATCGGCGAGGTCGGCAGCGCCCCGGCCGGCATCACGCGGATCCTCGTCGTCGGCGGCGACCAGGAGCCCCCGCTCCCGGGCCTGAAACGGATCGGCAGCGCCAACCGGGTCGTGCTCTGGCGGGTGCTCGAAGGGGGCCAATAGCATGGCCGCGGTGGCCGCGATCACGGTGACATTGCCGGACGGATCCCCGCTCGAGCTCGAGTCGGGCGCGTCCGGTGCCGACGCCGCCGCCGCGATCGGGCCCGGCCTCGCGAAGGCGGCGCTGGCGATCCGGGTCGACGGCGAGGTCCGCGACCTCGCGGCGCCGCTCCGCGACGGCGAGCGGGTCGAGGTCGTCACCGCGAAGAGCGAAGGCGCGCTCGACCTGATCCGCCATGACGCCGCCCACGTGATGGCGACCGCGGTCTGCGAGCTCTATCCGGGGACCAGGGTCTCGATCGGGCCGCCGATCGAGAGCGGCTTCTACTACGACTTCGAGTTCCCCGACGGCGTCACCGTCTCGGAGGCCGACCTCGAGCGGATCGAGGAGCGGATGACCGAGCACATCGCCGCCGACGAGCCGTTCGAGCGCACCGACGTCTCCGTCGACGAGGCGCTTGCCCGCTTCCGCGACGAGGACCAGCCCTACAAGGTGGAGCTGATCGAGGACCTCGCCCGTGACGAGGGCGTCACGACCGTCTCGCTCTACCGCAACGGTCCGTTCACCGACCTCTGCCGCGGCCCGCACGCGCCCTCGACCGGGCGGATCGAGGCGGTCAAGCTGAGCTCGGTCGCCGGCGCCTACTGGCGCGGCGATGAGACCCGCCAGATGCTGACCCGGATCTACGGGACCGCGTTCTTCTCGAACAAGGACCTCGAGGCCCACCTGGAGCGGATCGAGGAGGCGAAGGCGCGAGATCATCGCCGGCTCGGTCCCCAGCTCGACCTCTTCATGTTCCGCGACGAGTCGCCCGGGATGCCGTTCTGGCTGCCGCAGGGCACGGTCCTGCTCGATCTGATCGAGGCTGAGGTCAGAGCGCAGCTCGACAAACACGGCTACGTCCGGATCGAGACTCCCGAGATCCTCGACGAGGAGCTCTGGCATCGCTCCGGCCATTACGACAACTACCGCGAGAACATGTTCTTCGCCGAGCCCGCCGAACGCGAGCGCGACGAGCACGCCCGCCGCTTTGCGGTCCGGCCCATGAACTGCCCCGGCGCCTGCCTCGTCTTCGCCAACGCCCGTCACTCCTACCGCGAGCTGCCGCTGCGGCTGGCCGAGTTCGGCCGCGTCTCCCGCTACGAGCGCGAGGGCGTCCTTCACGGCCTGCTCCGCGTCCGTGCCTTCACCCAGGACGACGCCCACGTCTACTGCGCCCGCGAGCAGGCCCCCGGCGAGATCATCGCCATCGTCGAGGCGATCGATGAGCTCTACGCCCGATTCGGCTTCGACGCGGTCGACGTCGAGCTCTCGACCCGCCCCGAGAAGTCGATCGGCAGCGCCGAGGAATGGGAGGAGGCGGAGGCGATGCTTCGCGACGCACTCGCGCGGATCGGCCGCGACTACCGGGTGAACGCCGGCGACGGCGCCTTCTACGGCCCGAAGATCGACTTCCACGTGACCGACGCGCTCGGCCGCTCCTGGCAGCTCGGGACCTGCCAGCTCGACTTCTTCATGCCGGAGCGTTTCGACCTCACCTATCAGGGGGCCGACAACCGCGACCACCGGCCGCTGATGATCCATCGGGCCCTGCTCGGCTCGATGGAGCGATTCGCCGGGATCCTGATCGAGCACCACGGTGGCCGCTTCCCGGACTGGCTCGCCCCGACCCAGGCGGCGATCCTGCCGGTTGCCGACCGCCACGCCGAGGCGGCCGAGGGACTCCGCGGCGAGCTCGGAGCGCTCGGCGTCCGCGCCCGGGTCGACGCCCGCGGCGAGTCGGTCGGCCGCAAGATCCGCGACGCCGAGCTGGCGAAGGTCCCATACATGCTCGTCGTCGGCGACCGCGAGCTCGAGGCCGGCGGGGCCTCGATCCGCTCCCACGAGGACGGTGACCTCGGCCTGATGGACGCGGCCGCGCTCGCCGCCCGGCTCGAGGCGGCGGCTTGAACACGTCCGGTCCCTGTCTATACTGGCCCCCGATGCACGTCAGCCAGATCACGCCGCGCCCCTGAGCGCCCGTGCGATTGCGCATCTCTCGTCCCGACCACTCCCCGTTGACGGCTTGACGGTCAGCGACCGCCGTTTCTAGTGCCGGTTCCGCGACGCTTCGATCGGCGTCCCCCGGACCGGGACCCGACCCGCATCAACGAGCGCATCCGCGTTCCGAAGGTGCGCCTGAT
>DASSEM010000077.1:0-2344 GCA_035695265.1 Solirubrobacterales bacterium
AAGCTAGACCCTTGTGCGGTGTGCGTCTAGGTGCCGGCGTTGACGCGCTGATGGCGGCAGCGCCCGTCTTCGCGCTTCTCCTTGATCAGTGACGGCTTCGTCTTCATCGAGGCGGGCACGTCGGCGTCCGCGAAGCGGGGCAGCACGAGGCCGCCGAAGGCGCTCGCGACGAGAGCGAGGGCGGCCAGGAAAGCGGCGAAGCGCCGGCGCGAGGGACGCTGCGGGCTCACGACCCTACGGTACCGCGCCGGGGGTCCTCCTGGCCACCTTCACGCCGACGAGGCGGGGGCCGCGGCTGTCGATCAGCTCGAGGTCGACCTCGTCGCCGAGCTACCGGCTCGCGATCAGCTTCGTCAGCGCTGCGGCGTTGCGGATCGGGACGTCGTCGGCGGCCACGATTACGTCGCCGACGGCCAGATCGGCCGAGTCGCCCGGGCCGCCCGGATAGACCTCGGTGACCGCGGCCCCGCGCGTGGAGGAGTCGAGGCCGAGCTGAACTGCCGCGCTCTCCGAGTCGACGGAGCTGTAGGCGATCCCCAGCCAAGCCTCGGTCGTCGGCGGCGCGTCGCTGATCTGCGCGATCACCGGAAGGGCGCCATCGATCGCGATCGCGAAGCCGATGTTCTCGGTGTCGGCGTTCCTGATCCCGGCGGTGTTGATTCCGACCAGGCGGCCGGAGCGGTCGACCAGCGGGCCGCCCGAGTTGCCGGGATTGATCGCCGCGTCGGTCTGCAGCAGCCCGGTCAGATCGCCGTTGGGCCCCTCGATCGTGCGCTCGAGGCCGGAGACGATGCCCGAGGTCACGGTCGGCCCGCCGAGGCCGGCGGGGAAGCCGATCGCAATCACGGCGTCGCCGAGGCGGAGTGCGGACGAGCGCGCGAGGTCGACCGGAGTGAGGTCGCTCGCCTTGACGCGGATCACGGCGAGATCGCGCTCCGGCGCGGTGCCGATCACGGTCGCCGCCAGCGGGGTCTTGTGGACGCCGTCGTTGAACGCGACCGAGACGCCTGTGGTGCCCTCGACGACGTGGTTGTTGGTCAGGATCAGGCCGTCGCGGCGCAGGATCACGCCGGACGCCTCGCCCTTGCCGCCGCCGAACGAGCTCGTGCGGACGTTGACGACCGACGGCAGCACACGGTCGACCGCGGCTGCGAGGGAGTCGGTTGGATCGGGTGGGGGAGCGACAGCGGTGGGCGGAGGCGCCGTCTCCGGCGAGGGCTCCGGCGTCGTCGTCGTCTGGCCGGCGGTCGCCGCCGGGGCAGCTTGCTCGTCGTCGTCGCCGCCGCTGCAGCCGGCGAGCACCACCGCCGCGACGGCCATCGCTGCGAACCTCACGGGAGCCTCGGGAACGTGACGACGGCGACGGCCGCGGCGGCGAGCAGGAGCACGAGGCCGCCGGCCAGGAACGCGAACGTCACCTCCTGCTTCCGCTCCACCTTGCTCACGAGTGACCCCATCTTCTCGTACGCCTCGCGCAGGTCGTTCTTGTTCTCGGCCTCGTAGAAGCGTCCCCCCGTCATGGTCGCGATCTGGCGCAGAGTCACCGGGTCGGGCGGGACGGGGATGATCCGCGTGCCGCCGAAGCGGTTGAACTCCACGATCCCCTCCGGTGTCCCGAGCGCGATCGTGTAGACCGGGATCTTGAACGACTTCGCCCGCCCCGCTCCCTCCTGCGGCAGCAGCAGCCCCTCCGTCTGCGAGCCGTCGGAGAGGAGCAGGATCGCGGCCGGACGCGAGACGCCGGACGCCGCACCCTGGTCCGCTGCGCGGGCGACCTCGACGCCGCGTGCGATCGCATCCCCGATCGCAGTCCCCCGCTGCGGGTAGAGGTAGTCGATCGCGTCGATTGCGAGCTGCCGGTCGTCCGTTGCCGGCGCGGCGACCTCCGCCGTTTCCGAGAAGGCGACGACGCCGACCTTGAAGCGCTTCGGCAGATCCTTGAGAAAGTCACGCACCACCGCCTGCGCGGCCTCGAGCCGGGTGGGGTCGACGTCCTCCGCCTGCATCGAGCCCGAGACGTCGATCACGAGGACGATGGTCGCCTCCTCCCGATCAGCCAGCCGCGTCACGCTCGGGCGGGCGAAGCCGACGAGCAGTGCCGTGAGGGCGAGGAGGAAGAGCGCCAATCCGGCGTGGCGCCGCCAGGACCGCGTGCTCCCGACGACACCCGCCAGCACGTCGAGGTTCGTGTAGCGGACGGCGTACTTGCTCGGCCGCCGCTCGAGCCGCCGGTAGGCGAGCACGAGGAGCGGCAGCAGCAGGAGGCCGAGCAGGAGCAGCGGCGTGGCGAAGGTCAACTCGGCCCCCGCACGCAGATCGCGTGGATCTGCAGCTCGACGCCGAC
>DASSEM010000078.1:0-8150 GCA_035695265.1 Solirubrobacterales bacterium
AGTCCGAGTCAAGTCATTGCGGGATGACTGCGCGACGGACACGGACGCTCCTCATCTGCCTCGTGGCGCTGGTCGCCGTCGGGGCATCGACCTTTGCGCCGGCGGCGATGCGCAGCAAGAAGATCGACCGCAACCTCTGCAAGACGAGCGGTGGCGGGCGCTTCGTCGGCATCCCCGGGTTCCCCGGCGAGCGCATCGACCGGCGGCTGCTGCCCGACGTCAAGTATCTGGTGCGCAGGTACAAGATCTTCATCACCGACGGCTTCTCGAAGGACGGCGTCCACGCGGTCAACGGCGAGCACCCGCTCGGCCTCGCCCTCGACATCGTCCCCGACAAGGCCAACGGCGGGAGCTGGAAGCTGATCTCGCGCCTGGCGAAGCGAGTCGAGCCGCAGCAGAACGCGCCGCGGGCGCCGTTCCGCTGGGTCGGTTACAACGGCGACGCCAACCACGGCCGCGGCAACCACCTCCACCTCTCCTGGAACCACGGCAAGTCCCGACCGTTCCACCCGGCCCGGACCGTCTACACGATGCGCTGCCCGGGCACGACCCGGAACCGCAGCGG
The DNA here is from genome assembly GCA_035695265.1 of Solirubrobacterales bacterium. Taxonomy (GTDB): domain Bacteria; phylum Actinomycetota; class Thermoleophilia; order Solirubrobacterales; family 70-9; genus RHKX01. Next base: position 566 of record DASSEM010000078.1, read on the forward strand.
CGACGGTGACGGCAACGGTGACGGCGGCAAGGGTGGCCAAGGTGGCGGCGGAGGCGGCGTCAAGCCCGGCGATGGCGGCGGCGGCGGAGGTGGCGTCCGTCCCCGCGTCAACGGCGGCGGCGAGGGTGGCGGCATCCGTCCCCGCGTCGCGCGGAGCTTCGGGCGCCATGCCGCCGACCCGGTGATCGAGACCGGCGGCGTCGCCGTCCGCTGACCCTCGACTCCCCGAGACGACCGTTCGACTCCCCGAGACGACCGTTCCGTCCTCCCCGGGGACGCAAGTGTCATCTCGCTGATGGCGCCGCCTAGAATCCGCTCGCCCGAGGGCGCGTAGCTCAGTGGGAGAGCGTCCGCCTCACACGCGGAAGGTCGCTGGTTCGAAACCAGCCGCGCCCATCGCCAGATGAAGTCGCGAGCAAACGCGGAGGAACAGCCGCCCAAACCGCCCGTGGGGGAGCCCGACCGGGTGCCAGGGTTCGCGCGCCCGTTCGTCGCGGTGATGATCGCCTTGATGCTGGCCTGCGCGGTGTTCGTCTGGGAGCCCTGGCCGTTCACGAGCTTCCGGCTGTTCAGCAACCTCCGCCTCGACCATCAGACCGCGTGGTCGGCGACCACCGTCGACCGCGCCGGGAACGAGGACCCGTACCCGCTCGGGGCGGAGGACCACGGCTTCCGCGGATTCCCTTTCACGATGGTCGAGTTCACCTCGGCCCCGGCGGAGCGCCAGGACGAGCTCTGCCGGCTCTGGGTCGAGGCGGCGCCGGAGCTCGTCGGACGGGATGCCGTCGCGGTGCGGATCTACCGGCGATCCTGGGACCTGTCGAGCCGCGCGGGCGACGCGGCCCTGCCCGGCGAGAGGACGCTCGAGTACGTCTGCCGCCCCAGCGGGGTGACCGGTGGCAGCTGAGGGCCGAACGCTGAATCCGATCCGGGCGATCGAGGGCTTCGTCTTCGCCGCCGAGGACGCGCGCCGCCTCGCCGCGCTCCGGATCGGCCTCTTCGGCCTGCTCGCCGTGCGGCTCGCGACCAGCGGCGACTACGCGGCCGTGGCCGGACAGCCCGCGGAGCTCTTCGACCCGGTCTCCCTCTTCCACCTCCTGCCGGGCATGCCCGCGGCGGGCCTGACCACGATCGTCCAGATCGCGGCGGTCGTCGCCGCCGTGCTGGCCGCGGCCGGCATCGCCCCGCGGGCGAGCTTCCCGGCCGCCTTCGTCCTCTCCGTGTTCCTGAACCTGATGCTCAACTCGACGGGAAAGATCGTCCACAACGACCTCGTCGCCACCCTGTGCCTGATCCCGCTCCTCGCGACCCCCACCGCCGCCTCCCGCGCCTGGGCCGTCTCGGTCAAGCCGCTGCGCCGCCGGCCGAAGCCCCCGCCCGGTCCGCCGAGCGCCGCCTACGGGTGGCCGGTGCGGCTGGCGATGATCGTGATCGGCCTCGCCTACCTGTTCGTCGGGCTCCAGAAGCTTCGCTACTCGGGCCTCGACTGGGCGACGACCGACAACCTCCGGTACGTGCTCTGGGCCTCGAGTGACGCGCAAGCGAGCCCGAACTCGCTCGCGCTGCTTGTGGCCGACCACGATTGGATGGCCCATCTGCTCGCGGCCTCGACCCTGGTCGTGGAGGTCGGGTTCATCCTCTGCCTTCCATTCCGGCGGCTGCGCTGGATCCTCGTGCCCGCGGTTGTCGGGCTGCACGTCGGGATCTGGCTGGCGATGGGCCTCGACTATCTCCCGCAGGCCGCGGCTGTGATCATCGTCTTCGTGAATTGGCCGACGGTCATCGCCTTCATCGCCGAGCGCGCCGCCCGAAAGCCGCCGGCGAGCGAGGTGGCGACATCGTGACGGCGCCGGGCGAATCCCCCGGGCGGCGCACCGTGCTCTACGACGACGACTGCGGGTTCTGCAAGTGGAGCCTGGACAAGATCCTCGCGTGGGACCGGCGCGAGGTGCTGCGGCCGATCCCGATCCAGGGCGAGGAGGGGCAGCGGCTGCTCGCTGCGATCCCGGCGTCCGAGCGCCTGGACTCCTGGCACGTCGCGCTCCCGTCTGGAGAGGTCCGCTCCTCCGGAGCGGCGGCTCCCCCGATCTTCGCGGTGCTGCCCGGCGGCCGTCCGCTCGCATGGCTGTTCGGGACGTTTCCGGGCACGACCGACCGCGCCTACCGCCTCGTCGCCGCGAACCGGGACCGGATCTCGCGGCTGCTCGGGATCGACGCCACCTGCCAGGTTCGCCGGTGACCGCCGGGGCGGTGCTGTAGAAAGCCGCCATGCTCCCGCTCGCCGACATCCAGGCAACCTTCGACGCCGAGATCGTCGACAAGGGCGAGCTGCCGGCGCTGCTGCTGCTGGTCTCGTTCGGGGCGACGTTCGGGATCACCCGGTTCATCACCCACTCGATCCGGTCCGAGCGGTTCTCGTGGCTCGGCAACGTCGAGGCCGGCGACGTCCACATCCACCATCTCGTCTGGGGCATCTGCCTGCTGCTGGCCAGCGGGCTGCTGGCCGTGGCGGTGCAGCCGCCGCTCGCGGTGACGGCAATCGTCTTCGGGATCGGGGCGGCGTTGACGCTCGACGAGTTCGCGCTTTGGCTTCACCTCGACGACGTCTACTGGTCCGAGCAGGGCCGGCAGTCGATCGACGCCGTGATCGTGTTCGCGATCGTCTCCGGGTTCATGGTCCTCGGCGTCTATCCGATCTCCTTCGACGACAGCGGCCCCGGACTGGCGGGCGTGATCAGCGTCGTCCTCTCGCTCGGGATCGGATGGGCGTTCGTGATCGTCTGCTTCCTGAAGGGAAAGCTGATGTGGGGCGTGCTCGGGCTCTACATGCCCCCGATTGCGTTGGTGACCGCATGCCGGCTCGCCCGCCCGACGTCCTGGTGGGCGCGCAAGCGCTACGACCCGGCCAAGCTCGGGCGGTCCCGCGAGCGCTTCAAGGGCGAGGACAAGGTGATCAAGCCCGACACCGCGACGACCGGCTGAGCGCCGATGGACATCGTCCTCGCCCTCGGCGCCGCGCTGCTGTTCGCGCTCGGCTCGGTCCTGCAGCAGAAGGCGGGGCTGGACGCTCCCGATGCGACAGCGGGCTCGAGCTCGGGGCTGCTCGTGCGGATGGCCAGAAAGCCGGTCTGGCTCGCCGGGATCGCCGCCGACGCGCTCGGCTTCGTCGGCCAGGCGGTGGCGCTGACGATCGGCCGGCTCGCCGTCGTCCAGCCGCTGCTGGCGACCGCGATGGTCTTCGCGCTGCCGCTCGGTCACCGGTTGACCGCGCAGCGGGTGACCCGTAGCGACGTCGGCGCCGCGATGCTCGTCACCGCCTCGCTGGTCGCGTTCCTGACGATCGCCGACCCGAGCGGCGGGCGCGACGACGCGCCGCTCGGCGAGTGGCTCGTCCTCGGCGCGGTCGTCGCCGGGATCTCGGTGCCGCTCACGCTCGCCTCGCTGCGGGCGCGGCCGGCGGTCAAGGCGACGCTGCTCGGGATCGTCGCCGGCATCCTGTTCGGCGTCAGCGCGGCGCTCACCAAGTCAGTCGGCGACGCCGTCAGCGAGGACGTCCTCGGCGTCTTCGGCGACTGGCAGCTCTACGCGCTGATCGTCATCGGCTACGTCTCGATGACGTTCAACCAGCTCGCGCTCACCGCCGGCGTCCTCGCCCCGGCGCTCGCCGCCTCGATGGCGCTCGACCCGATCACGAGCGTCGTGATCGCGACGACGCTGCTCGAGGAGTCGCTCCACGAGACCGCCGCCGGGATCGCGGCGACGCTCGGGGCGCTCGCGGCGATGATCGTCGGGATGGCGATCCTCGCCCGCACGAGCGAGGGTCAGGCGGCGAGCAAGCCCGGCTCAGGCACCGCCCTCGGCGCCGGCACCGACTCCTCGGCGACGACCGGGCCCGCGCTCAGCGACCGCTGAGCAGCCCGGATACGACACCCGTTGCCAGGCCGCCGCCGCTGACGGGCGAGAAACCCGACTCCCCGCTCAGCGCCCGCAGTACCGAACGCGCCATGCTCGCCTCTCCCTTGCCGTTCGGATGCAGCGGGAAGGCCGGCTCGGTCGGGACGAGCCCTTCGAACCAGCGGACCGGAGGCAGCTTGCAGACATCGTGGCCGATGCTGTCGTCGTAGGTGTTGACGAACAGCGCGCGGTTGGCGGCCGCCTCGCGCTTGATCATCGCGTTGATCCGCCGGATCAGCGAGTCGATGTAGGCGACGTCGTCCCTGCTGAGCGGGACCATCGGGTAGCAGTTGGTGCCGTCGATCGGCAGCACGTCGGGGTAGCCGACGATCGCGACGGTCGCCTTCGGGCTGCGCTTGCGGATGCCGTCGAGGACGGCGTCGATCCGTGGCCGCGTCGCCGTGATCCTCGCGGCGATCGTGTCGTTGCCCCCGGGGGCGTAGTAGTCGCGGCAAGCGGTGCCGAACGGGTCGGTGAGGCCGAGCTGGGCGCACTGCGTCGCGACGCCGACCAGGCCGGCGTCGTTGCCGCCGATCCCGACGGTGACGAGGGTCGCGTTCCTGCGGAGACCGTCGAACTGCGGCGGATTGGTGCCGCCGAGCGGCAGGCCGGTCTGCGGCTCGGTCATGTGCTTCGTCTCGGCGCTGCTGCAGCTCACGTCGACGTGGGTGGCGATGCCGAGCCGAACTGCGACGAGCGAGGGGTAGTTGTGGTCGGAGCGCGCGCAATCGATCGGGCTGCCGTGCTGGTTCGGGACCAGCGGCGCCGCCGTGTAGGAGTCACCCAGCGAGACGTAGACCCCGCCCGCGGCCGTCGCCGAACCCGCCGCGAGCAGCGCCAGCACGCACGCGACCAACAGCGCCGTCGTCGTGGCGAGCGTCGCCGCAACCCTTCCCTGCATGTCCTACCTCCGTGTTCGCCCACACAGCCCGGTTTCAGGTCCGGCCGGGATCTGCCTTCCGCATCCCTTACCCTCGCGGCGCCCGCCGCAACCGGGATTCCGGTAATGCGTCCTGACGATCTAGGTGACCGGGCCTGGGTGGGCGGCCTCGGCGACGGCGAGGCGCTCCATCCGCTCGCCGGTGCGGCGGCGCGCGTAGAAGAAGTAGATCAGCAGCCCGATCGCGAGCCAGACGGCCAGCCGGATCCAGGTGGCCGCCGGCAGCGTCGCCATCAGCGCGACCGCGAAGACGATCCCGAGCGGGGCGACGAACCAAACGCCCTTGACCCGGAACGGACGCTCGAGGTCAGGGCGGGAGCGGCGGAGGACGAGGACGCCGGCGCAGACGATTGTGAACGAGAGCAGGGTCCCGATCGAGACGAGGTCGCCGAGCACGTCGATCGGCAGCAGGGCGGCGACGGCGGCGCCGGCGACCGCGCAGACGACGGTTGCCGCGGTCGGCGTCGCGAACCGCTCGCTGACCACGCCGAGCCGGTCGGGGAGCATCCCGTCCGACGACATCCGCATGAAGATCCTGGTCTGGCCGTAGAAGGTGACGAGCACCGTCGCAGCGAGGCCGATCACCGCCGCGGCCGAGATCGCCGACTCGAGCCAGTCGAGCGAGCCGCCGCCGGCCCGGATCGCCAGCGCGAGCGGGTCGGCGACGTTGAGCGTGTCGTAGGGGACGAGGCCGGTCATCACGATCCCGATCAGCACGTAGAGCACGGTCGAGATCAGGACCGTCGCAAGGAGGCCGAGCGGGATCGTCCGCTGCGGCCGGCGCGCCTCCGCCGCCGCCGTCGAGACCGCGTCGAAGCCGACGTAGGCGAAGAAGACGACGCCGGCGGCGCGGAGGATGCCGGTCGGGCCGAAATCGCCGAAGCCGCCATCGCTCGCCGGCACGAACGGATCCCAGTTCGCCTCGGTCACGTAGAAGGCGCCGACCCCGATGAACAGGGCGAGGACGCCGAGCTTCAACGCGACCATCGCGTTGTTGGCCTTTGCCGACTCGCGGGTCCCCAGGTAGAGCAGCGCGCATGTGACGACGACGATGAAGAGCGCCGGCAAGTTGACGATCCCGGCGTCGTCCCCGAACGGCGGGCTGACGAGGTCGTGGGGGACCGAGATCCCGATGCTGCCGAGGAAGCTGACGAAGTACCCCGACCACCCGACCGCCACGGTGGAGGCCGCGAACAGGTACTCGAGCAGCAGGTCCCAGCCGATGAACCAGGCGAGGAACGAGCCGAAGACCGCGTAGGCGTACGAGTAGGTCGAGCCGGCCGCCGGGACCATCGCCGCGAGCTCGGCGTAGCAGAGCGCCGTCACCCCGGCGGCGACCCCGGCGAGGACGAACGAGATGATCACCGCCGGGCCCGCATAGCGGGCGGAGGCCTCGCCGATCGTCACGAAGATGCCCGCTCCGACGACGCTGGCGATGCCGATCGCGGTCAGGCTGAAGGGTCCGATGGCCGCCGAATCGAGTCGTTTGCGGTCGATCCTGGCCTGGGCCACGACGGCATCGATATTGCCGGCGGCCATTTCCGAATCCTGTCAGAGTGCGGCCCGCGAGCGACGGGAGACCAGCACTTGGATTCGGAGGATGAGAAGCAGGAAGCCGCCGGCGCGAGCGGGGAGGGCTCGCGCTTCCTGCAGGAGGAGCGGGCCCATCGACTCGCCAAGCTCGACGCGATGCGCGAGCGCGGCGTCGACCCCTACCCGGTCCGCTTCGATCGCGACCACACCACCGCCGAGATCAGGGAGCGCTTCGGCGAGCTCGGCCCCGGCACCGACTCCGGCGAGCGGGTCAGAGTCGCCGGCCGGATCGTCGCCCTGCGCCGCCACGGCGGCCTCGACTTCCTCGATCTCCGAGACGAGACCGGCAAGATCCAGCTGATCGCGACCCGCGACGAGCTCGGCGACAACGTGCTCGACGCGCTCAACGCGCTCGACCTCGGCGACTGGATCGGGGTCGGCGGCGTCGTCGTGACGAGCCGCCGCGGGGAGCTCTCGATCCGGGTCGAGAGCTTCGAGCTGCTCTCCAAGTCGCTGCGCCCGCTGCCCGACATGCGCAAGGGCCTGACCGACCCCGAGGCTCGCTACCGCCGCCGCTACCTCGACCTGATCGTCGACGACGACTCGCGCGAGGTCTTCGCGAAGCGCTCGACCGTGATCGCGGCGACGCGCAAGGTCCTCCTCGACCGGGGCTTCCGCGAGGTCGAGACCCCGGTGCTCCTGAGCCAGGCCGGCGGCGCGGCGGCGCGGCCGTTCATCACCCACCACAACGCGCTCGACATCGACATGTTCCTGCGGATCGCGCTCGAGCTGCCGCTGAAGCGGCTGATCGTCGGCGGCATGGACCGGGTCTTCGAGGTCAGCCGCGTCTTCCGCAACGAGGGCCTCGACACCCGCCACAACCCCGAGTTCACGATGCTCGAGGCCTACCAGGCGTTCGGCGACTACCACGACATGATGGACCTGACCGAGGCGATCATCGAGGCGTCCTGCGTCGCCGCCAACGGCAACACGACGATCGACGTCGACGGCCGTGAGCTCGACATGAAGCCGCCCTACCGGCGGGCGTCGATGGCGGCGTTGATCGAGGAGCACGCCGGGGTGAAGATGCACCCGTCGATGCCGATCGCCGAGGCCCGTGAGATCGCCGACCGCTTCGGCGTCGAGTGGCTCGATGTC
>DASSEM010000079.1:0-8184 GCA_035695265.1 Solirubrobacterales bacterium
GAGCGGGCCGCCGCCGAGGCCGAGCGCGCCGCCGATGAGGCCGCCGAGGCGACGATGCCGGCGATCGGGCGCGAGCGCGAGACGGGTCAGCGCGAGGAGGGGGGTTCGGAGCCGGGGGGCTTCACACGGGTGCGGGGCGAGGTCGCCTACCGCTACGAGGAGCTCGAGCGGCGCTCGCCGGTCAGCCCACTCGTGCTCGTGCTCGGCGTCCTGGCCCTGGTCGCCGCAGCGGCGATCCTGACCGGCGGCTTCGGTCTGCTCGGATCCGACGACGACGGCGGTGCCGCGGCGACCGCGACCAAGAAGCAGGAGGAGACCGAGCCCGAGGTCGCGGTCCTGAACGGCACGGCGCCCGAGGGCGGCGTCGGCGTCCCCGGCACGGCGAAGGCGGCGAGCGTGTTCGTCGAGGACGCCGGCTGGAAGGTCGGCGCGGTCACCGACGCGGGCAGCTTCACGACCAGCACCGTGATGTTCACCGACGGCGCCAAGTCCGACGCCAAGCAGCTCGCCGACGACCTCACCGACCAGCTCGGATCGCTGGATGTCCTCCCGATCACGCCCGAGATCGAGGACGCCGCCAAGGGCGCGGAGATCGCCCTCGTGGTCGGCCAGGACGATCAGGGCATCGCCGGATGACGGCGCGGACCGGCTTGCGATGCAGGCTGCGCTGACAATCACCGCCGCCACCGAGTCGCTGCTCGGCAAGGGCCTACTGGTGCCGCTCGGCGGCATCGCCGCACTGCTGGCGATGCTCGGGATGGCGCTCCTGGTCCCGATCTTCCTCAACCAGCGCCGCGAGATCGCGCGGCTGACGGGCTGGATGAACCGCGAGCCCGATGCGGGTACGACCGAGTTCCGGGCGGTCACGCCGCCGCCCCGTGCGGCGTCACCCGCCGCCGATCGCGTCACCTCGGAGCGGCCCGCGCTGGAGCGGATCGGCACCGCCGAGCAGCGCGCGGTCCGCGCCATCGAGCGCGGCCCGCGTCACCCGCTGGTCATCGCGATCGTCGCCCTGCTCGTCGCCGTCGGGATCTTCTTCGCGGTTGGCCACTTCCTGCGCGCCGGCGATGACGGCGATGACGGCAACCGGATCGATCCGAGCACGGTCAGCATCGTCGTCCTCAACGCATCGACCTCGTCGGGCCTCGCCGGGGAGGTCGCTGACGAACTCGGCGGCAGCGACTTCGACGTGATCGGGACCAGCGTCGCCAACGGCGGCAGCGGCAGGAGCATCGTCCGCTACGCCGACGGGCAGCAGCGCCAGGCGAAGCTGGTCGCCCGCAAGCTCGGGATCGAGGACGTCAAGCCGTTCGACAAGGAGGCGCAGGCCGCGGCCAACGAGGCCGAGATCGTCGCCTTCGTCGGCGACGACGTCGCCAAGGCCTCGGGCGGCAAGGGCTGATCCGATGAGTCGGGCCGCGGGCCTGCGCGGAGCGGGTCTGGGGGCGGTCCTCTTCGCCTGCCTGTTGCTGCTCACCGTCGCCGTCTTCGTCGTCGAGCGGGCCGCCCGGTCCTCCGACGACGTCGTCAACACGGTTGTGCTGTCGCCCCGGCTCGAGCACGGGCAGGCGGAGGTCACCTTCACCCTCGCCGAGCCGGACGACGACGTCGACGTCCTGATCATCGACGGCAACGAAAGCAGCGACGGCGACGTCGTCGCGGCCCTGGCGGAAGGCGAGGACCTCGAGGCCGGCTCGCACACCTACACCTGGGACGGCCGCAGCGAAGACGGCTTACCGGCCCCGCCGGGCCTCTACGCGCTCGAGGTGGTCCTCGGAGACCAAGGCCGTGACATCAAACCGCCGGGACGGATCGAGATCACCGCCTCCTCGGGGGACGAACCCGATGGATGAGCCATTGCTCTGGGCCGGCACCCTCGTCTGCGCCCTCACTGCCGCGGCCGGCCTCGTGCCGGCGCTTTCACGCCGGGCCCGGCTGGTGGCGCTGACCGTCGCGGTGCTGCTCGCCCCCGTCCTCGTGATCGCCGATGCCTGGGACAGCGCCCGGATCGCCGACCTCCGCGAGCACCCGCCCCTACTCGTCGCCGGGGCGCTCGCCGCCGCCGCCGGGATCGCGGTGCTCGCCTGGCTCTTCCGCCGCCGGGCCGGCTGGCTCGTCCCGGCGCTCGTCGCGATGATGCCGTTCCGGATTCCGATCGACCTCGGCGGCGGCGACGCCAACCTGCTCCTGCCGCTGTACGCGGTGATCGCCGGCGGCCTCGCGGCGGCGTTGATCGGCGCCTGGCGGGAGCCGGACCGGACACCCTCTGCAAGCACCGATCGCGGGCCCTGGCTCGACGCGGTCGGCTGGGCCCTGGCCGGCGTCGTCGTGCTCTACGCGCTGCAGTCCGCCTATGCCGACGATCTCACCCCGGCACTGCAGAACGTCGCGTTCTTCCTCGCCCCGTTCGCCGCCCTCTTCGCGCTGCTCGCCGGCGCGCGCTGGGACCGGCCGGCGCTGCGGGCGGTCGTCTGGGTCCTGGTCGTCGAGGGGCTCGCCTTCCTCCTCGTCGGCCTCGTCGAGTACGGCGCCCGCGAGCTGCTCTGGAACGACAAGGTGATCTCCGGCAACGAGGCACACACCTATTTCCGGGTCAACTCGCTGTTCTGGGACCCGAACATCCTCGGCCGCTACCTGGCGGTGACGATGACCGTGCTCGCGGCGATCGTCGCCTATTCGGAACGTCCCCGCGAGGTCAAGGCCGCCGCCGGATGCTTCGCGCTGCTCTCGGTGCTGCTCCTGATCACGTTCTCGCAGACGAGCACGCTCGCTCTGCTGGCCGCCCTGCTGGTCCTCGCCGCGACCCGCTGGGGTCTCATCCGGGGGCTGGCCGCGGCGACGGCGACCGCCCTCGCGCTCGCCGCGACGGTCGCTTTGATCGCCGGCGGCGGGCTCAGCAGCGAGACGACCAGCGGTCGCGCCGGCCTGATCGACGGCGGGATCGAGATCGCCGAGGACCATCCCCTCGCCGGGGTCGGCTCCGGCGGCTTCGCAACTGAGTTCACCGCCCGCTATTACCAGGGCGAGGGCTTCGCGGCCGAGAGCCACACCGAGCCGGTCACCATCGCCGCCGAGCAGGGCGCGGTCGGCCTGCTCGCCTACGCGGCGCTGCTCGCCGTCACGATCGGCGCGCTGCTCTCCGCCACCGGGATCGCGCTGCGCGGGCGCGCCCGCGGTCCGGCGCTGGCGGCGGCGCTGCTCGCGATCTACGCGCTGATGCTCGTCCACAGCTTCGGCTACGCAGCGTTCCTCACCGACCCGATCACCTGGGTGGTGCTGGCGATCGCCGCCGCGGCCCTCGTCCGGGCACCCCGGACGGCCGAGCGGAGCGGCTGATGCTCGACTACCTGCGCCGCCTCGTCAGCACCGGCTTCGCCTACACCGCCGCGAGCGTCGTCTCGAAGGTGATCGCGGTCCTCCTGCTGCCGCTCTACACGAGCTACCTGAGCCCCACCGAATACGGGCAGGCCGAGCTCCTGTTCTCGACGGTCGTCGCCGCCAGCATCGTCATCCGGCTCGGCCTGATCGAGGCTCTGCTGCGCTTCTACTACCTGCCCGACGAACGCGGCGACCGCGTGATCGCGACCGGCTTCGCCGCGCTCTTCTGGGCGACGACCGCCGGAGCGCTGGTCGCACTGCCGTTCGCGTCCCAGATCGGCGATCTGCTCAGCGGCGAGGCGCTCGATCCCGGTCTCGTCCGGATCGCGATCGGCGGCCTCTGGGTGCTGACCCTCTACGAGTACATGTCCACCCTGTTCCGGGTCGACGAGCGGGCTCGGGCCTACTTCGGGTTCACGATCGGCAACGTCCTGGTCGCGATCGCGCTCACCGTGGCGCTGGTGGTCGGCCTCGACGCCGGCGCCGAGGGCCTGTTGCTCGGCGCCTACGTCGCCGGGCTTCCCTTCCTGCTCTGGCTGATCGTCGCCGAGCGCCGCCGCCTCGCGCTGTGGCCCGAGCGGGAGCTGCTCCGGCGGATGTTCCGGTTCGGCCTGCCGACGATGCCGGCCGAGATCTCGATCTACTCCCTCGCGTTCGTCGACCGGATCATCATCGCCCACTCGCTCGGCCCCGCCCAGCTCGGCCTCTACGGGCTCGCCTTCAAGTTCAGCCAGGCGATCCAGGTCGTCGTCCGCGGCTTCCAGCTCGCCTGGCCGCCGCTCGCCTACTCGATCCGCGACGACGAGGAGGCCCGTCGCACCTACGCGGTCGTCGTCACCGCGTTCACGGCGCTCTGCGGGCTGATCGTCGTCGCGATGTGGCTCGAGGCCCGCTGGATCGTGCGGCTCCTGGCCGCCCCCGACTTCTTCGACTCCTACGAGGCGATCGGCCCGCTCGCCCTCGGTGCCGCGCTCTACGGCATCTACCTGGCGCTGGTCGTGATCCTCGGCCGTACCGGCAAGACGCAGTACAACTTCCCGGTCACGATCGCGGCCACGGTCGCCAACGTCGCCCTCAACCTGATCCTCGTCCCCGCCTGGGGGATCGTCGGCGCCGGGGTGGCGCTGATCGCCTCCTACCTGATCGTGATCGTCCTGATCTACCTGGTCAGCCGCCGGATCTTCCCGATCCCGTGGCAGTGGGGCCGCCTCGCGGTGGTCGTCGGCGCCGCGGCGGCGCTGATCGCCGCCGGCGAGGTCCTCCTGCCGACCGACGGCGCCGCCGGGTTCCTGTCACGGCTCGCGCTGATCGGCCTCTACCCGCTGATCCTCTGGTTCGGCGGCGCCGTCCGCCCCGACGAGCGCCGCCAGGTCGCCGAGCTGCTCAGCCCGGAGCGGCTGCGCGCCCGCTGGGCCGACCTGCGGGCGCGCCGCGCCGCCGAGGGCGACGAGCAGGCCCGTGCCGAGGAGCTCTACGAGCAGGAGATCCGGGACCAACGATAACTCCGGGGGAATGCTCCGCTTCCACCGTTGCGCGGGTGTTGGTTTGGCAACGAGGAGGATCTGCAGCCGCGTTCACGGCAGTGGGCGGGATTGGTCCAATATCTCGGACAAATCACGCCCACTGTGGCGATGCAGCCGAGACGAGCAGCGCCGCCAACCTCCCCTCAGTCCCCAAACCACCGCCTGGCAACGGGGGAAGATCGGCGCAAGCCGCGGCCACCGCCGGCCGGGCGCGAGCCGAACCAGCTCGCGCCGCTACCCGCCCTCCGCCAGCTCCCGCAATCCCTCGCCCGTCGGTCGCCACGCCTTGCGGGCGTGGAGCCAGAACCAGCCGGGGTCGTGGCCGGGGAGCGCAAGGGCCGCCAGGGCGCGGGGGAGGTAGGAGAAGGCGGTGAGCGCGCGGGCCGCAGCGGCCGCGGCCGGGCCGTGGTGCTTGCGCATGTAGAGGTCGCGGTTGCGGTGGAACTCGACCACTCGGCGACTGCCGGCGGCGCGGTCGTTGGCGAGCTGCTCGTGGTGGATGGCGCGCGCGGCGGGCACGTAGAGGGTGTGCCAGCCGGCCTCGCCGAGCCGCTTGCAGAGGTCGGTCTCGTCGGAGTAGACGAAGAAGTCGGGATCGAGCCAGTCGACCCGCTCGGCCGCGGCGCGGCGGACGAGCAGCGCCGCCGACTGCGCCCAGCCGACCCGCCGCGTCCTCGACCCGCCGCTCTCGGTGACGAGCAGGCGGTGGAGCAGCAGCGCCTGGGCGAGCGCGGTCCCGACGCCGGGGAGGCGCCATGCGCAGGGCTGCGGCCGCCCCTCGCCGTCGAGGAGCTGCGCGCCGGCGGCGCCGGCGGCCGGATCGGCGCGGAGCGCCTCGACCAGCGCCGCGGCCGCGCCCGGCAGGAGCTCGGAGTCCTCGTTGAGGAGCAGGCAGAGCTCTCCCTGCGCCGACTCGAGCAGCAAGGAGTCGTTCAGGGCCTTGCCCTGGCGGCGCTCGGTGACGATCAGGCGGAGGCGGTCGCCGATCCCGCGCTCGCGCTGGGCGATCTGCGCGACGAGGTCGACCGAGCCGTCGTCGGAGTGGTTGTCGAGGACGAGGATCTCGTGCTCGACGCCCGCCGGATGGTTGGCGGCGATCGCCCGCAGGCAGGCGCCGAGGTGGTCGCGGCCGTTCGTGTTGACGACGCAGTAGGAGAGCTCCATCGGGAGAATCGTCGCCCATGCCGCCGCTCAGGGTCTCCCTGGTCGATCCCTCGGCCTTCACGCCGCCCTACGACCGCTCGCTGGCGGCGGCGCTGGCACGGGCCGGCGTCGACGTCGAGCTGCTCACGAGCCGCTTCGTCTACGGCCCGGTCGCGGACCCTGCCGGCTACCGGGTCGAGGAGCTCTTCTACCGTCGCAGCGGCCGGGCCGCCGGCCGCCGCAGGCTTGCGCTGAAGGCGCTCGAGCACCTGCCGGGGATGCTCGCCGCCCGCCGCCGGCTCGCCGCCGCCGAGATCGAGCACTGGCAGTGGACGACCCTGCCGGCGGTCGACCGGCTCCTGCTCGGCCCTGACCCCGGACACCCGCGGCTCATCACCCTGCACTACCCGCTGCCGAAGCCGGGCGAGCACCGCAGGCTCGCGGCCCAACGCCGCTACCTCGATCGCTTCGACGCCGTCGTCGCTCACACCGAGGGCGCCGCCGTCCGGCTTCGCGACGAGGTCGGGATCGACCCCGGCAAGGTCGAGGTGATCCCACACGGGCCCCTCGACTACCTCACCGACCTGCCCGCGGAGGAGCCGCTGCCGCCCGAGCTGACCGACGCGGAGGGGCCGGTGATCCTCTTCTTCGGCCTGCTCCGCCCCTACAAGGGGATCGACACCCTGCTCGAGGCGTTCGCCTCGGTCGAGGGGGCGGAGCTCTGGATCGCCGGGATGCCGCGAATGCCGCTCGATGACCTCGAGCGGCTCGCCGCGCGGGCGCCGGGACGGGTCCGCTTCCTGCCCCGGTTCGTTTCCGACCCGGAGATCCCGGCGCTGCTCCGCCGGGCCGACGTCCTGGCGCTCCCCTACCGCGAGATCGAGCAGTCCGGCGTCCTCTACGCCGGCCTCGCCTTCGGCAAGCCGATGGTGCTCGGTGACGTCGGCGGCTTCGCCGAGCTCGGCCGCCGCACCGGGGCCGCCCGGCTCGTCCCGCCCGGCGAGCCGGAGCCCCTCGCCGCCGCCCTCAACGAGCTCGTCACCGATCCCGCTGCGCGCGAGCGGCTCGCCGCCGCCGCACGGGCAGCGGTCGCCGGCGACGCCGGCTGGGACGCGATCGCCGAGCGCACGCTCGCTCTCTATGAGCGGCTCCGCGCTGACCGCGGCGCGCGCGGAAGCCGATAATCAGCGCTTCCATGGGACTCGCCGCGAAGATCTTCTGGGGCTCGATCGCGGGTCTTCTCCATACCCACGTCACCTATCCGCTGAGCCTCGCCGCGCTCGGGCGCCTGCGCGGCCACGCCACTCCGCCGCCGCCGACGGGCGACCGGCCGAAGGTGTCGCTGATCGTCGCCGCATTCGACGAGGCCGGCGTGATCGAGGCCAAGGTCGCCGACGCCCTCGCCCAGGACTGGCCCCGCGAGCGGCTCGAGCTGATCGTCGCCTCCGACGGGTCGGCCGACCGCACCGTCGAGCTCGCCCGCGCCGCCGGCGCCGACCTCGTCCTCGACCTCCCTCGCGGCGGCAAGATCGCAACCCAGAACGCGGCGGTCGAGCGCGCGAGCGGCGAGATCCTCGCCTTCAGCGACGCAAACTCGAGCTGGGAGCCGGGCGCGCTCGCGGCCCTGGTGGCGGCCTTCGAGGACCCCGGGGTCGGCTACGCGTCCGGCCGGGTCAGCTTCGCGGACCCCGACGGCGACAACGAGGAGGGGCTCTACTGGCGCTACGAGATGGCGGTCCGGGGCCTCGAGTCGGAGGCCGGTGGGATCACCGCCGGAAACGGCGCGATCTACGCCGTCCGCCGCGCCGCCTACCGCTTCCTCGGTCCCTCGCGCAGCCACGACCTCTCGTTCCCGTTCCTGCTCCGCAAGGACGGCTGGCGGTCGGTCGACGTCGCCGCCGCCCGGGCGACCGAGAAGATGGTGCCGACGATCGAGGGCGAGTTCGCCCGCAAGCGGCGGATGATGGCCGGCCTCGCCGACATCGTCGTCGGCGACCGCATGTGGGACCTGCGCGGCTACGGGCCGCTCTACGCCTACGAGGTCTTCTCCCACCGGCTGCTCCGCTACGCGAGCCCGTTCCTGCACGTGCTCGCCTTCGCCGCCAACCTGGCGCTACTCCGCCGCGGCCGCATCTACCGG
>DASSEM010000080.1:0-11902 GCA_035695265.1 Solirubrobacterales bacterium
GCAGATCTGCGAGAAGCACGGCATCGAGATCTCCGCGCGCCGCGTGACGAAGATCCTGCGCCAGGCGGACGAGCAGCGCGAGCGCACGACCGCATGGAGGCGGATCTTCGAGCAGACCACGGGCGGTCTGCTGCGCCAGAGCGGCAGCTGAAAGCTTTCACCTTGGGCCGCCGAGAAGGGGGTCGACTCGGCGCCATTCGGCGGAATTCCTCACGACCCCCTCCCCTGCGGCCGGTCGCGGGCCGAGCGGTCGCGCGGCGGCTAGCTGCCGCTCTGGCGAAGAAGAGCGCCCGTCGTCTGCTCGAAGACGCGACGCCATGCAGTGGTCCGCTCCCGCTGCTCGTCGGCCTGGCGCAGGATCTTCGTCACGCGCCGGGCGGAGATCTCGATCCCGTGGCGCTCGGCGATCTCGCGGTAGCGGTCGTAGTCGCGGGCCAGCCGCAGCGTCACCGACTCGAAGCCGTGCTTGGCGATCTGCAGCCTCGCCTTGTAATCCATGATCGAGGTCGCGAACATCAGCTCGTCGCCGAACTCGGGCTCGATCAGGACGATGTCCACCCCCGGGTACTTGACCGACCATTCCTCGACCGCACGGTGGAGGCGATCGTGGGCGATCATCCGCACCGCCTGGTTGGCCAGGGCGACGAAGCCCATGTCGGAGACGCGGCGGACGCGGCTGCCGAAGATCGTGGGGACGCGCTTGTTGAAGTCGTTGACGAACGGGACGATCGGGTTGACGACGACGATGAACTTGGCGCCCTTCTCGACGGCGATGTCGATGTTGGTGGTCGAGCGGATCCCGCCGTCCATCATCTCCCGGCCCTTGATCTCGACCGGCTCGTAGACCAGCGGCAGCGCCGTCGATGCGGCGACCGCGCGCGAGATCGGGACGTCTCGCCACTCGCCGTCGCCGAGGACGATGCGCTCGGTCGTGTCGATCTCGGTCGCGCACAGGTAGAGCTCGTTGCGCAACATCCGGAAGTCGTCGGTGCGATCGGGATCGGCGAGCATCTCGGCGACGTACTGCTCGATCCCGGCACCGCTGTAGAGGCCCTTCGGCAGCCCCGCGGCGAGCCCCGTGGCGACATCCATGACCGAGGTCTCGGCGAGGGTGCGCACGAGCCCGCGGGCGACGCCCGCCACCCTGAACGGCAGCTTCAGCCCGGCCGCGGCAAAGCCCTTGTAGTTGGGCCGCAGCAGCATCCCGAGGTCCATGTCGCGAAGCGGCGAGGGCAGGTGCTTGTTGAGCACCCGCATCATCTCCTCGGGGGTGACGCCGTTGGCGACGGCGCTGCCGACGAACGAGCCGGCGCTGGTGCCGACGTAGACGTCGAAATCGTTGACGGTGCGGTTGACCGCGAGCAGGTCGAACGCGCGCAAGGCACCGATCTCGTAGACCGCGCCGGTGAACCCGCCGCCGCCAAGAACGAGGGCAGTCTTCGAATTGGTGCCCCGACGGCGGCGCGCTCGCTTCGTGCGGCTCGCCGGATCGAGCTGAACTACCTCGCTCATCGGCAAGGTCGATTATTGCAGCGTCAACAGCGGTTCGGGCCCGCTCGGGCCGGCCGGCTGCGCCCCGAAGCGGCGTGCCGCCGCCCCGGCCGCATCTACACTCGCGCCTTCGATGCGCCCCCGAACCCACCCAGGACCACCTGCTGAGCGACGACTTCCAGCCAACTGTTGGTCAGTTCTCGTCGCTCACCGGGCCGTCGTAGCGGCCGCGGTCGTCCTCGCTGCGCTGCTCGCCGCGGCGCCGGCTCCCGCCGACCCGGTCGGGGCACGCACGCAGGCGGTGCCGGGCCCCGACCTGCCCTCGCGTGCCACGCCGCCGGGCGAGCTCGGCCGTCGCGACCCGATCGGGCGCGGGGCGCTGAGCCGGAAGCTCCGCCGGCTTGCCCGCAAGGCGCCGGGATCGAGCGGCTACTTCGTGACCCGGATCGGCGGCAAGTCGAAGGGCGCGATCTTCGATCGCAACGCCGGCCGACGCCGCAAGCTCGCCTCGAACGAGAAGCTGTTCACGACCGCGACGGCGCTGCACCGGCTCGGCCCGAAGTGGCGGATCCCGACCCGGGTGAAGGTGAGCGGCCGGGTGACCCGCAACGGCCGGGTTCGCGGCGACCTTTACCTGATCGGCGGCGGCGACCCCTCGTTCGGGGCCGATGGCGTCCGCGATCTCGCGCGGCAAGTGCATGCGGCCGGGATCCGCCGTGTCGCCGGGCGGGTGATCGGCGATGACAGCGTCTTCGACCGCCGCCGCGGGGTGCCGGACTCGAACTGGGGCCCGAGCCCCTACATCGCGCCGCTGAGCGGCCTCGTCTACGGCGGCTCGACCTACGGCGGCGATCCGGCGAAGGAGGCGGCGCGCGCCTTCCGCGACGGCCTCCGTAAAGCCGGCGTCCGCGCCGGCGGCAAGGTGAAGGTGGAGCGCGCCCCGGGCACGCTCCGCGACCGCGACCCGATCGCCGAGCACGAGTCGGCGACGATCGCCTCCCTCGTCCGCGCGACCAACAAGGACTCGATCAACTTCTACGCCGAGATGCTGCTGAAACGGCTCTGGGCGAAGAGCGGGCGGAAGGGGACGACCAACGGCGGCGCCAAGGCGGTCGAGCGGTTCGCGCGCCAGGTCGGCGCCAAGGTCCATGCTCGCGACGGCTCCGGGTTGACCGCCTCGAACAAGGCGTCGCCGCACAGCGTCGCCCGGCTGCTGATCGCCGCGCAGCGCGACGACGAGCTCGCCAAGCCGCTCTTCAAGTCACTCTCGATCGCGGGGCGTGACGGTACGCTCGCCAACCGGATGGGCGGGAGCGCGGCCTCCGGCCGCTGCCGCGGCAAGACCGGGACGATCAGCGGCGTCTCCAACGTCTCCGGCTACTGCAAGTCGAAGCGCGGGCTGATCGTGTTCTCGCTGCTGATGAACGGGGTGTCGAGCCTCGACGCCGCCCACCAGATCCAGGACAGGATGATGGTGGCGATCTCGCGGCTGCGCTGATACGGTCGGCTCATGCTGGCGCTGGCGGCGACGGCGGGAGGCAAGGTTCGCTCGTGGACTGCGCTCGTCGCCGCTCTTGCCGCCGCCATGGTGCTCTTGGCTGCCGCCGCGCTCGCGCCGGCTGCCGTTGCAAAGCCGCCGGGGCCACCCGAGCTCCGCGACGTCGCCACTGCCACCGGCGACAACCAGAGCATCAACGACTTCAGCGCCTTCGAGATCGATGTCAATGCCTCGAGCGGACCCGCGGGCGAGGATGCGCAGGGGACGGGGTCCTTCACGGTCCTCGGGTACCTGATCTCAGGCCCGGTGAGCTGCCTGAAGGTGACCGGCAACGTGGCCGTGCTCGAGATCGACGGTCCCTTCCCCTCGTTGCCCGGCACCCTCAGCGTGATCGTCCAGCTGACCGACAACGGCGGCGGCGGGCTGGACCGCTTCGAGTATTACCCGGTCCTGCCCGAGATCGAGCAGGACCTCGATTGCGAGACCGGCGCCCCGGGCTGGCTCGGCGGCGGCCCGCTGATCGGCCGCGCCGTGGTCTTCGACGCGCCGCCGGGACCGACCTCGAAGCCCGACTGCAAGGACGGCGGCTGGGCACGCTACGGGTTCGGGAGCCAGGGTCTCTGCATCGCATCGGTGAAGGGGCTCAGCTGAGCAGCTCGCGGAGCGCGGGCTCGTCGATGATCTCGACCCCGAGCTCCTCGGCCCGGGCGCGCTTCGTGCCCGGGCTGTCCCCGGCGACCACGTAGTCGGTCTTCTTCGACACCGAGCCCGTCACCTTGCCGCCGGCGTCGCGGATCAAGGCGGTCGCCTGCTCGCGGCTCAACTCCGGCAACGTCCCGGTGAGCACGAAGGTCCGGCCCTCGAGCGGCCCGCTCCCGGCCCGGCGCTCGGAGGCGTCGAGCTCGAAGCGGAGGCCGTGGCGGCGCAGATCGGCGATCAGGGCCAGGGTCCGCTCGTCGGAGAGCTGCTCGACGATCGTCTCGGCGAGGATCGGCCCGACTCCATCGACCTCCTGGATCCGCTCCTCGCCGGCCTCGAGCAGCTCGTCGATCGAGCCGAAGTGCCGGGCGAGCGCCTCGGCGGTCACCGCCCCCACCCCCTCGAGCCCGAGCGCGAACAGCACCCGCCCGAACGGCTGCCGCCTCGAGTCGGCGATCGCCGCCACCAGGTTGGCGGCCGAGACCTCGCCGAACCCCTCCAGCTCGGTGAGCTGCCCGGCCTCGAGGTCGTAGATGCCGGCGGCGTCCTCGATCAAACCGTCGTCGAGGAACCGCAGCACCTGCTTCTCGCCGAGCCCGTCGATGTCCATCGCGCCGCGGTGGACGAAATGCTTGAGGTGCTGGAAGACCTGGCCGGGGCAACCTGTCCGGTTCGGGCAGATCGTCCAGACGCCCCCCGGCTTGACGGTCGGGGTCCCGCACGCGGGACACTTCGCCGGCGGCTTCGCCCGGCGCAGCCGCTTGCCCTTGCGGCGCTGGATCAGCGGCGCCACGACCTGCGGGATCACGTCGCCGGCGCGGGTCACGACCACCTCGTCGCCGACCCGGACGTCCTTGCGGGCCAGGTCCTCCTCGTTGTGGAGGGTCGCGGTGCTGACGGTGACGCCGCTCAGGGGGGTCGGCTCGAGCATCGCGAACGGGACCAGGTGCCCGGTGCGGCCGACGTTCCAGGCGATCGCGTTGAGCCGCGTCGTCGCCGTCATCGGCGGGAACTTCCAGGCGATCGCCCAGCGCGGCTCGCGGCCCACGACGCCGAGCTCACGCCAGAGGCCGCGGTCGTCGACCTTGACGACGGCGCCGTCGATCTCGTAGTCGAGGCCCTCGCGCTCCTCCTCCCACCACCGGCAGCGCTCGACGACCTCACGGTCGCTCTCGTGGGTGGCGATCCCGTCGTTGACCCGGAAGCCGCGCTCGCGCAGCCAGTCGAGCTCGGCGCTGTGGGTGCCGTGCTCGACCCCGCGCCGGTAGCCGATCCCGTAGGTCCAGATCTGCAGCGGCCGTCCGGCCGCAAGCGCCGGGTCGTGCTGGCGGATCGTCCCGGCCGCGGCGTTGCGGGGGTTGGCGAAGGTCGCGAGCCCCGCCTCGGCCCGCTCCGCGTTGAGCTGCTCGAAGCCGGAGCGCGAGAAGTAGATCTCGCCGCGGACCTCGATCAGCTCGGGCGCGTCGGGGATGCGAAGCGGGATCGAGCGGATCGTCCGCAGGTTGTGGGTGACGTCTTCGCCGATCCGTCCGTCGCCGCGGGTCGTCCCGCGGATGAAGACCCCGTCCTCGTAGGTCAACGAGATCGCCAGGCCGTCGATCTTCGGCTCGGTCACGTAGGCGATCGCGCCGGCGTCGATGTCGAAGCGCTTCAGCAGGTTGCGGATCCGCGCCTCCCAGGCCTCGAGCTCCTCAGCGCTGCGAGCGTTCGCCAGCGACAGCATCGGCTCCAGGTGCTCATGCTGCTCGAACCCCTCGACCGGCTCGCCGCCGACCCGCTGGGTCGGCGAGTCCGGCGTCCGCAGCGACGGGTCGGCGGCTTCGATCGCGCGCAGCTCGTCGAGCAGCTCGTCGTAGACGTCGTCGCCGACGAGCGGGTCGTCGAGCACGTAGTAGGCGTGGTCGAGCTCGGCGATCCGCTCGCGCAACTCGGCGCTCCGGGCCGCGTCCCGACCGGCACTCATCGGGCGCTCATGCCCCGACCGTCTCCAGCACCCGTTCGAGCGCCCCCTCCAGGTGGAGGTCGCGGATCGAATCGAGGCTCGGATGCGCGGTCAGGTCGAAGTGGATCGGCGTGATCGCGACCATCCCGCGGGCGACCGCCGCGAGGTCGGTGCCCTCCTCGTCCTCGAAGTCGGGGTCGAAGCCATAGATCTGGAAGCGGCGGCGGCCGTTGCCGTCCTCTTCAACGAGCTTGAGCTCGTCGTTGTAGAGCCGCTTGCCGAGCCTCGTGACGTCGATCCCGCGCGGGCTCTCGGCCGGGCAGTTGACGTTGAGGAGCGTCCCGCCTGGAAGCCGGCCGTCGGCGACGATCGCCGCCAGGGCTGCCGCCAGCGGCGCCGAGACGGAGAAGTCGAAGCGACGCCCGAGCCGGAAGTCCATCTCGCGAGCCAGCGACTGCTGGGAGACGGCGATCGAAGGGATGCCGAGAACCAGTCCCTCGAGCGCCGCGGCGACGGTGCCCGAGTAGGTGACGTCGTCGCCGAGGTTGGAGCCGTGGTTGATCCCCGAGACGATCAGCTCCGGGCGCTCGCCCAGCAGGCCGAGGTCGGCGAAGCGGACGCAGTCCACCGGGGTGCCGTCGGTCGCGTAGCCGACCGTGCCGTCATCGAAGCTCACCTCGTCGACCCAGAGCGGCGAGCGGGTCGTGATCGAGCGGGCGGTGGCGCTGCGGTTCGAGTCGGGCGCGATCACGTGCAGCTCGACGCCGTCGATCTCGAGCAGCGCCCGGCGCAGCGCCTGCAGTCCGGACGCAGCGATCCCGTCGTCGTTGGTCAGGAGGACCCGCACCACACCGATTCTACGAGCGCCGCGGCGGTCGCGGCCGGAGCCGAGCGGCCCAGATCAGTAGCGGACCGCGACCAGGTAGAGGCCCTCGGGCGGAGCGGTCGGCCCGGCGTCGGAGCGCGGCGCCCCGGCGAGCAGGCGCCGGAACCCGTCCACGTCACGGCCCCCGCCTCCGACCTCGAGCATCGTCCCGACCAGCGCCCGGACCATGCTGCGCAGGAAGGCGTCCGCCTCGATCTCGAAGGTCAGGATCCCCTCGCGCTCTTCCTCCCAGCCGGCGGCGAGGACGTCGCGCTCGAAGCGGACGTGGTCGGTCTCGGTCGGCGTGAACGCCGTGAAGTCGTGTGTCCCGGCGAGCAGCGCCGCGCACTCGTCGAGCGCGGCGCGGTGGAGCCGATGCGGCCAGTGCAGTGCCCGCCCGCGCTCGAACGGGCTCGGCGGCGTGCCGGTCTCGATCCGGTAGCGATAACGGCGCGAGCGGGCGTCGCGACGGGCGTCGAACCCCGGCGCGATGGTGATCCCGAGCACCGCCAGATCGGGGCCGGTCAGAGCGTTCAGCGCCCGCTCCAGCCCATCCGGCGGCCGCCGCTCGGAGCTCCACGATGCGACCTGCTCGAGCGCATGGACGCCGGCATCGGTGCGACCGGCGACGGTCAGCCGAACCGGCTCGCCGAGCACCCGTCCGAGGGCGTCCTCGAGCTCCCCCTGAACGGTCCGCAGCCCGGGCTGCGTGGCCCAGCCGCGGAAACCGGCGCCGTCGTATGCGAGGTCGAGCCGGTATGTCGCCATGTGGCGACCCGCCTAGACCAGCTCGAGATACACCATCTCCGTCGAGTCCGACCGGCGCGGGCCGAGCTTGACGATCCGGGTGTAGCCGCCGGGGCGCTCGGTGTAGCGCGGGGCGATCTCCTCGACGAGCTTGTGGACTATGAACTTGTCCTGGCCGAGCCGGGAGAGCAGGATCCGCCGCGAGTGCAGGTCACCGCGCTTGGCGATCGTGATCAGCCGCTCGACCTGCGGCTTGACCGCCTTGGCCTTGGCCTGGCTGGTCTGGATCCGCTCGTGCTCGATGAGCTGCCGCGAGAGGTTCTTCAGCAGCGCCTTGCGATGCGCCGCGTCCCGGCTCAGCTTGTGTCGGTTCCGCTTGTGGCGCATCGTTCCTCGTCTCTCCGGTCGGTCCTCAGCGCGTGATCACTCGGCGCGGAGATCGAGGCCGAGCCCGTGCATCGCCTCGATCACCTCTTCGATCTAACGCTCGCCGAAGTTCGGGATCGCCTTCAGCTCGGACTCCGACTTCGCCTGCAGGTCGCCGATCGTCTGGACGCCGGCGCGCTTCAGGCAGTTGTATGCCCGAACGCCGATCTCGAGCTCCTCGATGAGCCGGTCATCGCCGCTGCCGGCGATCGCCTCCTCGACGACCTCGGGCTCGGCGCCGTTGGTCTGGGTCAGCTCCTCGACCCGGTCGGCGTCGGTGAAGATCGCCAGGCTGGCGATCATCAGCTCGGCCGCCTCGCGCAACGCCGCACCCGGCTCGATCGAGCCGTCGGTCTCGAGCTGCAGCGAGAGCTTGTCGAAGTCGGTCCGCTGGCCGACGCGGGCCGAGTCGACGCGATAGGAGGCCCGCTTGATCGGCGAGAAGATCGAGTCGATCGGGATCACGCCGATCGGCTGGTCCTCGGTCTTGTTGTCCTCGGCGGGCGAGTAGCCGCGGCCCCGGCCGACCGTCAGGTACATCTCGAGCTTCGTCTTCTTCTCGAGCGTCGCGATCGGGGCCTCCGGGTTGAGGATCTCGACCCCGGCGGGAACCTCGAGGTCGCCGGCGGTGATCTCGCCGGGACCGGTCGCGACCAGCGGCACCTCGACCATGTCGGCGTCAGTGTGCATGCGGACGACGACGTCCTTGAGGTTGAGGATGATGTCGGTGACGTCCTCCTTGACGCCGGAGACGCTCGAGAACTCGTGCGCGACGCCCTCGATCCGGACGCTCGTGATCGCGGCGCCCTTCAGCGACGAGAGCAGGACGCGGCGGAGACTGTTGCCGTAGGTGTAGCCGAAGCCCTTGTCGAGCGGCTCGATCGTGAACGAGCCCCTGTTGTCCTCGACCTCCTCGGCGGAGATCGTCGGGGTCTGGAAATCGGGCAGGGTGGTCATTGGCGCTTCCTTCCGTCGCTGGTTTTGGGAGCCCCTACTTCGAGTACAGCTCGACGATGAGCTGCTCGGAGATCGGCGCGTCGACCTCGTCCCGCGCGGGGAGACGCAGCACCTTGGCGGTGAGCGAGTCGTGATCGGCCTGCAGCCATGGGGGCACGGTGGAGATGAGCTCGGTGGCGACCCGGACGGTCGTCTCGGCATCGGAGCCGGACTTGATCGAGATCACGTCGTCGGGCTTGAGCTGGTAGCTGGGGATGTCGACGCGGCGGCCGTTGATCTGCCAGTGGCCGTGGCGGATCAGCTGCCGGGCCTGGCGTCGCGAGGCGGCGAAGCCAAGCCTGACGAGGACGTTGTCGAAGCGACGCTCGAGCAGCCGGAGCAGGTTCTCGCCGGTGACGCCCTCCTGTCGGGAGGCCTTGTCGTAGTAGGCGCGGAACTGCTTCTCGAGCACCTGGTAGTAGCGGCGGGCCTTCTGCTTCTCGCGGAGCTGCTGGCGGTACTCGGACGCGCGCAGGCGGCCGCGGCCGTGCTCGCCCGGCGGGTAGGAGCGGCGCTCGACGCCGCACTTGTCGGTCAGGCAGCGCTCGCCCTTGAGGAACAGCTTCTGCCCCTCGCGCCGGCACTGCTTGCACTGCGGGCCGGTGTCGCGGGCCACTAGACGCGCCTCCGCTTCTTCGGCCGGCAGCCGTTGTGGGCCTGCGGGGTCACGTCCTTGACCGACGTCACCTGCAGGCCGGCCGCCTGCAGCGCCCTGATCGCGGTCTCGCGCCCGGAGCCGGCGCCCTTGGCGTGGACCTCGACCCGCTCGAGGCCGTGCTCCATGCCCTTGCGGGCGGCGTTGTCGGCCGTCACCTGGGCGGCGAACGGGGTCGACTTGCGCGAGCCCTTGAAGCCGGCGCTGCCGGCCGACTCCCAGGCGATCACGTTGCCCTCGAGGTCGGTCAGGGTGACGATCGTGTTGTTGAAGCTCGTCTTGATGTGCGCCTGCCCGATCGGGACGTTCTTGCGCACCCGGCGCTTCGAGCGACCGCTCGCTCGCTTCGGTTGCGGCATCTAGGAAGCCGCCTCTCGCTGCTCGTCGGGGAGGCTCACTTCGGCGTCGGCGCCTTCTTCTTGCCGGTCACGCTCATCTTCTTCGGGCCCTTGCGGCCGCGAGCGTTCGTCTTCGTCCGCTGGCCGTTGACGGGCAGGCCGCGCCGGTGGCGCAGGCCCCTGTAGGAGCCGATCTCCATCAGCCGCTTGACGTTCTGGGAGCGCTCCCGCCGCAGGTCGCCCTCGACCGGGTGGGACTCGACCGCGTCGCGCAGCTTGATCACCTCGTCCTCGGTCAGATCGCCGACCCGGGTGTTCGCGTCGACGCCGGTCTCGGCGATGATCTTGCGCGCGGTCGAGTCGCCGACCCCGTGCACGTAGGTCAGCCCGACCTCGACCCGCTTGTTGAGCGGAAGGTTCACCCCTGCGATCCGCGCCATCTAGCCCTGCCTCTGCTTGTGGCGGGGGTTCGAGCAGATCACGAGCACGCGGCCGCGCCGTCGGATCACCTGGCATCGCTCGCACATGGGTTTTACGGAGGCTCGAACCTTCAACGCTTCCGGCTTTCTATCGGACTTGAGGTGGCCCGCGTCATCCCATGAATCGGATGGCAGGCGGCGTCAGACGGCCCTGAGGCCGAACGGGCATGCTAGCACGGCTGAAACGGCATGCAAGGCCGCGCCGAACGCCGCTGTGAGGATGCCCGAAGCTGCTCGGCGACCGCTGCGGCCCGTCCCTATTCCTCCTCGTGCCACGGGGTCAGGATCCGCGGCCCGTCGGCGCCGACGGCGACCGTGAACTCGAAGTGGGCGGCCAGCGAGCCGTCCTCGGAGTAGACCGCCCAGTTGTCGGAGCCCATCCTGATCTCGGGCGAGCCGATGTTCACCATCGGCTCGATCGCGAACGTCATCCCCTCCTCGAGCACGGGGCCCTTCCCGGGCTCGCCGAAGTTCGGGATCTGCGGGTCCTCGTGCATCCGTTTGCCGATGCCATGGCCGACGAGGCTGCGGATCACCGCCAGCCCGTCCCGCTCGACCCGCTCCTGGATCGCCGCCGAGACGTCGCCGAGCCGATTGCCGGCCCTCGCCTCGGCGATCCCGCAGAACAGCGACTCGCGGGTCGTCTCGAGCAGCTGCAGGGCGGGCTCCGCGACCGGGCCGACCGGAATCGTCATCGCGGCGTCGGCGACCCAGCCGTCGAGGGTGACGCCGACGTCGAGCGAGATCACATCGCCGCGCTTGAGCTCGTAGGGACCGGGAATGCCATGGACGACCATCGAGTTCGGCGACGCGCAGATCGAACCCGGGAAGCCGTTGTAGCCCTTGAACGCGGCCTCGGCGCCCTGGGAGTGGATGAACCGCTCGGCGGCGAGGTCGAGGTCGAGGGTGGTGACGCCCGGGCGGGCGCTCTTGCGCAGCATCCGGAGGCAGCGGGCCAGGACGTCTCCCGCCGCCGCCATCCTGTCGACCTGCTCCGGGGTCTTGGGGATGATCAAGGTGCCGTCAGAGCTCTTCTTCCATCCGCAGGGTGGCCAGCAGCGCCCGGATCCGGTTGCCGACCTCCTCGGGCTTCAGCGTGCCGTCGACCCGCTTGAGGATGCCGCGCTCCTCGTAGAAGTCGACGAGCGGCTTCGTCTTGTCGTGATAGGTCTCGAGCCGGTGCTTGATCACCTCGGGCTTGTCGTCGTCGCGGACGATCAGCCGCGATCCGCAGATGTCACAGACGTCCTCGTGCTTCGGGGGATCGAACTCGACGTGAAAGATGTGACCGTTCTTCGCGCAGGTGCGGCGGCCCCCGAGCCGGCGGACGACCTCCTCGTCGCTGACGTCGATCAGGACGGCCGCAGTGATCCCCCGCCCGAGCTCCTCCATCTCCGCCGCCAGCGCCTCCGCCTGCCCGACGGTCCGCGGGAAGCCGTCGAGGATGAAGCCGTCGGCGGCCTCGGCGCTCTCGACGCGATCGGCGATGACGCCGATGATCACCTCGTCTGGTACGAGGTCGCCCCGGTCCATGTACTCCCTCGCGGTCCGGCCGAGCTCGGTGTCCTCGGCGACCGCGCCACGGAGGATGTCCCCGGTCGCGTAATAGGGCAGCCGGAAGTCCTCCTGCAGGCGCTCGCCCTGGGTTCCCTTGCCGGACCCAGGGGGTCCGAGGAGGATCAGATTCAGCTCAGGCACGGACGTGCAGGCTACCGGGGCTGCGCAGGCTTCACCGAGAATGGGGATACGAAATGACGCGGTCCGGG
>DASSEM010000081.1:0-3189 GCA_035695265.1 Solirubrobacterales bacterium
GGGTGACGAGCCCCGCTGCGGCCGCGCCGGACCGCTCCGGCGCGACGACCTCGGGAGGCACGATCGGCTGCGCCTCGTCGCCGAGCGCGGCGAAGACGGCGCCCGGGTCGGCAAGCGGGTCGATCAGCACGGTGGCGGCGCCGAGGGCGATCTCGGTCCCGGCCCAGCCGAGCGACCTGATTCGAACCGTGGCGGCCATTGCGAGGACAATAGCGAACGAGCGTCAGCTATGGGAGCTGGGCGGTTCCATCGGTGGCCGCGGGAGTCGATCTCTAACGTGGGTGTCGCACTCCCAGGAGGTTGCGATGAGGCCCTGCCCAGAGGACGCAGCGACCGGCCGCTTCCGGCCCGGGCGGCGGTGATGTGGCGGCGGCAGACCTTCGGCGACCGTCGCGAGGCGGGACGGCTGCTCGCCGACGAGCTCGCCCGGATGGAACTGGCCGAGCCGGTGGTCGTCGCGCTCCCCCGCGGCGGGGTCCCGGTCGGCTTCGAGGTCGCGACGGCGCTCGGTGCGCCGCTCGATGTCGGCCTCGTCCGCAAGCTCGGCCATCCGGGCCAGCCCGAGCTCGGGATCGGCGCGATCGGCGAGGACGGGACGATCGTCTTCGACGAGCGGTCGGTCGGCGCCTTCGGGATCAGCCGCGAGCAGATCGAGTCGATCGCGATCCGCGAGGCCGAGGAGCTCGACCGCCGCCGCCGGCTCTATCGCGGCGACGAACCGCCGGTGGCGGTCGAGGGTCGCACGGTGATCGTCGTCGACGACGGCCTCGCGACCGGAGTCACCGCCGCCGCCGCCTCGCGCGTCTTGAAGGCGCACGGCGCCGCCCGGGTGATCCTCGCGGTTCCGGTCTGCCCGGCCGGCACGGCGGAGCGGATCGACGGCGGGATCGATGACGTCGTCGCGCTCTCCACGCCGGAGCGCTTCAGCAGCGTCGGCGCCTGGTACGACGACTTCTCGCAGACCGACGACGCCGAGGTCGTGGCGCTGCTGCGCGCGGCGCGCGAGCGAGCGAGCGAGAGCGACGGGGGCTCAGGCGGGCCCGAACCGGCCGGCGAGGTGGCGATCACGACCGCCGACGGCGTCCGGCTCGAGGGCGCGACGGGAATCCCGGCCGACCCGGCCGGCCTCGTCGTCTTCGTCCACGGCAGCGGCTCGGGCCGGCACAGCCCACGTAACAACTCAGTCGCCCGCTACCTCGAGGGCCGCGGCTTCGCGACGTTGCTGTTCGACCTCCTGACCGCGACCGAGGGCGGCGATCGCCGCAACGTCTTCGATGTCGAGCTGCTCGCCGGGCGCCTGCTCGACGCGATCGCCTGGACCCGGCGCCGTCCCGAGCTGGCCGGCCTGCCGCTCGCCTGCTTCGGGGCCTCGACCGGCGCCGCTGCGGCCCTGCGGGCCGCCGCCGAGCCCGGCGCCGCCATCGGCGCGGTCGTCTCGCGCGGCGGCCGTCCCGACCTCGCGGGCGCCGCGCTCGATCGGGTCACCTGCCCGGTGCTGCTGATCGTCGGCGGCCGCGACAGCGAGGTGCTGGCCTTGAACGAGGCCGCCGCCGAGCGGATCCCCGGGCCCTGCCGGGTCGCGGTCGTCCCCGGCGCGGGCCATCTCTTCGAGGAGCCCGGGACCCTCGCCCGCGCCGCTCGCCTCGCCGCCGACTTCCTCGATGTCGGGATCGGCGAGGAGCCGGGACCGGCTCGCTGGTGAGATCTGAGCGGCCGCGTCAGCTTCCGCGTCGCGGGACCGACTTCTTCGTCGAGAGACCGTGTCGAACGAGCAAGACATCCGTGCCGAAGGCCGTTTCGGGTCGCGATCGGGGCGAACGCCGTCCGCTCCCATCCCTACCGTGCCAGCCGCCATGGATCCGCTGCAGTCAGAGCTCGGCGAGCTCCCGGCCGACGGCCCGGCGCCCGCCCATCAGGACCTTCGCGCGCTCGCCGCCGGTGACCGCGTCGAGTGCAGCTACGTCGTTCGCGACCGCAGCCGCCGGCCGACGAAGCGAGGCGGGGAGTGGCTGCGGCTCGTGCTGGCCGACCGCACCGCGACCGTCGTCGCGAAGTCGTGGGACGACGTCGAGCAGCGGTTCGCGATCGCCGAGCCGGCCACCGTCGTTCGCATCGTCGGCCGCTTCGAGAGCAGCCCGCAGTGGGGCGATGCCCTGATCGTCGAGGAGATCGCCCCCGCGGTCACGGGCGATTACGACCCGGCGAACCTGCTCGCGAGCTCGCCGCTTCCGATCGAGCGCATGGAGGCCGATCTGGCGGCCTTGATCGAGACGATCCAGAACGAGAACCTGCGGACGCTGCTGATTCGCTTGATCGCCCCCGGCGGCACTCTCTGGGAGCGGTTTCGCGAGGCCCCCGCCGCCAAGCACTACCACC
Source organism: Solirubrobacterales bacterium (assembly GCA_035695265.1). Taxonomy (GTDB): domain Bacteria; phylum Actinomycetota; class Thermoleophilia; order Solirubrobacterales; family 70-9; genus RHKX01. Next base: position 2,377 of record DASSEM010000081.1, read on the forward strand.
AGGCCTACCGCCACGGCCTGCTCGAGCACACGCTCTCGGTCGCCCAGGGCGTCAGCGCCGCCGCTTCCTTCTTCCCCGGCATCGACCGCGACGTCGCGGTCACCGGCGCGCTCCTGCACGACATCGGCAAGCTCGAGGCCTACAACGACAACCCGCTCGCGATCGACATGACCGACCTCGGGCGGCTGATCGGCGAGATCCCGCTCGGCTACTACCGGGTCCGGCGCGAGATCGACGCGATCGACGGCTTCGACCCCGAGCTCGGTCGGGCGGTGCTCCACATCATCCTCGCCCACCACGGGACGCTGGAGCACGGCTCGCCGGTGACGCCGGCGACCCGCGAGGCGACGCTGGTCCACATGATGGACAACCTCGGCGGCAAGCTCGGCAGCTTCGATCGGATCGAGCGCACCCTCGCCGCCGGCGAAGCCTGGTCCGGGTTCGACCGCGGGATCGACGGCAGCGCCTACTTCCGCGACCGCCAGGCCGCCTGAGCCGGGCAGCCTGAGCCACCCGGCCCCTCGGCTAGCGGTTCCGGCGGGCGCGGCGGATGGCGTTGCGGGCCCGGATCTCCTCGGGGTCCTGGCGGACCTGTCGGGCGATGAAATGGGCGGTGGCGATGGAGAGCATTTTGGGACCTCTCGGTTCGATGGACTGACCAGCAAAGACGTTACAGGGGTCACGCTAACCTGTCAAGTTGATTTGGGGGTCACGCAGCGCTACGATCGTCCCATGGACGTAGCCGAGCTCAGCCGCCAGATCGAGGACAAGGTCGCGCCCGAGCCGCTGCTCGCGGTCCAGGCGTTCGCCAAC
>DASSEM010000082.1:0-22811 GCA_035695265.1 Solirubrobacterales bacterium
GAAAGAGCGCGCTACGGGCAACTGTCCGATTCGCCCCTGGGGCCTCCGTCCGGCCCCTCCTCTTGGTTCCCCCACCCAGGCCCGAAGTCACTGGACCAGGTTAGGCAGGTGTTGATGATTTGTGAGCGGAAGCTTACATACGTCCGCGGACGCCGGTCAAACCGAAGTCGGATCGCCCGATCTTGCTGACGAGGTCGCGAGCGCGCTGATACGGCCGGCCCCTGGATCTGACGTGGCCGGGAGCCGCCGGATCAAGGAAGAGGGAGGCGCCGCGGCCGTATGGGCCGCAAGCCGACCGATGACGCCGAGCCCGGCGCCTCCCGGGCCGTCAGATCAGCCGCAGCCGGTGTTGTTGCCGCATGACGTGCACGTGTAGCAACTGCCCGTGCGCTGCATCATCCCGCCGCACTGCTCGCAGGCGGGGCCGAGGTCGAGCTCGCGTGACATCCGCGCCGGGACGACCGGCGGCGTGTCGGTGAGTGCCGCCGCGGCGGGCTGCGGCTCGGGAGCGGGCTCCGGGGCCGGCGAACCGTTGCCGTTGCCGCCACCGTTGGCCGGCGCCGCGGTGTCGGCGCTGAACAGTGCCTGCTGGGCGTTCTTGCGCTCCCGGACCTCCTCGGTGAGGATCCCGAGGTCCTCGTGGAGGTCGGCGTCGTCGATGAAGCGGCTCGCCAGCCAGCGCATGATGTAGTCGGGCATCGACTTGGCGAACGGGATCTCCTGGTTCTTGGTCATCCCCTCGGGGTCGAAGCGCATGTAGCTGAACTTGTTGACGAGGACCTCGAGCGGCACCCCGTACTGGAGGCCGATCGAGACCGAGGTCGCGAACGCGTTCATCATCCCGCGCAGGGTCGAGCCCTCCTTGCCGATGTCGGTGAGGAAGATCTCGCCGACCGTCCCGTCCTCGTACTTGCCGGCGGTGATGTAGCCCTCCTGGCCGGCGATCGAGAACTTGTGGGTGATCGACTCGCGCTCGGCCGGCATCCGCCGCCGGACCGGAGCCGGCGTTGCGTCCTCGGCCTTCGCCTCGTCCTGGGCGTCGGTGCGGAGCGCCTGCGCGGTCTTCGAGCCGTCGCGGTAGATCGCCAGCGCCTTCAGGCCGCCCTTCCAGCCCTCGGTGTAGGCCTCGGCGATGTCGCCGACCGTCGCCGACTCCGGCAGGTTGACGGTCTTCGAGATCGCGCCGCTCAGGAACGGCTGGGTCGCCGACATCATCTGGATGTGGCCCATGTGGCTGATCGCCCGCTCGCCGACGGCGACGTCGAAGACCGGCAGGTGGCCGTCCTCGAGGCCGGGGGCGCCGACGATCGTGCCCTTGTCGTTGATGTAGGCGGTGATCTGCTCGATCGCCTCCTCGGTGTAGCCGAGCGTCTGCAGCGCCAGGGGCACCGAGCGGTTGACGATCGTCATCTGCCCGCCGCCGACCAGCTCCTTGTACTTGACGAGCGAGAAGTCCGGCTCGATCCCGGTCGTGTCGCAGTCCATCAGGAAGCTGATCGTCCCGGTTGGGGCCAGCACCGTCGCCTGGGCGTTGCGGTAACCGTGCTCGTCGCCGAGCGCCACGGCCTCCTCCCACGAGCGCCGCGCCGCGGCGAGCAGCTCGGCGTCGGCGATCTGGCCGTCGGTGATCTCGTAGGCGGCGTCGCGATGCATCCGCATCACGGTGTTGTGGGCCTCGCGGTTCTTCGCGTACTCGTCGTAGGGGCCGATCGCGGCAGCGACCTCGGCTGAGGTGCGGTAGCCGCGGCCGGTCATCAGCGCCGTGATCGCGGCGGCCGTCGCTCGGCCCTCGTCGGAGTCGTAGGGCATCCCGTTCGACATCAGGAAGGCGCCGAGGTTGGCGTAGCCGAGCCCGAGCTGGCGGAAGCGGCGCGCGTTGGCGCCGATCTGCTCGGTCGGGTAGCTCGACGGCCCGACGACGATCTCCTGCGCGAGCAGGACGATGTCGACCGTGTGCTCGAAGTCGGCCGTGTCGAAGCTGCCGTCGGGGCGGCGGAACTTCATCAGGTTGATCGAGGCGAGGTTGCAGGCCGAGTCGTCGACGTGCATGTACTCCGAGCACGGGTTCGACGCGTTGATCCGCCCCGACTCCGGGCAGGTGTGCCAGCGGTTGATCGTCGTGTCGTACTGGATACCGGGATCGGCGCAGCGCCAGGCGGCCTCGGCGAGCTGGTCGAGCAGCTCGCGGGCGGGCAGCGTCTTGATCGCGGTGCCGTCCTTGCGGGCGGTCAGGTCCCAGTCGGAGCCGGCCTCGACCGCCGCCATGAACGCGTCGGTGACGCGGACCGAGTTGTTCGCGTTCTGGTACTGGATCGAGGTGAAGCCGTCGCCGTCGATCGACATGTCGAAGCCGGCGTCACGGAGAGCCGCCGCCTTCTCCTCCTCCTTGGCCTTGCACCAGATGAAGTCCTCGATGTCGGGGTGATCGACGTCGAGGACGACCATCTTCGCCGCCCGCCGGGTCTTGCCGCCGGACTTGATCGTCCCCGCCCAGGCGTCGGCGCCGCGCATGAAGCTGACCGGTCCGGAGGCGAGCCCGCCCTTGCTGAGCTGCTCGGTCGAGGCGCGGATGTTCGAGAGGTTGATCCCGGAGCCGGAGCCGCCGCGGAAGATCTGACCCTCCTTGGTGTTCCAGGCGAGGATCGACTCCATCGTGTCCTCGACCGAGAGGATGAAGCAGGCTGAGCACTGCGGGTGCTCCTCGAAGCCGACGTTGAACCAGACCGGGGAGTTGAAGGCGGCCTTCTGGTGCAGGAGGATGTGGGTGAGCTCGGCCTCGAAGGTGTCGGCGTCGGCGGCGGAGGCGAAGTAGCCGCCCTCGCGGCCCCAGGCGGCGATCGTCCCGGCGACGCGGCCGATCATCTGCCGGACCGAGCGCTCGCGCTCGGGTGAGCCGAGTGGGCCGCGGAAGTACTTCTGGGCGACGATGTTCGTGGCGTTCTGCGACCAGGTGACCGGGAACTCGACGTCGCGCTGCTCGAAGGCGGGGCTCGCGGGGTCGCCGATGATCGCGTCGCGGGTCTCCCACTCGATCTGCTCGAAGGGATGCGCGTCCGGCGTCGTCAGCCTGCGTTCGATCCTGAGACCGCCGTCGGCGACCTTCGCCGTCGTGTCGATGGGGGTCTCGGATGCTGCCTCAGTCATTGGTTCTCTCTCCTCGGAACGCGTTCAAGTGGTAACGCCGAATAGTTGCGATTGAGTCGGACGTAACAAGGCCCGGAACCGGTCCCGCCGAGGCCTCGACGGGAGCCTGCGCGGAGGGTAGGGATGGCTCGCCAGCGGGCTCCTGCGGCATTCCGCAAACGGGGAGAAACGAGCTTCGACCCGGGCTGCGGTGGACCACGCATTTTACGGGGTCGGGGTCCTCGGCGCCCGCCGTCGCCCGCGGTGTTCGAACCGCGATAATCGGGGTATGAACGAGGGCATGCGGAAGGCGGCGGAAGCCGGGCGCGAGCGCGCGAGCGCCGCCCGCGAGGTGGTCGGCGGGCGGATCGACGCCGCCCGTGAGGCAACCGGCGAGCGCGTCGATGCGGCCCGGACGGTCGCGGGCGAGCGGGTCGAGGCGGCCCGGGCGGCGGCGGTCGAGCTCCAGCAGAAGGTGAAGCCGCGGCTGCGCGGGGTGATCCACGAGTGCTCGTTCCCGATCTCGGTGCTCGCCGGTGCGCTGCTCGTTCTCCTCGCATCCGACGGGCGCCTCGCCCTGGCGATCTACGCGGCCTCGCTCTCCGCGCTGCTCGGCACCAGCGCCCTCTACCACCGGGTCAACTGGCGGCGGCCGTCGGCGCGGATGTGGATGCGCCGGCTCGACCACTCGATGATCTTCCTGCTGATCGCCGGCACGGTGACGCCGTTCGCGCTGCTCGTCGTCGGCGGCTCGCTCGGGACGGCGCTCCTGATTGCCGTCTGGGTGGGCGCGGCGGCCGGGATCGCGGTCGAGATGATCTGGACGACCTCGCCGAAGTGGGTGTCGGTCGCCGTCTATCTCGCGGTCGGCTGGATCGGAGCGATCTCCTTTCCCTCGATCGTCGCCAACGCCGGCATCGGTGCCGGCGCCCTGATCGCAGCCGGCGGCGTCCTCTACACGGTCGGCGCGGTCGTCTATGCCCGCCAGCGCCCCGACCCGCGCCCGGCCGTGTTCGGCTATCACGAGATCTTCCACGTGCTCGTCGTCGCCGCCGCGGTCGCCCACTTCACCGCGGTGGCGATCTACGCCGCTCCCGCCGGTTGAGCCCGGGCCCGGTCCCGGGCGCGGTCACGATCGGGACGATCGGCCGCGGCGAGACCGCTGCCACGGTCCGCGTCCTCAACGCCGCCTTCCTCGACGATCCGATCACCCGTGCGGTCGGCCCGCGCCGGCGGCGCCATCGCGCCGCGATCAACCCGCTGTCGTTCACCGGCATCCTGCTCGCCAGCCGCCGCCACGGCGGTCGCGTGCTCGTCGCCCGTCGCGGCGGCGCAGTGATCGGCGTCAGCATCACCTTCGACCCCGGCGCCTGGCCGCTCCACGAGGGCGCCGTCACGTACGAGCTCGCCTGGGCGCTCGCCGCCGGCCCGCTCCCGGTCCGCCGCGGGCTCGCCTTCGCCCGGCTCGTCCGCGACGCCCACGTCAGCCACCCCCACCACTACCTCTGGTTCCTCGCGGTCGATCCAGCCGAGCAGGGCCGCGGCGCCGGCCGGGCCCTGCTCGGCGACCTGCACCGCCGCGCCGACGCCGACGGCCTGCCGACCTATCTCGAGACCGGGACGATGGACAACGTCGCCTGGTACGCGGCGTGCGGCTACCGGACGCTGAGCGAGCTCCGACTCGCGGGCGGCGAGCCGCTCTGGCGGATGGAGCGTCCGGCGGCCGCTACCGAATGAACGCTCTCGGCCGCTACCGAATGAACGCTCTCATTGGGCGTCGCCGGATCCGTTGCGTATCTCGGCGGGGGCTGGCGCGGGTTGTGTGAACACCTCGCAGGGGTCGAGCCCCAGCTCGTCGATGGTCGTCTGATCGACCGGGCACTCGATCGACCGGCCGTTGACGGTGATCGTGTCGCCGTTGATGCGGATCGTGGCTGCGTCATCGTCGAAGAGGCGACTGTCGCCGGCACGGCCAGGGCAGCGATGAAGGCGGCGATCACGACCCGTCTGCGAGACCGTCGAGTTGGCCCAGTTCCTGATTCGGCGTCGGCCTAACCGCCCTCCTCCGCCGCCGGCGTCGGTCGCCGCGTCTACAGGAAGGACGCGGCGGCCGGCGCCGCGATCAGCGTCACGGCGATGACCGCGACGAGCACCGCGACCATCGCGAGAAGGCCGTGCCTTGCGAGCGTGTCCTGCATGGTCACCCCCTGGTAGTTCGGGGCCGGAAGAGCTCTCCCGACGAGGGTAGCGCGATCCTCCCGTCAGGTCGAGGCGCTCGGGCGCCTCAGGCGAGCAACCGCTGCAGCTCCGCCGTCACGCCCGCCGCGTCGTCGTACGCATCCGCCCACGTGAACCGGATGACCGTGTAGCCCCGACGCTCGAGCTCGGCCTGGCGGCGGCGGTCCGACGCGAGCTGGGCCGCCGTGCGGTGAGCGCCTCGCCCGTCCAGCTCGACCACCAGCCTCGCTTCTCGCCAGAGCATGTCGGGTCGGAAGCGGCCGACCCGCACGTTCGGCTCGGGAAGGGGCAGCCCGTGACGCTCGCACAGCAGGACGAAATCGCGCTCGAAGCCATTGGCGCAGCGGGCCAGCTGCGGGAGGTGGGAATCGACGGCGGCCCGGAGGGCGGCGCTCCCTCGGCGGCCGCTGCGCAGGATCGCCTCGAGCTCGGCGCGGTCCAGCAGGCGCTCGAACTCGGCGCGGGCGAGGACGAGGCGAAGGCTGTCGCGGCTTAGATCCTCGGTCGCGGCGAGGAGCGCCTCGGGAAGCGGGACGACCGGAAGGCCGCGGTGGAGGCGGCGGGTGAGGACCCTCATCCGCGAGACCGCGATCCCCGTGCGGGAGGTGATCCGGCGGGAGGAAGCGACGTGAATCATGCGCGGCCGGCGATTGAGTAGGCGCAGCCACCAGAGAGCGGTCAGCGAGGCAAGCGCGGCACCAGGGCCGGCGATGAGAAGCGCCACCGCCAGCTCTCCTTCGGTATTCAAGTCGGGGCGGCCCCAAGCGAACACGCCGGGCCGCCGGCGATGCAACCGGCCGAGTCGCTCCCATGTCCGGATCTGGGACGGGCTGATGCCGGCGGCCGCGAGCTGGCGCCTCGCGACGGCGCCGAATTGCCTCGCCGCCAGGTCGCCGGCCACCTGAGTTGCGGATTTGGTCCCTGGCAGGGACCGGATTCGCACTTCACCCTCCATGCGAGGGAGCGTCGACCCTCGCCCGGCACCGATCAAGGCGTGGATGTGACGAAGCTGGGGCGGAAGTGCGCCGGCGAGCGGGCTATCGCGCTGCGACGGGCGCGACGCGATCGCCGTGGCGCCGCTTGGCGGACTCGATCAGCGCCTCGACCTCGGCGCGGCGGCCGTCGCGGAGCAACGCGACCGGATCGGGCTCGCCATTGACGATCGACTCGAAGAAGGCCTTGCGGTCCTGGTAGGTCGGCAGCGTCCCCTTGGCCCAGCCGCGCGCCTCGTTGAGGATCGCCGCGAGCTCGGCGTAGTCGGAGCCGAACAGCTCCGAGACCTCGCGCTTCATCCGCTTCGCCAGCGCCGGCGAGGCGCCCGACGTCGAGATCGCGATCGCGAGCGGGCCGGTGCGGACGATCGCCGGCAGGATGAAGTTGCAGAGCGAGGGGACGTCGACGACGTTGACGAGCATCGCCCGCTCCTCGGCGGCCTCGTAGACGGCGATGTTGACCTCGGTGTCGTCGGTCGCCGCGATCGCCATGAACTTACCGGCGACGTCGGCGCGCTCAAACCCGCGCTCGAGCCACTCGATCGAGCCCTCGGCCGCGAGCGCCCGGACGGCATCGCAGGCGTCGGGCGCGACGCAGACGACGTCGCCGTCGCAGGCGAGCAACCCCTCGATCTTCTCGAGCCCGACGTCGCCGCCGCCGACCACCAGGCACTTGCGGCCGCTGAGCCGCAGGCAGGCGATGTAGAAGGGGGTCTCGAGCATCCCGCGGACGCAGGACTGGTCGCAGATCCCCCTGCGGTACTGGCAGACGCATTCCTTGCCTGGGTAGCTCTGGGCGGGCATCGCGGCCAAGAGTAGGGGAGGGGCGACGCCGGTCGCCCTGCCGGAGCAGTTTGGAGCGGGTGCTACCGTCCCGGCCCTTCATCGCCTCCGTCCCGGGGCCGAGACATAGTGGGACGCACCGATGCGACTGATCGTCACCGAGAAGAACAACAGCGCCAAGAAGATCGCCGAGATCCTCAGCGGCTGCGCGGCGAAGGCCGACGCCGTCTACAAGGTCCCCTATTACTCCTGGGGCTCAGGCGATGACGCCCAGATGACGGTCGGGCTGAAGGGGCACGTCCTCAACCCGGCCTTCCCCGAGGGCTATTCGAACTGGCAGGAGACCGACCCGAAGACGCTGATCGACGCCGAGCTCGTCAGCGAGCCGACCGACAAGAACGTCGTCAAGGCGGTCAAGAAGCTGGCCAAGGACGCGGGCACCGTCGTGATCGCGACCGACTTCGATCGCGAGGGCGAGCTGATCGGGCTCGAGGCGCTGCGCGAGATCCTCGCGGTCAACCCGGGGGTCGAGGGGACGGTCAAGCGGGCGCGCTACTCGGCGCTGACCAGGGACGAGATCGAGCGCGCCTTCGCCGACCTCGACGAGCTCTCCTACGAGCTCGCCCACGCGGCGCAGACCCGCGGCGAGATCGACCTGATCTGGGGTGCGACGCTGACCCGAGCGGTCTCGCTCGCGACCCGCCGCTTCGGCTCCAACTTCCTCTCGGTCGGCCGCGTCCAGAGCCCGACCCTCGGCCTGATCGTCGAGCGTGAGCTCGAGCGGCGCGCCCATGTCCCGAAGCCCTTCTGGGAGGTGTTCGCGAAGTTCGCCCATCCGGAGGGCTCCTTCGAGGCCCACCACAAGACCGACAAGTTCTGGGAGAAGCCGGAGGCGGAGGCGGCGCTGGCGGCGACCGACTCGCCCGGCGTCGTCACCGAGCTGAGCAAGCGAAAGAACACCCGCAAGCCGCCGGCTCCCTACAACACGACCGCCTTCGCGACCGACGCCTCGAGCCGGCTCGGGATCCCGCCCTCGCGGGCGATGCGGATCGCCGAGGACCTCTACATGGACGGGTTCATCTCCTACCCGCGCACCGACAACACCGTCTATCCGGCCTCGCTGCCGTTGCGCGAGCTCGTCACCTCGCTCGTCCGGATCCCCGAGTTCGCGGCCGCGAGCGGCCTGCTCGAGGGCGAGCTCACGCCGACCCGGGGCAAGAAGGAGACCACCGACCACCCACCGATCTATCCGACCCAGGCGGTCTACCCGAACGCGCTCGACGGCGCCCACCGCCGGGTCTACGAGCTGATCGCGCGGCGTTTCCTCGCGACCTTCAGCCCGCCGATGATCACCGAGTCGGCGCGGGCCGACATCGAGGCCGGCAGCGAGTCGTATTTCGTTCGCGGCTCGATCGTCGTCGACCCGGGCTACGCGGCGATCTACACCTACGCGCGCTCGGCCGACAACGAGCTGCCGGCGCTCGAGGAGGGTCAGGAGCTCGAGCTCGACGGGGCGCCGTGGCTGGTCGACAAGGAGACCCAGCCGCCGGCGCGGATCAGCCAGGGCAAGCTGCTCGAGACGATGGAGGAGCTCGGTCTCGGCACGAAGGCGACCCGCCCCGACATCATCCAGAAGCTCTACGACCGCGGCTACGTCTACAACAACCCGCCGGAGCCGTCGGAGACCGGGATCGCGATGTACAAGGCGTTCAAGGAGCACGTCCTACGGATGGCGACGCCGGAGATGACCGCCGAGCTCGAGCGCGACATGGACGAGATCGCCGCCGGCAAGACGTCGCGCGAGGACGTCCTGCAGATCAGCCGCGAGATGCTCCACGGCACCTACGACGATCTGTTCGCCAAGCGCGAGGACCTCGCCAAGGTGATCTGGGCGGGGATGGACGAGGACAAGTACATCGGCCCCTGCAAGATCTGCGAGGAGGCCGGCCGCAAGCACGAGGACGGCGCGCCGAACCGGCTGCGGATCATCGAGATGCGGGGCGGCAAGCGCTTCGTCGGCTGCGAGGGCTACAACCGTGACGATCCCGAGGACCCCGACTCCTGCACGTTCTCGCGCCCGCTCCCGGGCCGCGGCTACGAGCTCTGGCGGCTCGAGGAGCGCTGCTCGATCTGCGGCGAGACGCCGCGGCTCAAGGTCAAGGGCTTCCGCGGCCGGCCCTGGAACCTGTGCCTGAACGACGACTGCCCGTCGATGGTCGAGATGCGCGAGAAGCGGGCCGAGCGCGAGAGGGCGCGCGAGGAGGCCGCCAAGCGCAAGGCCGAGGCGGAGAAGAGCGCCGGGTCGAAGGCCGACGGCGGCAAGCCCAAGGGCGGTCGCAAGCAGTCGCCGGCGACCACGACCCGGACCAAGCGGGCCCGCTCGTCGGCGCCGAATGGCGCCGGCGCCAAGTCGGGCGCCAGGTCGGGCTCGCGCAGCCGCTCGACCTGACCGGGGGCGGTCGCCCCGTGTTCGTCACGCTGGAGGGAGTCGACGGCGCCGGCAAGAGCACGCAGGCGCGGCTGCTCGCCGCGGCGCTGGGGGACGGCACGTTGCTGCTCCGCGAGCCGGGCGGGACGCCGGCCGGTGAGCGGCTTCGCGAGCTGCTCAAGGACGCCTCGGTCGAGCTCACCCCGCGGGCCGAGCTGATGCTCTTCTGCGCGGCCCGTGCCGAGCTGGTCGAGCGGGTGATCCGGCCGGCACTCGCGGCCGGCAGCGACGTCGTCTGCGATCGCTTCGTCGATTCGACCGTCGCCTACCAGGGCGGCGCGCGGGGCCTCGACGCCGGGCTGATCAGCTCGCTGAACGCGGCGGCGGTCGGCGACTGCATGCCCGACCGGACGATCCTCCTGCGGCTCGAGGGCACCGTCGCCAGGGACCGCGCCGCCGGTCGTTGCGAGTCGCCGATCTCGGACCGGTTCGAGTCGGAGGGGGAGGGGTTCGCGGAGCGGATCGCCGCCGAGTTCGACCGGATCGCGCGCGCCGAGCCGGAGCGGTTCGCGGTGGTCGACGCCCGCGGCACGGTCGATCAGGTGCATGCGCGGGTGCTGGCGGCGCTGGGGCTGGAGGGGGCAGGGGACCGATGACGGAGGACGGAGGGCAGCTGCCGGAGACGCTCGCGGACGCCACCGCCGAGCAGCCGGGTGCGCGGGCGGCGCTCGCGGCGGCGTTTCGCGCCGGCCCCGCCCATGCCTACGCGTTCGTCGGCCCGTCCGGCAGCGGCAAGGGCGCCGCCGCCCGCGCGTTCGCCGCCGAGCTGCTCGCCGCCGGCGCCGCCGGCCCCGAAGGAGCGCGACGGCGGGCGCTCGCCGACCCCTCGCCCCATCCCGACCTCACCTGGCTGCGGCCGCCCGGAAACCAGCACCTCGTCGAAGACGTGCGTCGCGAGCTGATCGGCGCCGTCTCCTACCGGCCCTTCGAGGGCGAGCGGCGGGTCTTCGTCGTCGAGGCCGCCGACGCGATGGCCGAGGAGAGCCAGAACGCGCTCCTGAAGACGCTCGAGGAGCCGCCCACATACGCGCACCTCATCCTGATCACCGCGGAGCCGGCCGCGCTGCTCGAGACCGTGCGCAGCCGCTGCGCGACCGTCACCTTCGCCCCCCTGCCGCCGGCGTCACTCGAGCGCCGACTCGCGACCGAGCTGGCGGGCCGCGGGCCGGAGGAGCTGAGCGCGCTCGCCGCGCTCGCCGGCGGCGATCTCGGCCGCGCCCGGATGCTCGGCTCGCCGACCGGGGGGCGGCTCCGGTCCGGCGCCGAGGCGGCGGCGCGGGCGGCGATCGCCGGCACGCTCGCCGACCGCCCTTGGGCGGAGATCCTCGAGCTCGCCGGCGAGAGCGGCAAGCTCCAGGCCGCCGCGGTCACCGACGCGGCTGCCGAGCGCGCGGCCGAGCTCGGCGAGGGGCGCGACGCGGCCCGGACGCGCAAGGACGGGGAGGAGGCCGCCAAGCGCGCCGACCGCCGCGCCCGGACCGCGGCGATCGACCTCGCGCTGGCGCTGGTCGCGAGCTGGTATCTGGACGTCGCCGCGACCGGCGAGGGGGCACCGGAGGCGATCCGGAACCGCGACCGCACCGATGAGCTCGCGGCCGATGCGCGCCGCGTCGATCCGATCGCCGCCCGCCGCGCCGCGGAGCTCGCGATGGAGTCGCGACAGCGCCTGCGCGTGAACGTCAACGAGGACCTCGCCCTCGACGCGCTCTTCCATCGCGCCGCGCCGCTGCTTGGCGCATCCGAGCGGGTCGTCTAGAAAGAAGGCCACATGGCCGCCTCCGGATCACCTCCCTCGGCCCCGGCCCCGCCCGAGCTGCCCGTCACGGCCGACCGGCCGGCGATCCACCCGATCCGCCGCCGCCGGCCCTTCGGGGTCCGGCTCTGGCTCGGACTGATGTTCTCGGCGATCGGGATCCTCACCGGGGCGACCGTCTACATCGTCGTCGCCGGCTCCAGCGAGGGCGCGGCCGAGAGCCGCACCTCCGACCTCGCGGTCGGCCGGACGACGCGACTCCGCGCGAAGCTCGAGCCGCAGCTCCCGGAGGGGCGGATGACGAAGGCGAACGCGCCCGTCGCGGCGCTGCGCGAGGACGGGCCGGCCGAGGACTTCCGCGCCTGGCTCTACAACAACCCGCCGCGCGGCCCCTCGCAGCTCGTCAGCCCGGCGACGGTGGCGGGGCTCAACATCGCCACGGTCCGCGGCCGCGCTGAGGCGGTCTCGGCCGCCCTCAACGGCGACCTGTTCGTCAACTCGGACCTGCCCGAAAACCGGACGATGGTCTCGGTCCTCCTCGTCGGCGAGCGCGGCGTCGTCGGCGTCCTGCTGTCGATCTCCGAGCGTCCCGAGGAGGTGCAGTCGGCGCTCGAGGCGCTCGCCGGCCAGCGCCTGACCGCCCTGGTCGTCGCGGTGCTGGTCGCCGGGCTGATCGGCTTCCTCGTCGCCAGCCTGATCACGTCCCGGGTGAAGCGCCTCGCCGCCGCGGCCGGCGAGCTCGCCGAGGGACATCTCGACACCCCCGTCTATCCGAGCGGACGCGACGAGATCGGCGACCTCGGGCGCACCCTCGACTCGATGCGGATCGCGCTCGCTGAGACCTTCGACGCCCTCTCCTCCGAACGCGATCGGCTCGCGGCGATCTTCACCTCGCTGGGCGAGGCGGTGATCGTCGTCGATCCCGACGGCGACGTTCGCTTCGCCAACCCGGCCGCGGCCGGGTTGATCGGCGAGGACGGGTCCGTGGTCGACGCCCTCCGGCCGTGGATCCGCCGCGCCACCCACCGCGGCAGCGCCGAGAGCGATCACGTCCCGATCGGCGACGGCGTGTTCGCGATCGGAGCCCGTTACCTGCCGGCCGAGCGCTCCGCCCTGCTCGTCGTCCGTGACCGCACCGACGAGCTCCGCCGCGATCAGGCCGAGCGCGAGTTCGTCTCCAATGCCGCCCACGAGCTCCGCAACCCGATCGCGGGCATGTCGGGGGCGATCGAGGTGCTCCGCTCCGGCGCCAAGGACGATCCCGAAGCGCGCGAGCACTTCCTCGACCGGCTCGCCACCGACGTCGACCGGGTCAGCCGCCTGACCAAGGCGCTTCTGACCCTTGCCCGGATGGAGGCGGTCGGCGAGGGCGAGGCCGACGTCGTCAGCGTCGACATCGCCGTCTCCGAGGCGATCGCCGCGCACGACATGCCGGTCCCCGACGGCGTCGAGCTGCGGACCGAGGTCGATCGCGACCTCGCCGCGAAGGCCGACCCGGTCCTCCTGCGCCAGATCCTGATCGGGCTGCTGACGAACGCGTTCAAGCACACCCCCGCCCCCGGCGCCGTTACGCTTCGCGCCCACTTGGACGAGGACAGGGTCGTCATCGAGGTCGAGGACACCGGCACCGGGATCCGGGCCGACGAGCAGGACCGGGTCTTCGACCGCTTCTATCGCGGTAGCGGCTCGCTCGAGCGCGAGGGCTTCGGGCTCGGCCTGGCGATCGCGAAGCGGATGGTCGACGTGATGGGCGGCGAGATCAGCGTCGACTCCGAGGCCGGCATGGGCAGTACCTTCCGCGTCGAGTTGCGCGCCGCGGAGCCGACATCGACGCCGGTAGCTTGAGTGCCATGGCCCCCGAACCGATGAATCGGACAACGGAGTGAACGAATGAGAAGGACGACGTGAGCAGCGGCCGGATCCTCATCGCCGACGACGAGCCCTCGGTCCGCGAGTCGGTCGGCTACGCGCTCGAGCAGGAGGGGTTCGAGGTGACGATCGCCACCGACGGGGACGACGCCGACGCGAAGATCGGAAACGGCGACGTTCCCTTCGACCTGCTGGTCCTCGACATCATGATGCCGGGGCGCAGCGGGCTCGACCTCTGCCGCGACCTGCGCGGGCGGAGCGCCGTGCCGATCATCCTGCTCACCGCGAAGGACGCCGAGGTCGACAAGGTCGTCGGCCTCGAGGTCGGCGCCGACGACTACGTGACGAAGCCGTTCAGCGTGCGCGAGCTGCTCGGCCGCGTCCGCGCCCAGCTTCGCCGCCGCGAGCTCGACCGGGCGCTGACCGCCGACGGTGGCTCGAACTCGATCGAGGCGGGCGACGTCTCGATCGACCTCGCCCGCCACCTGGTCACCGTCCGCGGCGAGCCCGTCAACCTGACCCGGTCGGAGTTCCAGGTGCTGCGCCTGCTCGCCGACCGGCCCGGCCAGGTCTTCAGCCGGCTCGAGATCATGGAGGAGCTCTGGCAGTCCGAGTTCTCCGGCGACGTCCGCGCCTGTGACGTCCACATCTCCAACCTGCGGCAGAAGATCGAGCGCGACCCGCAGGACCCCGAGCTCGTCGTCACGGTGCGCGGGATCGGCTACAAGCTCGTCGAGCCTGAATAGACCGTGATCGGGCGGTACGCGCCGTCCCCGACCGGCGAGCTCCACCTCGGCAACCTGCGGACGGCGCTGCTCGCCTGGCTGTTCGCGCGCGCCGCCGGCTCCCGCTTCCTGCTGCGGATCGAGGACCTCGACCCCGACCGCTCCCGCCCCGAGCACGTGACGACGCAGCTCGCCGACCTGCGGGCGATCGGAATCGACTGGGACGGCGAGCCGGTGCGCCAGTCGGAGCGGGCCGACGCCCATGCCGCCGCGCTCGAGCGGCTGCGGGATGCGGGCTGCGTCTACCGCTGCTTCTGCTCGCGGCGCGAGGTTCGCGAGGCGGCCTCCGCCCAGCACGGCGCGGCGCCCGAGGGCCACTACCCGGGGACCTGCCGGGCGCTCGACCCAGCCGAGTCGGCGCGCCGCGCCGCGGCGGGCGAGCGGTTCGCGCTGCGCCTACGGGCGGAGTCCGCCGAGGTCACCTACCGCGACCGCCTCCGTGGCGACCGCCGCGAGATCGCCGACGACGTCGTCCTCCGCCGCCGCGACGGCGTCCTCGCCTACAACCTCGCGGTCGTCGTCGACGACGACGAGCAGGCGATCGAGGAGGTCGTGCGCGGCGACGACCTGCTGCCGGCCACCGCCGCGCAGGCGCTCCTCTGCGACCTGCTCGGCATCGCCGCGCCGCTCTGGACCCACGTGCCGCTCGTCCTCGGGCCCGACGGCGCCCGCCTCGCCAAGCGCCACGGCGCGGTCACCCTGGCCGACCTCGCCCGCGCCGGCCACGACGCCGCCGACGCCCGCGCCTGGATGGCCCGCTCGCTCGGCCTCGCCGAGCCCGGAGAGAAGATCACCGCCGCCGCCCTCGTCGACCGCTTCGACCCGTCGGCGCTGCCCCGCGAGCCGACCACTTTCGCCGACCTGAGCCCTGGCCCCTGATCTGCGGGTGCGCCACGGGTCGCAAGGGAGCCACTGGCGCACCCGCACCCGCCGGCGCCTGCTCCCCCCGCCGCCGTAGAATCGGACCGGCGCCGACGTAGCTCAGCTGGTAGAGCACTTCACTCGTAATGAAGGGGTCAGCGGTTCGAGTCCGCTCGTCGGCTTACCCACCGAGTCCTGCCACCGTAGGCCCATGCAGGCGTGAACTGCCGTGAGCGGGCCCCCTTCCGGAGCTCCCACATTTCGGTTGAGGCCGGCCAAGGCACCGGAGTTGCACTCCGAAGGACTTGACCTGAGCGACGATCGAGGTATTATCTGAGGAGATACCACTTAGATTTTCTCTCTATGAGGAGGTGTGAGATGGCACTGATCAGATGGGAGCCGGCGGGCGAGGTTGACTCGCTGCAGTCGGACTTCAACCGGTTCTTCGAAGGGTTCTTCGGTCGTCCGGTCGGAAGCTCGCGACGCTGGGCGCCGGCGATGGACCTCAGCGAGACCGACGATTCGCTCGTGCTCCGGGCCGACCTGCCCGGGCTCGACCGCGAGGACGTCTCGATCGAGGTCAAGGACAACGTCCTTACCCTCTCGGGCGAACGGCGCGACGAGCACGAGGACGAGCGCATGGGCTACCACCGGATCGAGCGCGCCTATGGGTCGTTCGCGCGGTCGCTGACCCTGCCTCGTGGCATCGACCCGGCGAGCGTGAGCGCTGGCTTCGACAAGGGCGTGCTCGAGGTGCGCATCCCGAAGCCGGCCGAGCCTGAGCCGCACCGGGTCGAGATCGAAGGCGAGGCGATCGAGGGCGAGGGCGCCGAGAAGGTCGAGAACGGCGCGAGCGCCTAGTCCCCGAGCGTTACCGGGTCCAGAGGCCGCCGGCGGCGATGCTGCGGGCGGCCTCCGGTTCTTCTCGACTGTGGCCCTCGCCGCATGGGTGCCATCTCGATTCATGTTTGGAATGGCCTCGTTCCGGGGACCGGGGCCAGGAGGCGGTTCTCACCGTCTTGTAACGAGAGGATGGGGAGCTTGGACGCTCTGCGGGGAATCACGCGCGGGGACCTCGAGCAGGGGTTCGCGAGCGCGTTCGCGGCACGGACGGATGGCAAGCCGGAGAGCACCACCGTCGTCGAGTGCGACGACATGCTGATGATCCGGGCGCATGGGACGCTGACCAAATCCCAGGGCGTGCTCGCCTCGCGCGATCCGGCGCTGGTCTCCGAGCTCTCGCGCGCGATGCTCGACGACCTCGCCCACGAGGACCTGTGGAGGATCGCCGAGGAGCTGACCGGCGAGACGGTGATCGCCGTCCTCACCGATCAGTCGGTCGACCCCGACATCGCGCTCGTCTGCTTCGTCCTCGGCGGGCCGGCGGACGCCTAGCGCCGCGCCGTTCTCGCGGTCTCCGCTCAGCCGACCGGCGAGGGCATCGGCTCGCCGGCCAGGGCGGCGAGCAGGTTGTCGACCGCCATCGCCGCCATCCGGCCGCGGGTGGCGTGGGAGGCGGAGCCGATGTGGGGGACCACGGTCAGGTTCGGCGCGCCGAGCAGGGGGTCGTAGCCGGGCAGAGGCTCGGGGTCGGCGACGTCAAGGCCGGCCCCGGCGATCCAGCCGGCCTCGAGCGCCCGGCGCAGGGCGGCGGAGTCGACGACCTCGCCGCGGGCGGTGTTGACGAGGATCGCGCTCTGCTTCATCGCCATCAGCGCTTGCTCACCGATCAGCCCGCGGGTCTCCTCGGTCAGCGGGCAGTGGAGGCTGACGACGTCGGACTCGGCGAGGAGCTCTGCGAGCTCGACCCGGCCGGGACCGGGGCGGCGTCCGCTGCGGAGGATCCGCATGCCGAAGCCCTCGCCGCGACGCGCCACCGCCTCGCCGATCAGGCCGGGGCCGACGATTCCGAGCGTGGCGCCATGGATGTCATGGCCGAGCCAGCCGGCCGCCTCCCAAGTCCACCAGTCGCCCTTCCGCACCGCTTCGGCCGCCTCGACGATCCTTCGTCCGACGGCGAGGATCAGCGCGAAGGCGAGATCGGCGGTCGTCTCGGTCAGCACCCCCGGCGTGTTGCCGACCGCGATCCCGCGCTCGCGGGCGTAGGCGACGTCGATGTTGTCGGTCCCGACCGCGAAGTTGGCGACCGCCCGCAGGTTGGGGCAGGCATCGATCAGGTCGCGGTCGATCGCGTCGGTGAGCATCGAGAGGATGCCCTCGGCCCCGGCCGCCAGCTCGCGAAGGTCGGCCGGCTCCGGCGGCAGCGCGCCGCGCCAGAGCAGGACCTCGTGCTCGGCGCGGAGCTGCTCGAGCGCGTCGAAGGGAAGCTTGCGGGTGACGACGCAGAGAGCCATCGCGGCCAATCATTGCGGCGCCGCGCCGGCGCCGTCAGCCCGCCTGCCCGCGCCACCCCCGCCGGGCGAGCTCGGCGAAGGCCGCAGCGCACTCGACCACCTGGCGGGCGTCGATGTGCTCGTCCGGGGTGTGGGCGGTGGCGAAGTCGCCGGGCCCGAACACGACCGCCTCGGCGCCGCCGAAGGCGACGAAGTTGTGGGCATCGGTCCAGGCGGGCACTCCGATCGGCTCCGAGCCGCATCCGGTGGCGGACCGGCAGGCGGCGTCGAGGCCCAAGACCAGCGGCGAGTCCGGCGGCGTCTCGAACGGCTCGGTGACCTCGACGAGCTGGACCCGGCCCCCGTGCTCGGCGGCGAGCGCATCGAGCGCCGCGACCACCGTCCGCGAGCCCTGACCGGGGACGACCTTGACCTCGATCTTGACGCTGCACCGGTCGGGGATCGTGTTGTGGCCGGTGCCGGCGGCGATCGAGCCGACCTCGTGCGTGGAGGTACCGAGCAGCGGGTGCTCGTGGTCGTCGAGGCCGAGCCCGGGCAACGAGTTGATGAAGGCGACGGCGTGGTCGATCGCGTTGTCGCCGAGCTCCCCGAGGGCGCCGTGGGCGGAGCGGCCGTAGAGGTGGACGATCGCCTCGACGTCACCGATCTCGGCCGCCCCCGTGGCGAGCCCGGTCGCCTCGAGGGCGATCGCGTACCGGGGACGGAGCGCCAGCGCAAGGGCCCGCGAGCCGGCGCCGTCGCGCTCCTCGTCGACCGGGAACGCGAAGCAGACGCCGAGCCCGTCGAGGTCCTCTCCGGCGCGGACCAGGGCCCGCGCGGCGAGCAGGCAGGCGACGACGCCGCCCTTGTCGTCGAGGGCGCCGAGGCCGTGCACGACGTCGCCCTCGATCCGCGCCTTCGCCCCCCACGGCGCGTCGATCGTGTCGACATGGGCGGCGATCACCAGATCGGGATCGGCGGTCCCGACGACGAGGCTGTCGCGACCCGTCTCCGACCCCACCCGCTTGCTCGCGAGCCCCCAGTCGGCGCAGAGCGACTCGATCCGGGCGACGATCTGCCCCTCCGAGCCGGACGGGGAAGGGATCTCGACCAGCTCGGCGAGCAGGTCACGCGCCGCGGCCAGCTCCTCCCGGTCGGCCCGCTGCCCGCTCAACCGCCGGCTTTCACTTCCTGCCAGGCACGCACCCAGGTCTGGTAGTTGTCGGGCTGGACCTCGGCGATCACGTCGGTCAGCGAGGAGGGGTCGGCGGTGAAGCGAAACTCCTTCGGGATGCTCGGCATCACGCTCGGATTGACCACCGTCAGGCCACCCTGGGCAATCAGCTCCTGCCCCTCGTCGGATACGTAGTAGTTGATCAGCTTGTAGGCGGCGTCGATGTTCTCGGCGTCTGCGGTGATGCCGAGCCCGCAGACCCAGGCCATCGCCCCCTCTTCGGGCGCGACCCACTCGACCGGAACGCCGGCGTCCTGCAGGGCCTTGGCGCTGCCGCGGCCGCCGTCGGAGATGACGATCTCACCGGACTTGAAGAGGTTGACCTTGTCCGCATCGGAGCTGATGAAGCTGCGGAACTGGTCGCGGTGGTCGATCAGGAAGACCTTCGCTTCCTCGACCTCCTCGTCGGTCATCGCCATCGGATCGCTCACGCCCATCGCCATTCCCGCTTCTGCGATCGGTGTCAGGTACGTGCCGCCGTCGATCCCGGCCCGGCCGGCGTACTGGGGATCGAACAGATCCGCCCACGAGGTCGGTGGCTCCGACACCTCGTCGGTGTTGTAGATGATCCCCTGCGGCCCGGCCGCGATCGGCACGAAGTTCACGAGGCCGTCGTCGCGGAGGATCCCCTCGCTGTCGCGGAACTTGAGTTCGTCCCAGTTCTCGATCCCGTCGGGATCGATCGGCTGCAGGATGTTGCGCTGGATCAGCGGCTGGTACTCGTCCGCACAGGGCTGGATGACGTCGGTCTTGAACCCGCCCGCGACCTTGGCGGCGCCGGCCTGGACGCTGTCGAAGGTCGCCGTCTGCAGATCGAGGTCGGGGTTCGCTGCCAGGAACGGATCGACGAGCGGGTCGCTGACCGTGTCGCCGTAGGTGAACGTGTGCAGCGTTCCCGTCGCGGGCGCGTCCGGATCGGATGGTGGTGGAGCGGCGACGTCGGAGCTGTCATCGCCGGAGCCGCAGCCGGCCAGCGTCACAACGGTCATCGCCAGCGCGATCGCGTAGGTCCCGTAGGCCCTGGTCTGCCGTCCTCCCATGTCGCCCTCCTCCTCCGTGCCTGACGGCGCGATCGTAACAGAGTGGGGAATTGTTCAACAATATGCGCTAGCCTCCCCGCCGAACAGGCGCCGGCTCCCTCACAGCCGGCGACGGGAGATCAGGAGAGATCATGGAGAACGCACTCACGAGCCCGGCGCTCCGCCGCCGGACCGCCCTGATTCTGGCGGCACTCGTCACCGCGGCGCTGACGCTCGCAGTCGTGCTGACCGCGGGCGGCGGGACCGTCCAAGCGGCCGGGCCGACCGGCAACAGCGTGATCGTCCTGATCGGTGACGGCATGGGACCAGCGCAGCGGACCCTCGTCCAGCTCACCCGCTACGGCACCGAGCGGACCCAGCCGATGGACTCCCTCGACGTCTCCGGCTCGCTGACGACGTTGCCGTTCGGCAAGCCCGGCGCCACCGACTCGACCGCGTCGGCGACCGCGATGGGAACCGGCCAGAAGACCCGCAACGGCTATGCCGGCGTCGGCCCGGGCAAGGACCGCCTTCAGAACCTGGTCGAGATCGCCCGCGCCGAGGGCAAGTCGACCGGCCTCGTCGAGGACAACGACGTCACCAACGCGACGATGGCCGGATTCGCCGCCCACGTCGACAGCCGCGGCAAGAAGCAGAAGATCGCCCAGCAGTTCCTCCACGACACGAAGGTGGACGTGATCCTCGGCGGCGGCGAGCAGTACTGGTACGAGAAGGGCCAGAAGGGCGAGGTCTCCAACCTCCTGCCCGACGACAAGAGCCGCGGCCGCCGCGACCTCGTCGCCGAGGCCGAGGGGCTCGGCTACGACTACGCCTACGACGCCGAGACGCTGGCGGCGGCAGACGGCCCGAAGCTGCTCGGCCTGGTCCGCCAGGACCCGCTGATCCTGTCGCTGATCTCCGACTACGACCCGGCCGACGACCCGAGCTACGTCGCCGAGGAGGACCTCGTCGACAAGGCGCTCGAGGTCCTCGGCTCCAACCCGAACGGGTTCTTCCTCGCGATCGACGTCGACCAGATCGACGACGGCGGGCACGCGTCGGCGGCGAACCTGACGATGAAGGCCGGCCAGCAGCTCAACCGCATCGTCGAGGTGATCGAGGCCTACCGGGAGGAGAACCCGAACGTCCTGCTCGTCGTCACTGGCGACCACGAGACCGGCGGCCTCACGATCGAAGACCCGGGCGACCCGAAGTCGAAGGTCCAGGGCGAGGAGATCCCCAGGCACTGGTGGCACGGCCCGTTCAGGGTGAAGGGCACCGACAACAGGATCTCGACCGACTGGTCGACGACGGACCACACCTCGGTCGCGGTGCCGGTCACGGCATCCGGGCCGATGGCGGGCGAGTTCGTCGGGATGCACGACAACACCCGCGTCTTCGATGTCGCCGAGCAGGTCTTGACGGCGCCGTAGCGGTCGCCGGAGAGCCGCACGACCGACGGCCCGGCCACCGCGCCGGGCCGTCCCGTCGCGGTGGCGCTCATAAGATCGGCGGCCCGTGAGCCGCGTTGTCAGACCCGATGGCCCGCCGTCGCTCTCGGTCGTGATCGTCACCCACGACTCGTCGGCGGCGCTGCCGCGGACGCTGGCGGCGATCGTCGCCGAGCTCCGGGACGGCGACGAGCTGATCGTCGCCGACAACGCGTCGACCGACGGGACCCGGGAGCTGGTGGCGGAGCTCGCGCCGGCGGCGCGGCTGATCGCCCGCGCACAGAACGACGGCTTCGCCGCCGCCTGCAACGCGGGCGCGGCGATCGCGAGCGGTGAGCTGCTCCTGCTTCTCAACCCCGACAACGTCGTCGCGCCCGGGTTCCGCGACGCGATCGAGCTGCCGCTCCTCGAGGATCGGGAGTGGGGGGCCTGGCAGGGCCTCGTCACCGCCGACGGCGGCCGGTCGATCAACAGCAGCGGCGGCGTCGTCCACTACACCGGGATCGCCTGGGCGGGGAGTGCGGGACGGCCGCGCGCCGGAGCGCCGGGCGGCCCGAGCGAGGTCGCGTTCCCCTCGGGCGCGTGCCTGGCGATCCCGCGGGCCGGCTGGGAGCGGCTCGGCGGCTTCAGCGAGCCCTACTTCCTCTACCACGAGGACTGCGACCTCGGGCTTCGGCTCCGCCTCGCCGGCCTCGCCGCCGGGATCGAGCCGCGCGCCGTCACCGACCACGACTACGAGTTCGACAAGGGCGCGGCGAAGTGGCGCCACCTGGAGCGCAACCGCTGGGCGACGGTCCTCCGCACCTACCCGCGCCGCCTGCTCCTGCTCCTGATCCCGGCGCTCGCGGCGACCGAGCTGGCCCTGCACGCGGTCGCCCTCGGCGGCGGCTGGCTCGGGCAGAAGCTCCGGGCCGACGCCGACGTGCTGGGATCGCTGCCGCGCCTGCTCCGCGAGCGCCGCGCGATCCAGCTCGAGGCCCGGGCCGACGCCGCCGGCTTCGCGGCGGCGCTGACGCCCGACCTCGACAGCGACTTCCTCGGCGCCGCTGCACGCTCGCGGCCCCTGCGCTCCCTCCTGCGCGCTTACTGGTCGCTGGTCCGCCGCCTGCTCTGACGTGCGACCGACCGGCGCACGAGCCGGGCCGACGTATATGTCTTCCCGTTCCCGACCGCTAGCAGGCCGGCGGAAGCGGACGCGCAGCGGAGCATTCCGTCGGAGTCATCTAGGCGACGGCGGGCACGGGCTCCGGCTCGAGCGCGATCGCCAGCACCTCGTCGACCGTGAACACGGGGTGGAAGCTCATCGCCTCCCGCACCTCCTCGGGCACGTCCTCGAGGTCGCCGCGGTTGCGCTCGGGGATGACGACGTCGGTGAGCCCGGCCGCGTGTGCGGCGAGGACCTTCTGCTTGAGCCCACCGATCGGCAGCACCCGGCCCTGCAGCGTCACCTCGCCGGTCATCCCGACCGTGTGCTTGACCGGCCGCCCGCTCAGCAGCGAGGCGAGCGCCGTGGTGATCGTGATCCCGGCGCTCGGCCCGTCCTTGGGGATCGCTCCGGCCGGCACGTGGACGTGGAACTCGTGTCCCTCGAGCGCGCCGTGGTCGATCCCTAGCTGGTCGGCGTGGCCGCGGACGTAGGAGAGCGCGATCCGCGCCGACTCCTTCATCACGTCGCCGAGCTGGCCGGTGAGGACGAACTCGTCTCCGCCCTTCATCCCGTCCATCGAGGTCGTCTCGACGAAGAGGACGTCGCCACCGGCGCCGGTCACCGAGAGGCCGGTTGCGACCCCGGGCAGGGCGGTCCGCTCCGCCGCCTCCTGGAAGTGGCGTTGGCGTCCGAGCGCCTTGCGGAGGGCATCGCCGTCGATCACGAGCGGGCCGT
>DASSEM010000083.1:0-5468 GCA_035695265.1 Solirubrobacterales bacterium
GCGAGCGACCCCGGCGGCAACCTCTACGTCGGTCAGGTGCTCGGGCCCAACAGCGGCGACGTGATGCCGTAACCGAGCGAGGCTTCCGGCCGGGTGCTCACTCAGCCCTCGAGTCCCTTCTCCCGCAGCTCGGAGCGTGCCGCGTCACTCTTCTCGAGCGCCTCGAGCCCCATGCCACGCAGGACCGCCGGCGCCTTGCTGAACTGGACGTCCCGGTAATCGACGACCTCGATGTTGTTGCCCCACGGATCGCGGAAGCGCAGCGAGCCGGACTCGGGAACCTCGACGCCCGCCTCCCGCAAGGCCGCCCGCAATTGCTCCTTGCCGTCCACCACCAAGCCGAAGTGGCGCCCCTCATCGGCCGGCTGCGATCACGGCTCGCTGAGCGCGAGGAACTGGTCGCCGAGGTCGACCCACGCCATTCCGGAACGCCTGCCGCGCAGCTCGAGCTCGAAGAACCGCGACCACCAATCCAGGGCCGCGGCGACGTCATCGACTTCGAGGGCGACGTGATTGACGCCGAGCGCACGAATCCGGCCGGTCGGGTCCGGCTGCTCGCTCGGGGGGCGGTCGACAGCCATCGCATGAATCCTCTCAGGTCGTCCGCAGCAGGTGGCTTGGCTTACCGTTAGGCCATCCCGCCCCGATAGCTCAGCTGGATAGAGCGACTCCCTCCTAAGGAGTAGGCCGCAGGTTCGAATCCTGCTCGGGGCGTTGAAGGATCGCGGGGGGCCTCGCCCGATTCCGGAATCGCATGGGGGCCGGTTCCGCGGAGCCCGGGCTCGCTGTGGTCGATTTCGGCCCGGATATGGGACTTAATCGGGTTCAGCGGACCCGAGGGTCGCGGTCAGCCCGACAAGACCGCCGGGACCTCGCGCGGGCTCGGTGCCGGGGCCCGGTGGAACTCCATCCCCTCGTCGATCGAGCCCCAGCGGAGGTGCGCGACGTCGTAGGGGTAGTTCTGCCGCAGCCGCCAGGGAGCGCGGGAGCCCTGCCGCGGCAGCTTGTGCAGGGAGCGGAGGACGTAGCCGGCCTCGAGGTCGATGACCGGCGAGAGCTCGATCCCGGGGCCGGGCACGCGTGGGACGCAGTAGGCATATCCGTGGGCGTCCATGTGCTCGAGCAGGCGACAGACGTACTTGGAGACGAGGTCGCACTTGAGCGTCCAGGAGGCGTTCGTGTAGCCGACCGAGAAGGAGAGGTTGGGGACGCCGCTCAGCATCATCGCCTTGTAGGCGACGCGATCGGCCGGGTCGATCCGCTCGCCGTCGACGCTGAGCTCGATGTCGCCGAAGAAGAGCAGGTTGAGGCCGGTCGCGGTGACGACGATGTCGGCATCGAGCTCGCGGCCCGACTCGAGCCGGATGCCCTCCGCGGTGAACGTCTCGATGCGGTCGGTGACGATCTCGGCGCGTCCGGCCGAGATCGCCTTGAAGAGGTCGCCGTCGGGGTCGAGGCAGAGGCGCTGGTCCCAGGGGTCGTAGGTCGGCTCGAAGTGGGTGTCGACGTCGAAGCCGGCGGGCAGGCTGTCGACGACGCCGCGGCGGAGCAGCCGTCGCGTCAGCTTCGGGAAGCGGCGGCTGAAGCGGTAGCTCAGCATCTGCAGCGCGACGTTCTTGGCCCGGGTCAGCGCGTATGCGACCCGTGACGGCAGCCGGCGGCGCAGCGCGATCGCGAGCGGGTCCTCGCCCGGGAGCGAGATGATGTAGGTCGGCGAGCGCTGCAGCATCGTCACGCTCGCCGCCTGCTCGCTCAACGTCGGGATCAGCGTCACGGCCGTGGCCCCGCTGCCGATCACGACGACCCGCTTGCCCGCGTAGTCGAGGTCCTCCGGCCAGTGCTGGGGATGGACGACCTCGCCGCCGAAGCCGTCGATGCCGGGGAACTCGGGCGTGTAGCCCTCGTCGTAGCGGTAGTAGCCGGTGCAGCCGCAGAGCCAGCGGCAGGTGAAGAGCAGCGTCTCCGCTTCGGCGTCGTCGGTGCGCTCGGCCTCGACGTGCCAGAGCGCGTCCTCGCTCGACCACTCGGCCCGGACGACCCGATGGTGGAAGCGGATCTCGCCGGTCAGGTCGTGGTCGGCCACCGTCGCCTCGAGGTAGTCGAGGATCTTCGGACCCGGGGCGATCGCCTCGGGCTGTTCCCAGGGCCGGAACGAGAAGCCGAGCGTGTACATGTCGGAGTCGGAGCGGATGCCCGGGTAGCGGAAGAGGTCCCAGGTGCCGCCGATCGCATCGCGCGCCTCGAGGATCGTGAAGCTCTTCTCCGGGGCGCGGTCGCGCAGGTGGCAGGCGGCGCTGATACCCGAGATCCCGGCACCGACGATGAGGACGTCGAGGTGCTCGACCGGGCGCTCGGCTGCCGTCGCATCCATGGGCATCCGGAGTCTCGCAGCCCGGGACCGCGGCTGAGTGCGACCGGTCACAGACCCGTGCGGCGTGCTCCACCACCGGCGCGCGGGTGAGCGACGATCTTCTGCCAACTGTTGGCGACTATTCGTCGCTCGGCGGTGGGTCCGCCTACAGGCCGCGCGGGTGGCGCGTCCGAAAGCCCTTGGCGGGGCGCATGTACTCCGACCAGCCCGGCCCGGAGCGATCGCCGTCGGTGATGTAGGAGGTGTCGAAGCGGAGCCCGGCGACGGTCATGAAGACGTGCTCCTTGTTGGCGAAGATCGAGACCCAGCGGCCGCGGCGCTTCGCGCCCCACTTCATGAACCCGCCGGAGGTGAGCGGGTAGTCGAGCAGCCCGGCCTTGTGGAGGACGTAGGAGACGGCGCCGGAGCAGTCGTAGCCCTTGTCCTTCCAGTCGCCGTGGCCGCCGCCCCACTTGTACCTCTTGTGGCGGATCCGGTTGCCGGCGCGAATCATCTTCTTGACGACGCGCGGCGCCCCCTTCGGGGCGACGGCCCGGCTGCCGTCGATGTGGGCGCGGGGCACGGCCGGGGCCGGGCTCGCGGCGATCAGCAGCACCGCCGTGAGGACGGACGCGAGGATCGCGAGCGTCGCCAGCGGTCGGAGCCTGAGGAGGGAGGCGATGGCCATTGCGGCATCGGTCGGCGCCCCGGCGGCCATCCTTGAGCGCGAGGCGCCGAGCGTCCAGGAACGTCGCTTCGGTGGTCCCCATCCGGCCTCCCGAAACGCCGCCGGATGTGCGAGGCTAGGTGCGGATGAGCGAGGGACCCCCGACTTCCGGCCCGGCCGATCCCGGCCAGGGCCAGCAGCAGCCGGCCCAGCCCGAGGTCCCGGCCGGCTGGTATCAGCATCCGACCGCGCCCGGCTGGGAGGCTTACTGGACCGGCACCGGCTGGGGGACCGAGACGCGCCCGGCCGGGGAGCAGCAGCCCGCCGCGCCCGAGCAGCCGGCCGCGACGCCGGCGGCGGAGGCGCAGGCCGCCCCGAGCCAGGCCGACATCGAGCGGCAGCAGGCGGCCGCGCAGGCCGACGCCGCCCGCCAGGCCGAGGCCGCCCGCCAGCAGGCACCGCCCGCGCAGCAGGCCGACGTCACCGAGCGGCACGCGACGGCGCCGCCGGCGGGACCGGTCGCCGCCGCTCCCGCCGCCGCCACCGCGACCCCCGCCGCAGCCGAGACCGAGCGGTCGAGCGCGCTGCCGATGCTCCTCTGCGTGCTCGGCGCTCTCGTCGCGATCGTCGGCGCCTTCCTGCCGGCCGCGACGCTCGACTTCGGCGGCACCTCGATCGACCTCGTCGACAACTCGATGGTCGCCGCCGGCTACGGGATCGCGGTGATCGCCGCCGCCGTGCTCGGCGCCGCGATCGCCGTCTGGGCCTACCTGAAGGGCGCTGCGAGCTGGCTGCCGATCCTGCTCGGCGCGGTGATCCTCGCGATCGCCGTCTACGCCGGGACCGCCGGCCTCGACGTGACCCCGGACATCGCGACGCTCGGCGCCGATGTCCCCCAGCTCGATGACGCCGGCGATCCCTCGACCGGGATCTTCGCCGCGGGGATCGGGGGCCTGCTGATGATCATCGGCGGCATCGGCCTCGCCCGCTCCCGCCGCTGAGCGCCACCGGACGATGACCCACCCCCTCGCGGGAGGGGGGCAGGAACGGGGCGGCGGGCCACGAAGGGGGCGGGGTGCTCTCTCCGTCTCCCAAGCGGGCCGCGAGCCCGCCGGCGGGCGGGCGCGATCCCGACCCGGTCACCCGGCTTCCGACCCGCCGGCAGTTCCTCGACCGGCTCGAGCGGCAGATCGCCGAGCAGGGCGAGCGGCCCGGGTCGATCGCCGTCCTGCTCGTCGACCTCGACGGCTTCCGCCGCGTCAACCGCGACCTCGGCCATGCGATCGGCGACCAGCTCCTGTTCTCCGGCGCCCGGCGGCTCCTCGCCGCGGTCGGCGATGGCGACCTCGTCGCCCGCGCCGGCGGCGACGAGTTCGTCGTGATGAGCGTCGCCGGCGGCGACGGCTCCGCTGTGGTCGAGCTGGCGGACGCGATCATGGCCGCGTTCGACGACCCGTTCGACCTCGGCGTCGAGGTGCTGACCGCGACCGCCTCGGTCGGCATCGTCGTCTCCGCCGAGCCCGGCGCCTCGGCGGAGGCGCTCGTCGGCGACGCCGAGGCGGCGCTCGAGCGCAACCGCACCGGGACCCGCCGCTTCGAGGTCTTCGACGCCGAGCTGCGGGAGCGGATCCGCTACCGGACCGAGATCGGCCGCGAGCTGGCCGCGGCGCTGGCCGCCGACGAGCTCGCGTTCCACTATCAGCCGATCGTCGACATCGCCTCCGGCCGCATCGTCTCGGTCGAGGTC
The DNA here is from genome assembly GCA_035695265.1 of Solirubrobacterales bacterium. GTDB lineage: Bacteria > Actinomycetota > Thermoleophilia > Solirubrobacterales > 70-9 > RHKX01. The sequence continues at coordinate 4,765 of DASSEM010000083.1, forward strand.
CTGGCGCGCTGGCACCACCCCGAGCGTGGCGCGGTCTCGCCGGAGCTGTTCGTGCCGATCGCCGAGGAGAGCGGCTGCGGCGGCGAGCTGCTCGAGCGGCTGATCGCCCATGCCGCCGCGGACTTCCCCCGGATCGCCGCCGCCGATCCCGCCGGCGCGGTCTCGCTCGCGATCAACGTCTCGGCGAGCCAGCTCGCCGCCGACCCGCTGGTCGACTCGATCGGCGAGCTGGTCGCCGGGGTGGACGTCGAGCCCGAGCGCGTGATCGTCGAGATCTCCGAATCGGCGCTGAGCGGCGCCGCCGACGCCTACCTGACCCGCTTCGGCGAGCTGCGCTCGCTCGGGGTGCGCGTCTCGCTCGACGACTTCGGCACCGCCTCGACGTCGATCGCCCAGCTCCGCTCGCTGCCGATCGACCAGATCAAGCTCGACCGCTCGTTCATGGTCGGCCTCGGCGAGGCCTCGCCCGACGCGGCGCTCGCCGCCGGGGTCCTGCCGCTCGCCCGGGCGCTCGGGATCGAGGTCGTCGCCGAGGGGATCGAGACCGAGGCCCAGCTCGCCCACCTGTTCGCGCTCGGCTACCGAAAGGGGCAGGGCTACATGCTCGCCCGCCCCGGGCCCGCGGACGCGGCCGCCGAGCTCGTCGCCGCCGGCCCGCTCGAGGCGACGCGAACCCCCGAGACCGAGGCGCTCAGCCGCGCCCG
>DASSEM010000084.1:0-9609 GCA_035695265.1 Solirubrobacterales bacterium
CGTGGTGATCTGCGTGCCGACCCCGCTCGCCGCCGAGCGCGAGCCCGACCTGGCCTACGTCCGCGAGGCGGCCGAGACGGTCGCCGCGGTGCTGCGGGAGGGCCAGCTCGTCGTCCTCGAGTCGACCACCTATCCGGGGACGACCCGCGAGGAGCTCCTGCCGCCGCTCGAGCGCCGCGGCCTCGAGGTCGGACGAGGGTTCTTCCTCGCCTACTCGCCGGAGCGGATCGACCCCGGTCGCTCCGATCACACGATCGCGACGACGCCGAAGGTCGTCGGCGGGGTCACGCCGGCCTGCCTCGAGCGCGCCGTCGAGCTCTACGCGGCGATCTGCGACGAGGTCGTCCGGGTTTCCTCGCCGGAGGCGGCGGAGCTCTCGAAGCTGCTCGAGAACACCTTCCGGTCGGTCAACATCGCGCTCGTCAACGAGCTCGCCCAGCTCACCGACCGGATCGGTGTCGACATCTGGGAGGTGGTCGAGGCGGCGGCGACGAAGCCGTTCGGGTTCATGCGCTTCGAGCCGGGACCGGGGATGGGCGGCCACTGCCTGCCGGTCGATCCCTTCTACCTCGCCTACGAGGCGCGCCGCCACGACTTCGCGGCCGAGTTCGTCGAGCTCGCCGGCAAGATCAACCAGTCGCAGCCGCTGTTCTGCGTCGGCAAGGTCCAGCGCGCGCTCAACGACCAGGGCAAGCCGGTCAAGGGCTCGCGGGTGCTGATCGTCGGCGTCGCCTACAAATCCGGGGTGGCCGACCTGCGCGAGTCGCCGGCGCTGAAGATCATCGACCACCTGCGCGAGCTCGGCGCCGCGGTCTCCTACCACGACCCGCACGTGCCGGCGCTTCCCGAGAAAGGGCTCGACTCGGTCGCTCCGGAAGCCGCCGAGGGCGCCGACGTGGTCGCGATCGTCACCGCCCATCCCGACGTCGACCACGACGCCCTCGTCGCCGCCGCGCCGCTCGTCGTCGACTTCCGCGGCGTCACCCGGGCGCTCGCCGCCGACAACGTCGTCCTGCTCTGATGCGGGTGCCCGGGCGCAGCCGCCGGCTCCGCGCCTTCGAGGACCGGCTGACCCGGGTCCTCACCCCGACCGCCGCCCTCGCCACCGGCGCGGTCGTGCTCGGCGAGATGGTGCGCCGCTACCGGCGCCGGATCGCCGACCGCCACGGCGCCGATGCCGGCGGAGTGCCGCGGGCCGACTCGCCGGTCGAGGCCCTCGAGCTCGCCGGCCTCGCCTCCCAGGACACCGTCCGGGTCGCGGTCACCGGCTACCGCGTCGCCTCGCGCTCGGAGACGGCGCTGTTCAACCTGTTCGTCGGCTTCGTCGGAGCGTCGCTCCTCGCCCGCGTCTCCTCGCTCGGGATCCGCGAGGGGTGGTGGCCGTTCGGCAACGTCCGCCTCGGCGGCCGCCACATCCACCACTTCGTGCCCGGGATCCTGCTCGCGTTCGGCTCGGGCGCCGCCGGCCTCGTCTCCGAGAGCGAGAGCATCGAGACCGCGCTCGCCATCCCCTTCGGGGCCGGGGTCGGGCTGACGCTCGACGAGGCGGCGCTCCTGCTCGATCTGCGCGACGTCTACTGGAGCCGCGAGGGCGTCCTCAGCGTCCAGGTGACGCTCGCGGCCGTCTCCTTCCTCGGCGCCGCGATCCTCGGGCTGCGGATGCTGCAGCAGGGCGAGACGCGGGTCAGCGAGCAGGGCCGGATGCCGGGCTAGGGTGCCACCGCGGGGTCGATTTGTCCCATCAGGTGGGACAAATCGGCCACTGGAGGCGCTCAGGCCGCCGCGCCGAGCTTGGCTTCGGCGTCGCGGGCCGCGGCGATCACGATCTTCGCGAGGTCGCGGACTGCGGCCTTCGACCAGCGCGCGGTCGGCGCCGCGAGCCCGACCGACGCGACCGGCAGGCCGTTGACGAGGATCGGCGCCGCCAGGCCCCAGGCACCGTTGTTGTTCTCCTCGTAGCTCGACGCCCAGCCGCGCCGGCGGATCTGCGCCAGGTCCTTGCGCAGCGCATCCGGGTCGGTGATGGTGCCCGCGGCGAAGCCGTCCAGCGGCTGGGAGAGGACATCGGCGACGATCGGCTCCTCGAGGAACGCGAGCAGCGCCTTGGCCGAGGCACCGGCATGGATCGGGGTGACCCGGCCGATCTGGATGGTCAGACGAAGGTCGTGGGTCGCCTCGATCCGGTCGATGCAGAGCGAGCCGTGCCGGGTCTCGTCGTAGACCGTGAGCAGCACCGTCTCCCCGGTCGAGCGGCTGAGGCTGCGCAGGACCGCGCCGAGCCGTGAGCGCAGATCGACCGACGCCATCGCGCGGCGGCCGAGGTCGACGGCGGCGAATCCGAGCCGGTAGCGGCCGTCCATCCGGGTCAGGTAGGAGCGTGCCTCGAGCGCGCGGATGATCCGATGGGCGGTCGCGGTCGGCATCTCAAGCTCGCGCGCGATCTCGCTCACCGACCACGAGGGACGCTCGACCGTGAACAGATCGAGGACGCGCAGCGTCTTCTCGAGGACCTTGGGGCCGGCGGGACCGTTGGCGGCGGCGCTCGGGGCTCGTGTCTTCGCGGTCGTGGTCGGCTCCATTCGGCTAGTGACCGTATCCGGGCTTGCGGATCGTGCAGGGCATGTTATCGTCAGCCGTCAGAACGTGGAAACGTCTTTCACATCGTGAAATGACGTCAGGAGAGGAGACCTGAGATGGCAGACGGCGCGACCGAGCAGACCGCGGCGGTCCCGACCCGGGAGCGGCCGCTCGACCTCCACGGCAAGGTCGCAATCGTGACCGGCGCCGCGAAGGGGATGGGCGGGCCGATCTGCAGGGCGCTGGCGGAGGAGGGGGCGGACCTGGTGCTCGCCGGCCGCGACATGGAGGCGATCGAGGCGCACGCCGAGCGCCTTGCCGCCGAGTTTCCCGACGGCGGCCGAGTGACCGTCCAGTGCGACGTCACCGACGAGGCGGCGACGGAGGCGCTGGCGGCCGCGGCGCTCGAGCGCTTCGGCAAGATCGACATCCTCGTCAACACCGCCGGTGTGATCGGGCCGATCGAGACACCCGCCCAGGAGGTCCCGCTCGAGGACTTCCGGTTCGTCCTCGACGTCAACGTCGTCGGCACCTTCCTGCCGTGCAAGGCGGTGATCCCGGCGCTGATCGACGGCGGCGGCGGCCGGATCGTCAACATCGCCGGCACCTCGGGGCTGCGCGGCTACCGCAACCGGGTCGGCTACTCGTCGTCGAAGTGGGCTGTGCGTGGGCTGACCCGGACGCTCGCGCTCGAGCTCGGCCCCCACGACGTCACCGTCAACGCGGTCTGCCCGAACGTGACCAACGGCGAGCGCATGGACCGGATCGTCAACGAGAAGGCCGACCGGATCGGCAAGACGTACGACGAGGTCTACGCCGACTTCGCCTCGCAGACGGCGCTCGGGCGCTTCATCGACGAGGTCGACATCGCCGAGGCGGTCCGCTTCCTGGTCTCCGACCGTGCCCGGAACATCACCGGTCACGACATCGTCGTCGACGCGGGATGGGACGTCTGAGGTGTACCCGCGCCCGTTCGAGTACGCCCGTCCGGAGAGCGTCGCCGAGGCGCTCGAGGCGCTGGCCGGCGACGGCGCGAGCGAGGCCCGCCCGCTCGCCGGCGGCCAGAGCCTCGTCCCGATGATGAGCCTCGGGCTGGCGGCGCCTGACCTGCTCGTCGACCTCGCGCGGCTGCCGCTGGCCGGCAGCGAGGGCAACGGTGGCGGGACGGTCCGGCTCGGCGCGCTGACCCGCCATCGCGAGCTCGAGCGCAGCGCCGAGCTCGCCGCCAGGGTCCCGCTCGCCAGCGAGGCGGCCCGGTTCATCGGCAACCCCCGGGTCCGCAACCGCGGCACGCTCGGCGGCAGCCTCAGCCACGCCGATCCCGCCTCCGAGCTCGGCACGGTCGCCCTCGCCTACGGCGGGCGCGCCGTGATCACCGGACAGGGGGGCGAGCGCAGCGTCGACTTCGACGAGTTCTTCCACGGCTTCTTCGAGACCGCCGTCGAATCCGGCGAGCTGCTGACCGCGGTCGAGCTCGACGTCCCCGGGGCCGGCAGCGGCCACGGCTTCCACGAGGTCGCGGGCCGGGCCGACGACTTCGCGATCGCCGCCGCCGCCGCGGTCGTCACCCTCGACGAGGCGGGCGCGGCCTGCGCCGACGCGCGCCTGGCGCTCGCCGGCATCGCGGACCGGCCGCTTCGGATCGGCGCCGGGGAGGACGTCTGCCGGGGCGCCGCCATTGACGAGCCGCTGCTCGACCGCGTTGCCGCCGCCGTGACCGAGGCGGTCACGCCGGAGGACGACGCGTTCGTCTCCGCCGAGTACCGGGCGCGGGCGGCGGGGACGTGTGCGGCGCGGGCGCTCGCGGCCGCCTGGGAACGGGCCCGGGAGGGAGCGCGATGAGGATCTCCTTCACCCTGAACGGCGCGCCGCAGAGCCTCGAGTGCCCCGCCCACTGGACGCTCCTGCGGATGCTGCGCGACGTCGCCGGCCGCACCGACGCCAAGCACGGCTGCGGCGAGGGCGTCTGCGGAGCCTGCGCCGTCCTCGTCGACGGCGTCGCCATGAACTCGTGCTCGGTGCTCGCGCCGCAGGTCGAGGGGACCGGGGTCGAGACGGTCGCCGGGCTCGCATCGGGCGGCGAGCTCCATCCGCTCCAGGCTGAGATGGTCGAGCGCGGCGGCGTCCAGTGCGGCTTCTGCACGCCGGGAATGGTGCTGAGCGCGCTCGAGGCCGTCCGCGTCGGCGCCGCCGGCTCCGACGCGGAGATCCGCCACAGCCTCGCCGGCAACCTCTGCCGCTGCACCGGCTACGGCAAGATCGTCGCCGCCGTGGCGGCCTACCGCGACGGCGACCCGGACGGCGCGGCGATCGCGTCCGACCCGCCGGGCGAGCACCGGGCGAAGGGCGGCGAGGGCGCCGCTCCCGCCCCCGGGGTTGGGATCGGCCCATGACCGAGGTCGGCGTCGAGACGGGCAAGCGCGTGGTCGGCTCCGAGCTCGCCCGCCACGACGCGATCGAGAAGGTCCAGGGCCGGACCTCCTACGCGGCCGATCACGCCCTGCCGCGGATGCTCCACGCGATGCTGAAGCGCTCCGATTACGCCCATGCGCGGCTGACCCGCGTCGACGTCGCGGCCGCCGAGGCGATCGAGGGTGTCGTACGGGTGTTCACTGCCGCCGACATCCCCCAGAACACCGTCTGGGTCGACGTGCCCGGTCAGACGCTCGAGGTCGGCGCGCTGAAGGCGCGCTCGAACGTGCTCGCCGACGAGGTCGTCCGCTACCACGGCGAGCCGATCGCGCTGATTGCCGCCGAGAGCGAGGACGCGGCGCTGGCGGCGCTCGATGCGATCGTCGTCGACTACGAGCCGCTGCCGGTCGTCGACGACCCCGAGCACGCGCTCGACGACGACGCCCAGCAGCTCCACGAGAGCGGCAACCTGCTCGCCCACTGGGAGCTCGAGGAGGGCGACGTCGAGGCGAGCCTCGCCGGGGCCGCGGCGGTCGTCGAGGACGAGTACCGGACCCAGTTCATCGACCACGCCTACCTCGAGCCCGAGGCCGGGGTCGCCTGGCGCGACACCGACGGCGTGATCACGATCCGCGCCGCCACCCAGGTCGTCGAGCACTTCCGCGACGTCGCCCGGATCCTCGAGCTGCCCGACAACAAGGTGCGGCTGATCACCCCGTACGTCGGCGGCGGCTTCGGCGGCAAGGAGGACATGACGGTCGAGCCCTACCTCGGGATCGTCGTCGCGCTGACCGGCCGGCCGGTGCGGATGATCTGGAGCCGGCAGGAGTCGCTGACCGCGCGCCAGAACCGCCACGCGGTCCGGATGCGCTACCGGACCGGTGCCGACGCCGAGGGGCAGCTCGTCGCGATGGACGTCGACATCCTCTCCGACGGCGGCGCCTACGCCCTGCTCAGCGCCCTCGTCCTGCTCTACTCGACGACCTGCGCGACCGGGCCGTACCGCTGCCCGAACGTGAAGATCAGGGCGCGCACCGTCTATACGAACCACACCCCGTGCAGCGCGATGCGCGGCTTCGGCGGGATGCAGGTGGCGCTCGGATACGAGGGCCAGATGGACCGGCTCGCCCGCGAGCTCGGCATCGACGGGCTCGAGCTGCGGCGACGCAACTTCGTCCAGCGCGGCGACACGCTGCCGATCGGCCAGCCGCTCGAGACCTCGGTCGAGCTGCCGGCGCTCGTCGACGCGGTCGGCGAGCGGGCCGGCGAGCCGCCCGAGCCGAGCGGGCCGCGACGCGCGGTCGGCCGCGGCTATGCCTGCAACCTGCAGCCCTATGGGCGATGCATCTGGCTCAACGACTGGTCGAGCGCCTGGATCGGCTTCGAGCTCGACGGGACGCTGACGATCCGGATCGCGGTCCCCGACATCGGCGGCGGCCAGGCCTCGTCGCTGATCCAGATCGCCTCCGAGGTGCTCGGCGTGGCGCCGGAGCGGATCTCGATCCACATCGGCGACTCGGCCCTGAACCCGCTGACCGGCACGACGACGGCGACCCGACAGCTCTACATGTCCGGCAACGCGGTCCTGAAGGCGGCGCGCGAGCTGCGCGAGTCCCTCGCCGGGGTCGCTGCGGGGCTGCTCGAGGTCGACGCCGAGCGGGTCGAGTTCGGTCCCGGCGGCGTTCGTGAGCAGGACGGCGAGCGCGAGATCCCCTTCGAGGAGCTCCTCGCGGCCGCCGCCTCGGTCAACGCGCCCTGGCACGTCCTCGCCACCCACCGCGCGCCGAAGGGCGTTCCCTGGCAGGCCGACGAGAGCTGGCGCGGTCGCGTGTTCCCGGACCTGACCTACGGCTGCCATGCGGTCGACGTCGAGGTCGACCTCGACACCGGCCAGGTCCGGGTGCTGCGCTACGTCGCCGGCCACGACGTCGGCCAGGCGATCAACCCGCAGTCGGTCGAAGGGCAGATCGAAGGCGCGGTGGCGATGGGGCTCGGCTACGCGCTGGCGGAGCGGGTCGTCTTCGAGGAGGGTCAGAACCTGACCACGACCTTCGCCCAGTATCTGATCCCGACCGCGGTCGAGCTGCCGGCGATCGAGTCGATCGTGCTCGAGAGCGGCGAGGGGATGGGCCCGTTCAACGCGCGCGGGATCGGCGAGCCTCCGATCGGCCCGCCGGCGCCGGCGGTGGCCGCCGCGATCGAGGACGCCTGCGGGGTCGCGCTGACGGCGCTACCGTTCACCCCGGAGCGGGTCGCCGCCGCGGTGCGGCGCGAGGAGGATGACGATGGCGCGGGTTGACGGCAGTGAGAACCTGGCGCTCCCCCGCGAGCGCGTCTGGGCCCTGCTCAACGACCCCGGGACGCTCGGCGCGGCGATCCCCGGCTGCCGCGGGCTCGAGCGCGAAGAGGGTGAGGAGCACCGCTACCGGACCGCGATCGCAGTCGCGATCGGCGCCGTCAAGGGCGTCTACGAGGGCACCGTGCTCTACGCCGACGTCGAGGAGCCGGAGCGTTGCACGATCAAGGTCTCGGGCCGCGGCGACAAGGGCACGATCGACGGCCAGGGCGAGATCGAGCTGCGCGAGGCGGGTGACGGCACCGAGGTTGCCTATCGCGGCGAGTTCAAGCTGACCGGTCCGGTCGCTGGGATCGGCCAGCGGCTGGCGCCGGGGGTCAGCCGGAAGATGATCGTCGAGACGCTTCGCAACCTCGAGGCAGCCGGCGAAGCCACACCGGGGCCGAGCCCTGAGGAAGCGACGCCGGAGCCGGCCGGTAGCGACCGGCCTCCGGCTCTTCGGAGTTCGGCCGGCCGCCACCGGCCGGCCCCGGCTCCTGACTCAGCAGGCGAGAGCCACCGGACGGCGCCGGTTACGGCCTCAGCAGGCGGTGATCCCTCGACTCCGGTTGGCGAAAGCGGAGCGGGGGATAGCCGGCCGGCCCCCGCTTCTGAGGTGGAAGCGTTCAATCCGGTTCCGGCCTGGGCGCGAACGGTGGGGGTGCTCGTGGTCGGGGTCCTGATCGGCTTCGTGATCGGAAGGATCGTCTGATGCCCTCTCACGATGTGAGCGTTCGTTACTGCCTAGTGAGAAGAGGTGTGTACGATGTTTTTGCAGCCGTGCGACCAGGAGGAGAGCTCGATGGCGCTGATGGCGGGTAGCGAGAGCGAGACCGGGGCGGAGCCGGCGGCGGGCGCCCGCTTGGGGACCCCACACGCGTTGAGAAGCTTCGGCGTCGCCGTGTTGGCGATGCTGACAGCGCTGCTACTTGCGGCCTGCGGAGACGACGGCGACGACACGTCGGCCGAGGGCGGTGAGTCCGGAGCCCTGACCGAGGTGGGGATGGGAACGCAGCCGTGGATCGGCTACGGGCCTTGGTGGATCGCGGAGGATCAAGGCTTCGACAAGGACAACGGGATCGACATCAAGCTGGTCAACTTCTCAGGACGGAGCGAGCTCGAGTCCGGCTTCGCGAGCGGCAAGTTCCAGATGGCGAACAGTGCTACCAACGATTTGATCCGGCTCGCCGATCTGGGGATCGAGTACAAGATGCCGCTGATGGAGGACTTCTCGCTCGAGGCGGACGGGATCCTCTCCTGCGATCCGGGCATCCAGTCGATCGAGCAGCTGGAGGGTGCGAAGGTCGCCTACGAGGAGTTCTCGGTCTCCGACGTGTTGTTCCGCTACGCGCTCGGTCAGGCGGGGATCAGCCACGACACGATCGACTACGTCAACCTGCCGCCGTCCGATGCCGCTACGGCGGCGGTCGCCGGCCGGGTCGACGTCGCCGTCACCTACCAGCCCTACCTCCAGGCCGCGATCGAGGAGGGTGAGGACTGCCAGGTGATCTACACCGCGGCGGAGCGTCCCGGTCTGATCTCCGACGGGCTCGCGGTCCAGGCCCAGTTCGCCGAGGAGAACCCGGACGCGGTCGTGGCCGCGCTGCAGGCCTGGGGCGATGCGGTCGACTTCTACGAGGAGAACACCAAGGAGGCGCAGGCGATCATCGCCGAGAACGTCGGCTCGAACCCGGGCGAGCTCCGTGAGACGTTCGACGGCGTCGAGCTGTTCGGTCTGGCGGAGTCCCAGGAGTTCCTCGGCAACGAGTACGAGGCGCTGTGGAACGACATCAAGGCGATCATGGACGAGCAGGGACAGCTCGAGGGTGACCCTCAGGTCTCCGACTACCTCGATACGTCATTCGGCGAGCAGGCGCTCGGCGAGACGACTTCCGAGGAGTAGTACGGCGGATGGCGGAGGACGTAGACAAAGTCCCGGAGAGGGAGGGCGGGGTGAGCAACGGTTCACACGCCGTCCGCTCCGACGAGCGGGAAACCGTCGTCGTCGGTATGGCTCAATGGCTTCCTCGGTTGAGTAGCTCCGATGACGGGCTGCGCGAGGTGGCGGACTTCGTTGAACTGCTCGTCAGCCGAGGTTGCGACCTGGTCGTGCTCCCGGAGCTATGGCCCTGCACCCACGATCCAGCGGATCCACGCTCGACCGCGGACGAAGCACGCAGGCAGGCTGAGCCGCTGGACGGTCCGCGCGTCCGTGCCCTTGCCGACCTTGCTGCAGAGCACCAGATATGGCTCCTGGCCGGAAGTGTGCCCGAGAGCAGCGGCGA
>DASSEM010000085.1:0-37211 GCA_035695265.1 Solirubrobacterales bacterium
CAAGGAGCGCAAGCAGTTCGGCCGCCCGATCGGCTCCTTCCAGGCGCTCAAGCACCGGATCGCCGACCTCGCGACCGAGCTCGAGGCGACCCGGCTGCTCATCTACGACGTCGCCCGCAAGGTCGACGACGACCCCGACCGGATGCTCCCCCGCGAGGCCTCGATGGCGAAGCTGAAGGCGACCGAGCTCGCCAAGCACGTCGCCCTCGAGGGAATGCAGATGATGGGCGGCTACGGCTACGCCTCCGAGTACGACATGGAGCGTCACGTCCGCGCCACCCTCGTGATGTCGATCTACGGCGGCACGAACGAGATCCAGCGCGAGATCGTCTCGAAGACCTACGGGCTCTAGCCCGGCTGGTTCTCGTCGCTCGGCGGCGCCGATTCTCCGGCGAGCCGCTATCTAGACTGCAGCCGTGCCGCACGGCCGCTCCCACGAACGACCGCCGGGATTCCTGCGCGCATTGCTGAGGGAGCAGCGGCGGATCGCCTCGATCCGGCCGCTGGCGCCGCCCGCGCTGCGCTTTCGGATCGTCCGCTGGTGGACGGCCACGGTCCTGCGCGAGTCGGGTCCGCAGCTCGCCGCGGCCGGCGCGGCCGTCCTCGCGGTCCTGCGGGCACTCGGCGTTCGCGGCCGGCTGCCGGCGGCGCTCCGGGCCGTCGTCGCCCTCGGGATCGGCTGGGAGCTCCGCAACGCCTGGACCGCCCACCGCAGCATCGTTCGAATCGACGAGGCGCTCGACGACCTCGAGCCGGCGGGCGACGGGCCGCGCGTTCCCCGCTCCCACCTCGCGATCCCGCCGCTGATGTTCACCACCCGCGGGGTCCGCCGCGAGCGCGGGCTGGTCTTCGCCGAGGTCGACGGCACCCGCCTGCGGCTCGACATCTACCGCGGCGCCGGCGAGATCCCCGGCGGCGGCGACGGCCCGCGTCCGGCGGTGATCCAGGTCCACGGCGGCGGCTGGTTCGCCGGGTCGCGCTGGGAGCAGGGGATCCCGCTGCTCAACCACCTCGCGCAGATCGGATGGACCGGGTTCAACATCGACTACCGGCTGAGCCCGGAGGCGACGTTCCCCGACCAGATCGTCGACGTCAAGCGGGCGATCGCCTGGGTCCGCACCAACGCCGGGGATCTCGGCATCGACCCGGAGATGATCTGCATCACCGGCGGCTCCGCCGGTGGACATCTGACCGCGCTCGCCGGCCTGACCGCGAACGCGCCCGAGTACCAGCCCGGGTTCGAGCAGGCCGACACCACGGTGGCGGCGGCGGTCCCCTTCTACGGCATCTACGACTTCACCGACGCCAACGGCTTCTACTACCCGGGGATCCGCGAGTGGCTGCTCGAGCGGATCGTCTTCAAGCGCCGCTATGAGGACGACGCTGAGGCGTTCCGCTCCGCCTCGCCGAGCTTCCGCGTCCACTCCGGGGCGCCGCCGTTCCTCGTCATCCACGGCGAGCGCGACACGCTCGTCCCGGTCGCCGACGCGCGCGACTTCGTCGCCCGGCTGCGGGCGGTCTCGACGCAGCCGGTCCGCTACATCGAGCTGCCCGCCGCCGAGCACGCCTTCGACCTCTGGCCTTCGGAGCGGACCGCCCGGATCGCCGAGGGGATCGGGCGGTTCCTCGAAGCCGTCGCCGCGGGCACGGCCGTGCGCCCATGAACGGCGCCCGGTTGCGGCTCGGCGATCCCGGCCCACGGCCGGCGTTCCCGGGGCCGTGGGCATTCTTCAGCGAGCTGCGCGGCGAGATGCGGGCCCGGCGGCGATGCCGCTTCCCGCCCGGCGAGACGCGGCCGAGCCTGCGCAACACCCGCCGCTTCCGCCATGACGTCCTCGCGATTTTGCTCGAGTGCTACGAGCGGTACGGGCCGATCTTCGGGGTGCGGATCGTGTTCGGCTACAACCTCGCGCTGATCGGACCCGAGGCCAACCACTTCGTGCTCGTCTCCGACCGTGACGCGTTCGGCTGGCGGCAGGGCCGGCTCGGCGACCTGTTGACCCTGATCGGCGACGGCCTGCTGACCACCGACGGCGACTATCACGACGGCTCGCGGGCGATCCTGATGCCGGCGTTCCATCGCGAGCGGATCATGGCGGCGGTCACGGTGATGGGAGACGAGGCCGCGGCGGCCGCGGAGACACTGCCCGAGCGGGGGACCGTCGACCTCTACGGCTGGACGCGGAACCTCGCGATGACGATCGCGATGGGGGCGCTGTTCGGCTTCGACCGCGAATCGGGGCGGGCGGGCGAGATCGCCGACCGGTTCGAGAGCGGGCTCGGCTTCCACGCCCGCGAGTACCCGATGCAGATGCTGGTCGGACCGGGGACCCCGCTGGCGAAGCTGCGGCGGGACCGGGCCGCGCTCGAGCAGCTCGTCGGCGCCGAGATCGCCGGGCGGCGGGCGCGGGGCGAGGACGACGGCGACATCCTCTCATCGCTGCTTGCCACGACCGACTCCGAGGGCCGCTCGCTGAGCGACCGGCAGGTGCTCGACCACGTCCTCACCCTGCTCTTCGCCGGTCACGACACCGCCACCTCGACGATCAGCTTCCTGATCTACGAGCTCGCCCGCGCCCCCGAATGGGCCGACCGGATCGCGGCCGAGCTCCGCGCGGTCTGCGGCGACCGCGACCCCGGCGCGGCCGAGCTCGCCGACGGCCTGCCGACCCTCTCACGGGCGATCGACGAGACCCTGCGGCTCTACCCGCCGGCCTGGATCGGGCCGCGGCGCTCGATCCGCGACTTCGAGTTCGCCGGCCACGCCGTCCCCGCCGGCCTCCCCTGCTTCTACAGCTCCTGGGTCAGCCACCGCCTGCCGGAGGTGTTCCCCGACCCCGAGCGCTTCGACCCCGACCGCTTCCTGCCCGAGCGGCGGGCGCGCTGGCCGCGCGGCGCCTACGTCCCGTTCGGGATGGGGCCGCGGGTCTGCATCGGCAAGCGCTTCGGCTACACCGAGGTCCACGCGGTCGCCGCGGCCCTGATCCGCCGCTTCCGCTTCGAGCTGCCGGCCGGCTTCGAGCTCGAGATCCGCCAGGCGCCGACCCTCTCCCCCGCCGGCGGCCTGCCGATTCGGCTGGCGCCACGGTGAGGTTCGCCGTAGGCTCCGAGGGGTTCTGCGGCGAGAAGGAGGTCCGATGAGCGCGTTCGATGAGATCAAGGAACGACAGCGGCACATGTGGACGGTCGGCGACTTCGCGAAGATCGCCACCCGGACGGTTCCGGCCGCCGAGAAGATCGTCGACCGGCTCGCGGTCGAGCGCGGAGAGCGGGTCCTCGACGTCGCCACCGGGACCGGCAACGCCGCCCTGATCGCAGCCCAGCGCGGTGCCGTCACCAGCGGGCTCGACCTGACTCCGAAGCTGCTCGCGATCGCGGCCGAGCGCGCCAGTGATGCCGGCGTCGAGATCGACCTCGTCGAGGGCGACGCCGAGGCGCTGCCTTACGAGGACGACTCCTTCGACGCGGTGGTCTCGATGTTCGGGGTGATGTTCGCCCCCGACCAGCAGCGGGCCGCCGGCGAGTTGGTCCGCGTCTGCCGTCCCGGCGGCCGGATCGGGATCGCGGCGTGGACGCCGGAGGGAGGGATCGGGCAGCTCTTCATGCTCCTCGTCCAGTACCTGCCGCCGCCGCCGGAGGGCTTTCAGCCGCCGATTCTCTGGGGCAACGAGGACCACGTGCGCGGCCTCTTCGCGGCAAGCGGCGCGAGCGTCACCTGCACACGCGAGCGGGTCCACATCGAGCGCGCATCCGTCGAGGAGCAGCTCGCCGAGGACGAGCAATGGCTCGGCCCGGTCATCCTCGCCAAGGAGGCGCTCGAGCCGGAGGGGCGCTGGGAGGAGGCGCGGGCGAAGATCGCCGAGCTGACCGCCGCCCAGAACCAGGCGACCGACGGGTCGCTCGTACTCGAGCCCGAGTACCTGCAGTCGGTGGTCGAGTTGCCCGAATGAGCTCCATCGGCGCCCGGGCGGACGGCGAACGGCCGCTAACGTTGCCGGGGTGAGCACCCCTCCCCCGGTCGCATCCCCCGCCGCGCCCCCTCCCCCCGCGCGCGAGCACAAGACCCGCTCGCGGGCCCGGCCGGGCGGAATCGCGGTCGAGAAGGTCCAGGGGCTGCCGTTCCGCGAACGCAAGCCGCGCTGGCTCAAGGTGCCCGCCCCCGGCGGCCCCCGCTACCGCGAGCTCAAGTCCCAGATCAAGTCCGAGGGCCTGCACACCGTCTGCGCCGAGGCGAACTGCCCGAACGTCGGCGAATGCTGGGAGCGCGGCACGGCCACGTTCATGATCCTCGGCGACACCTGCACCCGGCGCTGCGGGTTCTGCAACGTCAACACCGGCAAGCCGACCTGGAACGACCCGCTCGAGCCGGCCCGCGTCGCCCGCTCGGTCGCGCGGATGGGCCTCCGCCACGCGGTTGTCACCTCGGTCGACCGCGACGACCTCCCCGACTACGGCGCGAGCGCCTTCGTCGGGGTGATCCGATCGATCCGCGCCCAGGCCCCGGGCTGCCGCGTCGAGGTGCTGACGCCTGATTTCCGCGGCCAGGAGATGCCGCTGGCCAAGGTGATCGCCGAGCGGCCCGACGTCTTCAACCACAACTGCGAGGTCGTGCCGCGGCTCTACCCGATCGCCCGCCGCGGCTCGCGGTTCGAGCGCTCGGCGCGGGTCCTGCGGCTGGCCAAGGAGATGGGCGGCGACGAGGTGATCACCAAGTCCGGGCTGATGGTCGGCCTCGGCGAGAGCTTCGAGGAGCTGGTCGAGACGTTCGGGATCCTCCGCGAGCACCGCGTCCAGGTCCTCACCGTCGGCCAGTATCTGCGCCCGACCGAGCGTCACCTGCCGGTCGTCCGCTACTGGGAGCCGGAGGAGTTCGACGCGCTCGCCGCCGCGGCCCGCGAGCTCGGCTTCGAGTCGGTCGCCGCCGGACCGCTCGTCCGCTCCAGCTACCACGCCGACGAGAGCGCCCGCGAGGCGCTTGCCGCGACGCCGGGCTGAACGCCGGAGCGGGGCCGATCGGCCAACCTGTGGGGGCTTGATCCCGCTCAAGGAAAGCCTCACCTCCGGCCCGCTGCCCCGGGTCACGATCGCGCTGATCGTCGTCAACCTGCTCGTCCTCGGCTGGCAGCTGACGCTCTCGGGCAACGACTCCTCGACCCCGGAGCTCGCCGCCGAGCACGTCTCCAAGCGCGACCAGGCGGCGATCGAGCTCGGCGCGATCCCGTTCCGGCTGACCCATCCCGGCAGCGCCTGCGGGATCGGATCGGAGGGCATCGTCTGCGGTGAGGACGGGCTGGTCGAGGCCGGCGGCACGGTCGGGACGTCGATCCCCGACAACCTCGACCAGGCGCCGTGGTGGCTGACCCCGATCACGTCGATGTTCCTCCACGCCGACGTGCTGCACGTCGCGATCAACATGCTCTTCCTGTGGATCTTCGGCGGCGCCGTCGAAGCGCTGATCGGCCCGCGGCGCTTCTTCGTCCTCTACCTCGCGGCGGGCTTTCTCGCCGCCTACGCGCAGAGCCTCATCGATCCGGCTGCGACCGGGCCGCTGATCGGCGCCGCCGGCGCCGTCTCCGGTGCGCTCGGGGCCTATCTGGTGCTGCGTCCTCGCGGGCGCGTCGTCACCCTCAGCGTGGTGCCGCTCTTCGCCGGCCTGCTCGAGGCGCCGGTTCTGCTGCTCGCCCTCGTCTGGTTCGCCCTGCAGCTCCTCGGCGGCGTCGGCAACCTCGCCTCGACCGACATCGCCAGCGGCGGCAGCGCCTACCTCGCCCACGTCGGCGGCTTCGCGGTCGGGCTCGTGGCGGGCTGGTTGATCACCCGCCACGGCCCCACCGGTAGCAGCAGTGGCTCGCCGGCCGCGCCCGGCGCCGTTCCCGCGCCCTGATCGCGATGGACGAGCGCCCGATCGCGATCATCGTCGGCGGGATCGTTTTCCTGATCGTGCTCGGCGGGCTCACCGTGGCGGCGCTGGCCACCGCGGAGCTCAACCTGGCGACGATCGTGATCGCCGCCGTCTCCCTGTTCGTCTGCGTCGCGGTGGTGCTGGCGCTGATCGGCGCTATGCGCGATCCTCCGGAGCGATGAGGCGCACCTCCCTGACCGTCATCGCGGCGCTCGGCCTGGCGCTGCTCGCAGCCCAGCTCGCCCCGGGCGCCGGCGCGGGCGGCAAGCGCACCTGCCGGGGCCTCGCGGTGACGATCACCAAGAACGAGCGCGGCGAGCGGATCGGGGGCGGCAAGGACGTCGTGATCGGCAGCAACCGTCGCGACGTCGTCAACCTCGCCGGCGGCAACGACAAGTTCTACGGCGGCGGTGGAGACGACGTCGCCTGCGCGGGCCCGGGCGAGGACCTGCTGCTCGGCGCCGACGACGACGACGAGCTGTTCGGCGGCGGTGGCGACGACTTCAGCCGCGGACAGGCGGCCGGCGGGCTCTCGAACCCGCCCCGGGTGGTCGGCGGGCCCGGCGACGACGAGCTCCGCGGCGGCGGCGGCAACGATGCGATCAACGGCAGCTCCGGCGACGACCGCTCGTTCGGCAACGGCGGCAACGACCGCTTCGATGCCGGCAGCGGGTTCGACCGCTGCGACGGCGGCCGCGGCAACGACAGCGCCAACGCGAGCTGCGAGAGCCAGCAGTCGATCCCCTGAGGCGCCTCGGGCGGGGCAGCTTCTAGCCCGTCGCGGCCTCGGGGTCGCGGCCCGGGATCGCGGCGATGACGCCGATCGCGATCGCCGCCGGCAGCCAGACGAGCAGCCCTGCCTCGCCCGACAGCGCCAGCGCGACAACGAGGCCGCTGAGGCAGTAGACGACCAGGATCATCGCCAGCTCCCAGAGCGGCAACCCGGCGCGCGGCCCTGCGACGCCGCTCTCGCGCTCGGCGAGGCCGGCGGCGAGCAGCATCAGCACGTTGGTGACGGCGCTGACGCTGGCGCCCCGGATCCCGAGGCCGAGGATCGCGGCGCCCTGGATCCCGGCCGAGAGAGCCGCGACCGCGACGACGACGAAGGCGCCGGCGGTGCCCGGGCTGGGGTCGCCGATCGCGGTCCAGAGCATCGCGAAGAGGACAAGCAGCCCCGCGTGCAGGAGCAACGGCCGGCGCACCGGCCCCGGCCAGGCCAGCGATCCGGCCGTCCGCACCAACACCACGGCGATCGAGGTCCCGGCCATGAACGCCCCGAGGGCGGCAAGGAGAATCAGCAGCCGGCTCGTGTCGCCGGCGGCGATCTCGACCCCGAGCTGGACCAGATCGCCGGTCACCGCTGAGACGAAGACGGTGCCGAGGGCCACGAACGTCAGGCCGTCGAGCCAGCCGGCGATCGCGGCCAGCGCGAGGACGACGATCCGGACCCTGGGGCTTCGCCCGAGCGCTGGTTCGTCCTCGGCCATCGCGAAGGGACACTGACGCGGCCCGCCGACGGATCGGCATCGGCGCTTTCGCGCCCCGATGGAGCCAGTGGGACTCGAACCCACGCCCTTTCGGATGCAAACCGAACGCTCTAGCCAGCTGAGCTATGGCCCCTCGATGTTCTGAGCGATTGTAGGAAGCCCGTCGCCGGGCCGGCTGTGGGAGGATGCGGGCGGCCGTCCGATCGGAGGAGAGCGATGGCAACGGAGGCGTTGAAGGAGCCGGAGGATCTGCGGACCAGGCGGGCGCGGGTCTCCGAGCTCGAGGTCGTCCGCCATCACTTCGACCGCGCCTGGGACAGCCTCGGGCTTCCCGAGGACGCGCGCCAGATCTTCTGGGAGCCCTACCGGGAGGTCTCGGTGCAGATCCCGATCAAGCTCTCGGACGGCAGGATGCGCGTCTTCCACGGCTTCCGGATCCAGCACAACGGGGCCCGCGGTCCCTACAAGGGCGGCATGCGCTACCACCCCGAGGTCGACATCGACGAGGTTCGGGCGCTCGCCTCGATGATGACCTGGAAGACCGCCGTCGCAAGCATCCCGTTCGGAGGGGCCAAGGGCGGGGTCAACGTAGACACGCGCGGGCTCAAGGAGGACGAGCTGCAACGGATCACGCGCTCGCTGCTGGACAAGATCAACAAGGTCGTCGGCCCCAACCGCGACATCCCCGCCCCCGACATCGGCACCAGCGCGCAGACGATGGCCTGGATGATGGACGAGTACGGCAAGCTCAACGGCCACACGCCGGCCTGCGTGACCGGCAAGCCGATCTCGCTGGAGGGCTCCTACGGTCGCGAGGCCGCGACCGGGCGCGGCTGCGTCGTCATGTTCGAGCAGGCCGCCAAGCGGCTCGAGATCGACCCCGCGGAGACGACCTTCACGGTCCAGGGCTACGGCAATGTCGGCTCCTGGATCGCCCGGGCGATGCAGGAGCTCGGCGCGAAGATGGTCGCGGTGGCCGACCAGGACGGAGCGATCCAGAGCGAGGCCGGGATCGACCCCGACCGCCTCGCCGAGCACCTCCACCTCCAGGGCGGCAAGATCACCGAGTTCCCGGAGGCCGAGGAGATCGCGACCGGCGATTTCTACGAGGTTCCCTGCGACGTCTTCTTCCCGGCGGCGCTCGGCGGCATGGTCCACGAGGACAACGCCTCGGTCCTCAACTGCCGCCTGATGGTCGAAGGCGCCAACAACCCGACCACGTTCGCTGCCGACGGGATCCTCGCCGACCGCGGGATCGCCGTCGTCCCCGACCTGATCGCCAACGCCGGCGGCGTCGTCGTCTCCTACTTCGAGTGGGTGCAGAACCTCCAGCACTTCCGCTGGGAGGAGCCGGCCGTCAACGACATGCTGCGCACGATCATGAAGCGCACGTTCGGGGAGGTCAGCGCCCGCGCCGACCGCGACGGCAAGTCACTGCGCGAGGCGGCCTTCGAGATCGGCGTCGACCGGGTCGTCGAAGCCAGCCGCACCCGCGGCTACTTCTCTTAGAAGTCGAAGTCCTTCGGTTTGCCCTGCTCGAACCAGAGGTCCTCGCCGTCGGGCGCGTCCTTGAGGAAGTCGGGGGTCTCCTCGAGCAGGTCGTCGTCGCTCTCGTCGTCGTCGCGGCGGGCGCGCGGCTCGACGGGCTCACCGGGAAGCTCGTCGAACTCGAGCGACTCGGGCTCCTCGTTGGAGGCGGGGATCTCGGGGTCCCCCGGCTCCGGCTCCTCGACCGGTGAGGCGGCGGGGGGGTCGAGCTGATCCGAGTCGGGCGCCGCCGGCGCCGGCGCCGCGGCCTCGAGCTCCTCCTCGAGCGAGGCGACCTCGGGGGCAGGATGGTCGACCGTGTCCTCGAGGTGGGAGTGCTCCTCTCGGGCACGCTCGGCCGGAGTCTTCAGCTCCTCGTCGAGGTCGATGTCGCCGAGGGCGACCTCGTCGACGTCGAAGATCTCCGCCTCGGGCGCTTCGGGGACGGGCTGTTCGACCGACTCCGGCTCGGCGCCCGACTGCGGCAGGACGGTCGTCGGGTCATCGCCTCCCGCGGCCTCCGCGACCCGGTGCTCGCCCGCCGCCGGCTCTTCGCCGGTCTCGAACTCGGGGTCGCCCGGGCGGGCCACGGGGCCGAACACCTCCTGCTCGAGCTGGTCGAGCTCGGAGCTCGCCGCGCCGTGCTGGCGCTTCAGCTCCAGGTGCTCGCGGATCGCGTCATCGAGGATTCCCATGAGGCTTGAAGGGTTGCAGATGCCGGCCCGCTCCGGGAGCCGTGAACGACGCCTTGCTTCGCCGCTTGCCTCGGTTCCCCTCCGCCGCTCGGACCCCGCGCGACGGCTCGTCGTCAGCTTCACCCGGAGCCTCGCGACCAACCCGGCGGGCAAGTATCCTCCGCAGCGCGGAGCGACACCGCACTCGGGGCTATAGCTCAGCTGGAAGAGCGCCTGGATCGCACCCAGGAGGTCGCCGGTTCGAGTCCGGCTAGCTCCATATCGAGAGGCCCTGGCTATCGCACGCCGGGAAGCCGCGCCTACTCTGAGCTTCAACCAGCGACGAGCGCCTTGAACTCCGGCTCCTCGCGCAGAGGGTCGAGGTCCGCGTCCTGCGCCAGGGAAGACCGAAGGCTCTCCGACGCTTCAATCGCGAGCCGCAGGTGTTCGATCGCGGCGGCCTTACGCCCGGCGAGGCTCTCACAGCAGGCGAGGTTGTAGAGGAGCGCGGGGTATTGCGGGTGGGCAGCGGCCACGTCCTGAGCTTGGTCGGCGGCTTCGTCGTACCGCCCCTCACGGTAGAGACGGTCAACCGGGGCGAAGAGCTCCCAACCCGTCGGCTCGTACACCTGTCCCGGCCTGGCCCCCAACGCGATGATCGTCGTCCCAGGCTCCTCGGCGAAGGCCGTCCGCTTCACGCCCGGGCGGGCGAAGACGAACGTGCCGGCCGGCACATCCAGGGGCTCGCCGCCGAGCTCGAACCTGGCTCGGCCGCTGTGGACGAAGTAGAGCTCCTCATCCTCTCCCTCCTCGTCGTGCTCGTTGATGATCCTGTCTCCCGCCTCCCGGCCGGTCCAGGTGTTGATCCCGAACGAAGTGATGCCGAAGTGAAGGCGCACCGGACGCCACGGCTCGCGGCCGTCACTGATCTCGTCGATGTCCTCCAGGCGGGCTACTGCGTACTCGCTCATCGATACTCCTTCGGATTATTGCCCTCGCATCTTCGCCGTTGTCGAAGTTGATGCATTCGTTTGCCCGGAGGCCAGGATGCGCTTCAACGTCGGCGCCAGAGCCTTTGCCTTGACCATGTGCGACTGACCTTCGAGCTCCTCGTATTCCGACTCGGGCAGCAGTTCGGCGAGGCTGCGCGTCCCGTTGGCCATCCACTTCCCGCTCTTGCCGCCGACGAGGACAACGGTGGGAACCCGGACCGCGGCCCAGTGCTCGGGGTCGAGCGGTCTGCCGGACTGCGTCTCGCCCATGATCATCGCGTCGTACGGCAGCGTCGGCGCGACGCGCTTCAGCTTCCGCCAGTTCGGCAGAACAGGGAACAGGGCCACCAGGAAGGCCGGCATGCCGACGAGTCGCATGAACCGCTTCACGGCCGCGCCCGGGCGGCCCGCGGCGAGGTCCGAGCGCAGGCCCGGGACATAGTCGGGCGGCATCGGAGGCCGGGAGTCGTCGACGATCAGCGGCGGCTCGTAGGCGGCGATCTTGTCGATCGCGGCGCCCGCCCTCGCCGCCTCGAGCGCAAGCACCGCCCCCGACGAGAAACCGACCAGCTGCGCCCGCCCGCCCGCAGCCTCGATCAACGCCTCGAGGTCCTCGACTTCCCGCGCCACCGAGTACGGCTGCGTGTCGCCGCTCTCGCCGCGGCCGCGCCGGTCGTAGGTGAACACCGTGAAGCGGTCGGTGAGCTCCGCGGCCATCTTGCGCGCCGGCCCGGAATCGCGGTAGCAGAGCGCCCCGTCGACCAGGATCAGCGGCGGCCCCGAGCCGGCGCGCTCGTAGGCGATCGCCGTCCTGTCCTTCGATCTCACGGTGCTCATGACTCACCTCCTGCCGTGTCCACCGGCTTGTAGATCGCGTGGACGACACCGGTTTCGAAGGTGGTCGAGTCAGCGAGCTCGAGCGTGTGCCGGTCGCCGTTCGGGAACAGATTCGCGCCGGCGCCGACGACGACCGGGTGGATCATCAGGTGGAGCTCGTCGACGAGCCCCTCGCGCAAGAGCGAGCGGGTGAGCGTCGCGCTCCCGGAGATGACGATGTCCTTGCCGGCCTGCTGCTTGAGCTCGGCGACGGCTGCCGGCACGTCACCCGCGAGCAGGTGCGAGTTCTGCCACTCGACCTCGTCGAGCGTCCTCGAGGCGACGTACTTGGGGGTCTCGTTCATGTAGGCGGCCATCTCGTTGTCGGCGCCCGGCCAGAACGCTGCCCATTCCTCGTAGGTGACCCGCCCGCACAGCATCGCGTCGGCGGAGCCCATCGCTGCTCCGATCGCGTTGCCCATCTCCTCGTCGAAGTAAGGGAAGTGCCAGTCCTGCGGGGCTTCGACAACGCCGTCCAGGGAGACGAAAAAGGTTGCAGTCAGCTTTCTGCTCATCAGTGGAACCTCGATTTGTGGGTGGTTGATCTACTCCTGCCTCCTACTACCGGGGTCGTGGCGGAAACTCATCGCTTCGTCCCCGATAATCTTGTCCTATGGGCACCGGCCCGGCCAGCGGCGGCTCGCGATTGCTGGCGGCGGCGCGCGGCGGCGACGAGCAGGCCTTCGGCGAGCTGGTCGAGCCGCATCGCGGCGAGCTCCACGCCCACTGCTACCGGATGCTCGGCTCGCCCTTTGACGCCGACGACGCGCTCCAGGACACGCTGCTTCGCGCCTGGCGCGGGCTGGGCGGGTTCGATACCGACCGCTCGCTGCGGCCGTGGCTCTACCGAATCGCGACCAACGTCTGTCTCGACGGACTCGCCAAGCGTCCCAAGCGCATTCTGCCGGTCGAGCAGGGTCCGCCGGCTGGCCCCGACGAGGGGCCGGGCCGGCCGGTGGTGGAGCTGATCTGGCTCGAGCCCTACCCCGACGAGATGCTTGCAGTCGAGAGCGCGCTCGCCGCGCCCGAGGCCCGCTACGAGCAGCGCGAGAGCGTCGAGCTCGCCTTCGTCGCCGCCCTCCAGCACCTGCCCCCCAACCAACGGGCGGTGCTGCTCATGCGTGAGGTTCTCGGGTTCTCGGCCCGTGAGGTCGCAGAGTCGCTGGAGACGAGCGTCGCGTCGGTCAACAGCTCGATGCAGCGCGCGCGGAAGACCGTCGATGAGCGGCTGCCGGAGCGCAGCCAGCAGCAGACGCTGCGCGAGCTCGGCGACGCGAAGCTGCGCGAGCTCGTCGGCGAGTACGTCGCCGCGTGGGAGACCCGCGATGTCGACGCGATGGTGGCGATGCTGGCCGAGGACGCGACGTTTGCGATGCCGCCACATCCGCACTGGTTCCGCGGTCGCGACGCGGTGATCACGTTCCTCGCCTCGACCGGCGAGCCGAACCTGCGCCACGTCACGACGCGCGCCAACGGCCAGCCGGCGATCGGCTGGTATCTGTGGAGCTCTGAAAGCGAGCTCTACGAGCCCGCCTCGCTCGAGGTGCTTGCGCTCGAGGGCGACCGGGTGCGCGAGATCACCGCGTTCACGGGCCGCATCTGCGCCGAGACCGACGCCGGCTCGCTTCCGGACATGTTCCCGCGCTTCGGCCTCCCGGCGCAGCTGGCTCGGACGAGTTGAGGACCGATGATTGTGGGGCTCCATCGCGGTCACATCGAGGAAGCTCCCGGCTCTCGAAAGGAGATCCATGCCCAGCTCCGTCCTCTACATGTCCATGTCGCTCGACGGCTTCATCACCGGGCCTGACGACAACGCCGACCAGGGCCTTGGAGCCGGAGGCGAGCGCCTGCACGAATGGCTTGGGGAGCCGGGCGGCGGCAACCCTCCCGGATTCCATCCGGAGGGCCAGAGCGCAGTCGTCTTCGACGAGATGCTCGCGACCGGCGCAGTGGTCGTGGGGCGGCGCACGTTCGACCTCGCCGGTCACTGGAACGGCGACCATCATGACGGCGTACCGATCTTCGTCCCTACTCGCGGTGAGCCGCCGGAGCCCGCCTCAGAGCTGGTCCACTACGTCACCGACGGCGTCGTGGGCGCGATGCGCCAGGCGAAGGAGGCCGCAGGCGACGCGAACGTCATGGTCCATGGTGCCGATCTAGCTCAGTCGTGTCTGCGCGCAGGGATCCTCGACGAGCTCGAGATCCACCTCGTGCCGGTGCTCCTCGGTGAGGGGCGTCGGCTGTTCGAGCACCTCGGGGACGATCACATCGAGCTCGAGCTGACCCGCGTACTCGACGCGCCGGGCGTCACGCATCTGCGATACCGGGTGGCATCGTGATACGCCGGACATCGTCTTCCATGAGGCGCCGGAGCTCCCCCGGGAGGTAGTCGGTCGATGCTCGAAGCCAGACAGGTCGCACAGGCGTACGCCCGCTGGATCGCGGACGGCGAGCCTGGTTTCCAGGCGATGATGAGCCCTGATCTGCACGACCATGTCAGCGGCGGCACCGGTCCCCAGACCTGGGACATCGTCTGGGGCTGGATCGAGAAGAGCTTCGAGGAGCGGAGGGCGGAGCTCCACGGCTGGGGCACTCTCGATGACGGGCGGATCGCGGTTTGGGTGACCCTGCACGGCAAGCACATGAGCAGCGGGATGCCCTGGCTCGCTGACCGGCCGCCGACCGGAGCCCAAATCGCCTGGAAGCAGCTCCACGTCTTCGCCGTCAAGGGCGGCCGCCTGACCGAGCACTGGGCCGTGCGCGACGACCTGCGCGTGATCGAGGCGATCGACGCGGTGAGCTGACACCTCGACCGGGTCGGCTTGACCGAAGGCCTACCGCCCTCGGACCTGCTCCAGGTTCGACCGGTGGGGCCCCGACAGCCAGTCCGCCGCCTCCAGGCGCGCGTCGACCGGATCCTCTTCTCGCCGCAGCGCGTCGATGTAGGCACGATCGGCGGCGAGGCGGGCCGCGACCTCGGGACCCTCCGCGACGGCGCCGTGGCCGGGGACCATGACATCGACGTGCCTGGCGGCCTCTCCCAACCGGTCGAGTGCCGACTCGTAGGCGCCCAGCTGATCGTCTTGGCGAGAGTCGAAGAGCGGGATGAGGATGTCGGAGAGCATGTCGCCGGCGAGCAGGACGCCACGGTCGGCGAGGAGGACCGCAGCATGGCCGACGGCGTGCGCCTGATGCTCGATGATCTCGCCCGGCACTGGTCCGCCGTCCGCGGGCAGCGGGGTGACGAGCGCGATCAGCTCGAGAGGGACGCCCGACGCGCTCGGGCTCGCGGTCAGCGGTCCCCTCGCGCTCTCCTCCTCCGCCGCCGCCTGCTGCTGCTCTCGGGTTTCGCCGGCGAAGTCGGCGCCGGCAGCGGTGGCGTAGCGCGGCACGTCACCGAACCGGGTATGCCAGAGCAAGTGGTCCCAGTGGGGATGGGTGGAGAACCCGGCGACCACCGGAATGCCGAGCCGGTCCACGTCATCGGCGAGCTGGTTCAGATCGGAACCGTCGATGCCGGGATCGACCAGGATCAACCCATCCTCGCCGCGCACCACGATGGAATTGGTCCAGACCCAGTCACTCTGCCGGACCCAGACGCCGTCGGCCACCGGAGTCAGCATCGGTTCAGCCCGTCACGCGAGGCGATCGCCACATGGATCAGCTTGCCCATCTCCACTCCAATCGGTCGTTTACGGTGCAGCCACGGCTGCACAATGCTGAGACTGCGATCCGCAGCCAAAGTCATCGGCCGTTCGATTTCAGTCACCGGAGCTTCGATCGACTTGACTGCGGCCGCTCGGACGCCTTAGGGTTCGCCGAGCTACCGGGCTATCCGGTGCTGGGAGGGAGTCCTACGAACTCATCGAGTGCAGGGTCCGCCGGCGGCGTCGTGCGCCGCACGACCATCGCTGCCTTGGCAGCGATCTGCCTGGCCGCGCTCTTGGCCGCCGACACCGTTGCCGGCGGATCGGGGGCGCCCCGCGCGGTGGGCCCCGTCGGCGCCCCGATCGACTGGGGAGAATGCAACCCCTCCGGCGAGGATCTGCAGTGCGCCACGATCCGGGTGCCGCTCGACTGGGATCGCCCGAACGGGCGCACGATCAGGCTGGCGCTGATCCGCCACCTGGCGAGCAAGCCCGGGCAGCGGATCGGCACCCTGTTCATCAACCCCGGCGGGCCCGGGGACACCGGGGTCGGTCTCGTGCAAGGGGATCCCGAAGGGGTCGACGCATTCGGCGACGGCCGCTTCGACGTCGTCAGCTGGGATCCCCGCGGCACCAACGCCAGCACCCGGGTCAAGTGCTTCCGCAACCCGGGAAGCGAGGCACGCTTCTGGGCCGGCAAGACGATCCCGACGACCAGGGCCGCCTCGAAGCGCTCAGCCCGTAAGTCCGCCGCCCTGGCGCGACGTTGCGGCAGGATCAGCGGCTGGCTTCTGCCCCACATCTCGACCGCCGACACCGCCCGCGACCTCGACCACCTGCGCGTCCTGATGGGCGAGGAGAAGCTCACCTACGTCGGCCTCTCCTACGGCACCTATCTCGGCCAGACCTACGCCAACATGTTCCCCGACCGGATCCGGGCGATGCTGCTTGACGCGGTGGTCGACCCGGCGGCCTACTCCAAGGGCGCCGAGGCGCGAATCGCCAGCGGCGTCGCACCGACCGACGAGGTCCACGACAGGTTCCTCTCCCTCTGCGAGAACGCGGGCCCGGTGCGCTGCGCGCTCGCCGGTGGCAGCAAGACCGCGACCCAGCGCTTCAGGCGGCTGGTCAGGCGGGTGAAGCGCAAGCCGATCCCGGCCCCCGGCGTGCAGCCGCCGCTCTCCTCGCCCCAGAAGCTCAGCTACGGCGACCTGCTGCTCTCGCAGTTTCAGCCGCTGCGAAGCCCGGGGAGCTGGCCGAACAACGCGGCAGCTCTCAGGGCGGCGCTCGCGGGCGATGGATCGACGCTCGAGAGCACCGCAAGCGGGTTCGCACTGCCCGCCAGCTGGGCCGCCGCGACTACCTCGGCGGCGATCTCCTGCGCCGACGCGCCCGCCAACCGGCGTCTGCGGGCGTGGCCGAAGGTGATCGGCCGGCTGAACCGCGTCAGCCGGCTCGAGGGCCGCGTGCTGGGTTGGTGGCTGTGGGCCCCGTGCGCCGCCTGGCCGGTGCGCGGCGAGGACGAATATCGTGGCCCGTGGACCGCCACCACCCCGAACCCGATCCTGCTGGTCAACCAGCGCTATGACCCGAACACGGGCTACGCCAACGCCGTCCACGCGGAGCAGCTGCTCGGGAACGCGGTCCTGCTCACCCAGGAGGGCTACGGGCACGTCTTCTTCCAGGACCCGAGCACCTGCGTCGAGGAGGCAATGGCCGACTACCTGACCGAGCTGATCACCCCGCCGAAGGGCTCGGTCTGCCAGGCCAACCATCTGCCCTTCGATCCGGGCTTCGGCGGTTAGATGGCCTGAAAGGAGAGACGTGCCGGAGGATCTGTTCAGACCGCCGCTTGGCGAGCCGCATCACTGCGCCTACGTCGTCGAGGACATCGAGGTGACCGTGAGCCGTCTGGCTGACCAATTGGGGGCCGGACCGTTCCTTCTCGTCGAGAACGTGCCGCTGGAGAACGTTCTCTCGCGCGGTGAGCCGGCGGAGCTAGTCCACCACTCGGCCTTCGGCTGCTGCGGCAAAGGCGCGATCGAGCTGCTGGAGATCGTCAGATCAGCGCCCGAGCGGGTCGAGGAGCGCTTTTCGACTCCTCGGCCGGGAATCCACCACGTCGCCTACGTCGTGGCGCCTGCGGAGGTGCCCGAGATGCGGAACTCGCTCGACCAGCACAGTCTGCCGCAGTACCTGAGCGCTGAGCTCGGCGAAACCCACAACACCTTCCATGACGCCTCCGCGTCGCTGGGACACGACATCGAGATCCATGACGACGTTCCGGGGTTGCGAGATTTCTTCGCGATGGTCAGAGACGCCGCCGAGGGCTGGGACGGCTCAGAACCGCTGCGCCCGGTCGCGAGCTGAGCGGATCGCGAAGGAGCACCAGCATGTCACTCACCCGAGTCCACAACTTCGCCATCTCGCTCGACGGCTTCGGCACCGGTGAGGGTCAGAGCCACGACGCATATTTCGGTCACGCCGGGGAGAGGCTGCACGAATGGATGTTCGCCACCCGGTGGTGGCAACCCGATGGCAGTGGCGGCGTCGACGACGCCTTCGCACAGCAGTTCGCCCCCGGGATCGGCGCCGAGATCATGGGGGCCGGGAAGTTCGGCCCGCCCGGATGGCACGAGGACCCGGAGTGGAAGGGCGCATGGGGCCCCAACCCGCCATTCCACACACCGACCTTCATCCTCACCCATCACTCGCGCCCGTCGATCGAGATGGAGGGCGGCACGACGTTCCACTTCATCGACGCTTCACCCGCCGAGGCGCTCGAGACGGCCCGCGAGGCTGCGAACGGCCAGGACGTACGCCTCGGCGGGGGTCCCACCATGATCCGCGACTTCCTAGCCGCGGGGCTCGTCGATCACATGCACGTAGTGGTGGTCCCGATCCTGCTTGGCCGAGGCGTACGCCTCTGGGACGGACTGGAGGGCCTCGAGAAGGACTACGAGATCGAGGCCACCTCCTCGCCCAGCGGAGTCACGCATGTGACATTCACCCGCGCGGGTGTCTGACCCGCCTCGCGGCAACCGTGTCCAGCGCACGCAGGAACGCACCGGGCCGCTCGATGTGCGGGACATGGCCGGCCTCGTCGATTACCTCCAACGGCCAGTTGAGCCGCGTGGAGGCCTGCTCGGCGAGCGCGAGCGGCACGAACCGGTCGTGCCGGCCCCAGACCAACCCGACCGGAAGCGGGATGTTGCGGAGCACGCCATCGTCGATCCGCTTCGTGCCAGCGGCGACGAGCTGTCGCATCGTCCGCTTGACGTGCCCGACGGTCGCCCGCTCTCGCAGGTAAGCGGCGAAGGCCGCCATCCACTCGGGGTTCCCGCGAACGGCCCCGTCGAGATCCCGGAACGCCCAGCGCTCCAGGCGCTCGGCGTTGCCGCCGTTGGGATGGATGGCGAACCGGATCGCGGCGGCGCGCAGCCCGAGCGGCATCCGGTAGCGGCCGATCCCGGGGGCTCCGTACACGACCAGCCGGGCCAGAAGCTCCCCGCGACGGGCGGCGAAGCGGGCGGCGAAGCTGCCGATCAGCGAGTGGGCGATCAGCAGCGGAGGCTCCTGGCAGATCTCGCTGACGATCGCGGCGAGCCAGCCGTCGAACGCGGCGGCGTCGAGCCGCGCGACCGGCTCGGACTCTCCGAGGCCCGGAACGTCGGGCGCGATCACCCGGTGATGCTCGGCCAGCCGACCCACCACCGGCGCCCAGTAAGCGCCACCGACCTCGATCCCGCCGTGCAGGAGCAAGAGCGGCGGTCCGCTCCCGGCCTCGAGGACGGCGGTCGAGATGCCGGCCTGGTCGACCCGCCGCTCGGTCAGCGCAAGACCGGCCAGAAGTCGCGCCCGGTCTCCCTCGCCTGTCGCCACGATCCACAGGCTCCCACTTCCGGCCGAGGCACTCAAACGGGTCCGGCCCGACGGCCGGGTCGCACCGGCGGGGTCGCCGCGATAGGTTCGGCGAATGCAGTCGCGGGTGCTGATCCTCGGCGCGGGCTTCGGAGGGCTGGAGCTGGCGACGATCCTCTCGGCCGAGCTCGGCGCCGACGCCGGGGTGACCCTGATCGACGAGGCCGAGGCGTTCGTGTTCGGCTACTCGAAGCTCGATGTCATGTTCGGCCGGACGAGCCCCGAATCGGTGCGGCTGGCGTATGCGGAGATCGACAAGCCCGGCGTCACGTTCCGGCGCGAGACCGTGACCGCGATCGATCCGGAGAGCCGGCGGGTGACGACCAACGCCGGCGTCCACGAGGCCGAGCACCTCGTCGTCGCGCTCGGCGCCGGCTACGACATCGACGCGACGCCCGGCGTCGTCCTCGGCGAGAACGAGTTCTATTCGGTGCCGGGCGCCGAGCGGCTCGCGCCGGCGGTGGCCGCCTTCGACGAAGGCCACGCGGTGATCGGCGTCTGCGGCGCCCCGTTCAAGTGCCCGCCGGCGCCGAGCGAGGCCTGCCTGCTACTCGACGACCACCTGCGTGAGCGCGGCTGCCGCGACCGCTGCACGATCACCTTCGTCATCCCGCTCCCCTCGCCGGTGCCGCCGTCACCGGAGACCTCCGAGGCGCTGACCGCCGCCTTCGCCGAGCGCGACATCCGGTTCGTGCCGGAGCGGCGGCTCGCGTCGGTCGATGCCGACGCCAAGACCGTCGCCCTCGACGATGGCGCCGAGCTTCCATGTGACCTCCTTCTCGCCGTGCCCAGACACCGCGCGCCCGAGGTGGTCCGGGCATCGGGGATGGCCGAGGACGGCTACATCCCGGTCGATTCGCGGACGCTGCGAACGAGATTCGCCAATGTCTACGCCTGCGGGGACGTCGCAACGGTCGGCGTCCCGAAGGCCGGCGTCTTCGCCGAGGGCGCGGCTCGCTCGGTCGCCACCAGCCTGCTCGCCGCGCTCCGGGGCGAGTCCGGGGACGGCCACTACGACGGCCTCGGCTCCTGCTACATCGAGTTCGGGCAGGGACGGGTCGGCCGGGTCGACGTCGACTTCCTCTCGGGGCCGAAGCCGACCGGCACGTTCCAGGCACCCTCCGACGCGCTGGTCGCCGAGAAGGAGCACTTCGGCTCGAGCCGCCGCGCCCGCTGGTTCTGAGCCCAGCGGGCGCGGCGAGGGCTCAGCCGCCCCACCCGGTCGCGTCGGCGTACATGAGCGAGCCCGGGGTGTCGAGCAGCTCGCCGGTCTCGACGAGCGTCTTCAGCCCGGCGAGGATCATCGGCCAGCCCCCGTAGACCTCGGGGTTGGCGCCGTCGGGCAGGCGATCGTGGGTCACGGTCAGCCGGCAGGAGCTGCCGACCGGCTCGATCTCCCAGGTCACCCGCGATTCGCCGACCGCCCGCACGTCGTCGCTCCAGAGCGCGGTGAACGTCTGGACGAGCCGCCGCGGCGGATCGACCTCGACGTTCTCGCCGGCGGCGATGTCGATCACCCCCGGGACCGAGCTCTCGTAGCGGGAGCCCGCGCTCCAGTCGGAGCGGACCTCCACCCCGAAGCTGTAGCGGGCGCGCTGCTCGGGGTCGGTGATCGCCTCCCAGAGCCGCTCGGGCGTGGTCTTGATGTAGGTCTCGAACACGGCCATCGCCGTGCCGTCGACCACTGCGTATGGGTCGTTCATGGTGCT
Source organism: Solirubrobacterales bacterium (assembly GCA_035695265.1). Lineage (GTDB taxonomy): Bacteria > Actinomycetota > Thermoleophilia > Solirubrobacterales > 70-9 > RHKX01. Next base: position 20,736 of record DASSEM010000085.1, read on the forward strand.
TCCTCCTCGGATTCCAGGTGCCGCTTGAGGCCGCTCAGTCCGGCGACCCACGGCTCCGCGTACTTGCTGACCCAGCGGTCGTGGATCAGCCGGATCGGGACGACGTTGAGGAAGTGCAGCTTCTTGCGACCCGACCTCCGGGTCGTGATCAGCCCCGCCTCCTCGAGGATGCGGAGGTGCTTCATGACGCCGAACCGCGTCATCGGCTGCCCCTCCTCGAGCTCGCTGAGCGCCTGCCCGTCCCGGTCGAAGAGCTCGTCGAGGAGCTTCCGGCGGGTCGGGTCGGCGAGCGCTTTGAACACCTCATCGACGTCGTCCATGGCTCGGACTATACGTGACCATATGGTCACTTGTCAAGGCCGCCCCCGATCCATCGGCCGCCGCCGCTTAGATGCGGTCCGTGCAGCTCTGGCTCGTCCTCGTTCTCCTCGCCGCCATCAACGCGCTCGCCGTCGTCGCGCTGCTGTTGCTGCGCCGGCACGGTCCGCGCGGCGGCTGGTTCGCCGAGCCCCAGCACGCGGCCGGGGCGTTCACGGTCACCGGGACGATCTTCGCCGTCCTCGTCGGCTTCGTGTTCCTGCTCGCCTTCAACAGCTACTCGGACGCGCGCGGCAGCGCCCGCGACGAGGCGCGGGCGGCGGCGAGCTTGTTCCACGTCGCCGAGCGCTTCCCCGCGCCGTCCCGCGACACGCTCCAATCCGACATCGTCTGCTACGCGCGCGCGGTCGTCGGGCTCGAATGGCCGGCGATGGCCGACGACCGCTCCAGCCCCGAGGTCGACCGCCGCGAGGCGCGGCTGAGCCGCGACTTCGACGCCGTCGATCCGACCGGCCAGGTCCAGGCCGACGCGATGCTGAGCTGGTTCGACGACGCTGACCTGCTTCGCGAGGCGCGCCAGGAGCGGCTCGCCGAAGCGTCACGGTTCATACCGACGACGATCTGGGTGCTGCTGCTGATCGCCGGAGCGACGGTGATCGGCTTCACGCTGATCATCTCCGACCCCCGGGAGCGCCGCGGCGGCCAGATCGCGATGGTCGTCGCGGTGACGACCGCGGTCGGCGCCGGCCTGCTGATCGTGAACTTCCTCGACCGGCCCTACGGGACTCACGTCGGTGCGATCGAGCCGGCTCCGATGGAGGCGGCTCTTGCCGGGATCCATCGCGATCTCCTCGCTCACGAGCGGCCGGACATCGTCGCCTGCACGGCGCTCGAGGCGCCTCGCGCCGATGGCTGATCGGGTCGCCCGCGAGCTCGTCGTCCGCGGGCGAGTCCAGGGCGTCTTCTTCCGGGCCTTCGTTCGCGACGAGGCCAAGCGCCGCGGCGTCAACGGCCGCGCCACGAACGAGGCCGACGGGAGCGTTCGCGTTCACCTCGAGGGCGATCCCGAGGCGGTGGCCGCCGTAGGCCGCGCCTGTGCCGCCGGGCCGGAGCGGGCGCGGGTCGACCGGGTCGAGGAGCACGAGGTCGAGGGCGAGGGCCTGACCGGGTTCGAGGTCGGCTGACTCAGCCGACCTCGTCGAGCGTCCTTCCGCTGATCACCGAGCACGGGTGCTCGGCGACGACATCGGTGCCGGGCCGGGCCTCCTCGTCGACCCGCTTGACGAGAAGCCAGCGCGGGCTCGGGCCGCCGCCGGTCCGCTGCAGCGCGAAGCCGCCCCGCAGCTTCTCGCCGTGCAGCACGAAGACCGCATGGCCGCGCTCGAGCGCCTCCGGCCAGGGCACGCGGCCGCCCTGCTCGTAGCCGCCGCGGTCCCAGACGATCGCGTGCCCCTCGCCGATCGCCCCCTCGACGTCGTTGCCCGCCGGGTCGTGGTCGTCGGTTGCGATCGCCATCCGCTTGACGGCGGGATCGAGCGACGGGCCCTTCGGCACCGCCCAGGATCTCATCGCCCCGCCGACCTCGAGCCGGAAGTCGAAGTGGTGGGCCCGGGCCTGGTGCTCGCGGACGACGAACGCGCCGGCGATGACGCCACGGATCGCGAACTGCTCGTGGCCCTCGACCTTGACCGCCTCGACGGTGGCCGTCGACCCGGAATCCGCCTCGAGGAGCTCGATCAGCCGGTCGACCGCGGCCGACTCCCCCTCGACGTGGGCCGAGACCACATCGCCCTCCCGGCGCACCCAGCCGAGGAGGCCGAGCTCGTGCGCCCGGCGGACGACCCCTTCGGCGAATCCCGCTCCGGCGTCGGGCGCCTCGAGCCGGGCGCGGATGGCGCGGGTCGGCGGATCGGAGCCCACGACCTATGCCGTCGTCGGCTGCTCCTCGTCGCCGCGCTCGTCGAGCAGGGCGACGACGTCCTGGACGTCATCCCTCGTGGTCAGCGTTCGGTCGATCAGCGGGTTGATGAGCCCGCGCAGCGTCGAGAGCGCCGCCCAGCGCCGCGGGCGGATGATCCGCGGCGCCCGGCGCTCGATTCCGTCGGCGATCGCCCTGCCGGCGGCGGCCGGCGGGAGCCGCTTCATCAGCCACTTCGGCTGCGTTTCGGCGAGGCGCTCGGCGAGCGGGTCGGCGTCGATCGCGCGGCGGACCATCTCGGTCTCGATGAAGCCGAAGTAGGCGACGCTCGCTCCGGCGCCGTGGCGGGTGAGCTCGACCCGAAGGGCGCGGCCGAGCTGCTCGACCCCGGCCTTCGACATCGCGTAGGGAGTGGCTCCGACCCCGTTGAAGAAGGCGTAGATCGAAGCGATGACGACGACGTGGCCGCGGCGCCGGATCACCTCCTCGAGGGTCGCCGCGACCGTGCGGTGGACGCCGTTCAGGTTGACGTCGATGACGCGCTCGAAGGTCTCGGTCGGGATCGCGCGGAACGTCGTCGGCGGCGAGGCGATCCCGGCGTTGGCGACGACGACGTCGATCCCGCCGAACCGCTCCACGCCCGCCGCCACCGCACGCTGGAGGGCGCCGCGATCGGTGACGTCGGCCGCGAGCCCGAGCGCCGGGCCGGGCAGCGCCGCGGCGGCGTCGGCGGTCGCCTCGGCGTCGAGGTCGACTGCGACGACGGCCGCCCCGCGGCGCGAGAGCTCGGTGGCCGTTGCCAGTCCGATCCCGCGGGCGCCGCCGGTGACGAGCGCGGTCTTGCCGCCGAGCTCGAATCGGGATCCCATCGGTTCCTGACCCTATCCGGCGGCGGTTCGCGCGGAGCGCAGGTAGGCTCGCACCAGCGACCCCGATCCGGAAGAGAGACCACCGTGCCGATCGTCGAAGCCCCGCCCGCGCCCGAGATTCCCGACGTCGATCTCGCCACCTACACGCTCGCCGAGGCCGAGCGCCTGGGCGATCGTCCGGCGCTGATCGACGGGCCGACCGGTCGCGCGATCGGCTTCGCCGAGCTGAAGGGCATGGTCGAGGCGCTCGCCGGGGCGCTGGCGGCGCGCGGAATCGGCCGCGGCGACGTCGTCGCCATCTACATGCCGAACCTGCCCGAGTACGCGGTGGTCTTCCTGGGGGTGGTCCGCGCCAATGCCACCAACACGACCGCGAACCCGCTCTACACCGAGCGCGAGCTCCAGCACCAGCTCACCGACTCGGGGGCGAAGATGCTGTTCACGGTCGCCCCGTTCCTGGAGACGGCGCGGGCGGCCGCCGCTGCCGCCGGGATCGACGACGTGGTCGTCGTCGGGCCCTCGGAGGGCGACGAGCCGACACTGGCGGAGCTGCTCGGCGCGGGTGAAGCCCCGCCCGCGATCGAGATCGAGCCCGCCACCGACCTCGCGGTCCTCCCCTACTCGAGCGGGACGACCGGGCTGCCCAAGGGCGTGATGCTCACCCACCGCAACCTGATCGCCAACGTCGAGCAGACCACCGGCGCGTTCGACCTCGTCGACGGCGACGTGCTGATCGGCGTCCTGCCGTTCTTCCACATCTACGGGCAGACCGTGATCATGAACCTCGGCCTCCGAAACGGGGTGCCGATCGTGACGATGCCCCGCTTCGACCTCGACCAGTTCCTCGGCCTGATCGAGGAGCACCGGGTCTCGCTGGCCCACGTCGTGCCGCCGATCGCGCTGGCGCTGGCCAAGCACCCCGCCGTCGACGGCGCCGACCTGTCGAGCCTGCGCATGGTCCTCTCGGGGGCGGCGCCGCTCGGTGCCGAGCTCAGCGTTGCCGTCTCCGAGCGGATCGGCGCGCCGACCGTGCAGGGCTACGGGATGACCGAGACGAGCCCGGTCACGCACGTCTGCCCGATCGAGCCCGAGCGGACCAAGCCCGGCACGATCGGGATGTCGGTTCCCGGGACCGAGTCGCGGCTCGTCGACCCGGAGACCGGTGAGGACGCGGAGCGCGGCGAGCTCTGGGTCCGCGGCCCACAGGTGATGACCGGCTACCTCAACAACGAGTCGGCGACCAAGCACACGATCGACGCCGACGGCTGGCTCCACACCGGCGACATCGCCGAGGTCGATGAGGACGGTTACTTCACGATCGTCGACCGGCTCAAGGAGCTGATCAAGTACAAGGGATTCCAGGTTCCCCCGGCCGAGCTCGAAGCGATCCTGATCACCCACCCGGCGATCGCCGATTGCGCCGTGATCGGCGTGCCCGACGACGAGGCGGGCGAGCTGCCGAAGGCGTTCGTAGTCGTCTCCGGCGAGGTCACCGACGACGAGATCATGGAGTTCGTCGCCGCCAAGGTCTCACCGCAGAAGAAGGTCCGGCTGATCGAGCGGATCGAGGCGATCCCGAAGTCGGCCTCGGGCAAGATCCTGCGCCGCCAGCTCAAGTAGGCCCCAGCTCGGCGGCCAGGGCGGCGAGGTGGTCGAGGTAGGGCTCGACCTGCTCGGCGGAAGCGGGCGGAAGGTAGAAGACGGCGCGATCGACGCCGGCCGCGGCGAAGCGCCGTAGCGCCTCGACCTCGGGCTTGACGGCGTAGAAGGTGACCGGGATCCGGTCGCGGCCCGCTGCAGCGGCGCGCTCCTGCAGGTCGGCGATCCACTCCGGGAGCTCGCGGAGCCGCGTCTCAGGGTTGGGGATCCATTCGTCGGCGAGGGCGACGACGCGGTCGAGGGCACCGTCGGAGTTGCCGCCGACGAGGATCGGCGGGTGCGGCCTCTGGACCGGCTTCGGCCACGACCAGATCGGCTCGAAGTCGACGTGGCGCCCGTGGTAGGAGGCCTCGTCGGCGGTCCAGATCTCCTTCATCGCTTCGATCCGCTCGCGCATCAGCGAGAACCGGGTCCGCGGGTCGGTGCCGTGATTGGCCATCTCCTCGAGGTTCCAGCCGGCGCCGATCCCGAACAGGAACCGCCCGCCTGAGACCCGGTCGATCGTCGCGACCTCCTTCGCGGTGGTGATCGGGTCGCGCTCGACGATCAGGCAGATCCCGGTGCCGACGAGCAGGCGGTCGGTCGCGGCGGCCGCGGCCGTCAGGGCTACGAACGGGTCGTAGATCCGCGCGTACTCATCCGGCAGATCACCGCCGCCCGGGTATGGCGTGTCGCGGCTGACCGGGATGTGGGTGTGCTCTGGGAACCACAGCGACTCGAAGCCGAGCTCCTCGGCGCGCCGCGCGAGCAACGCCGGCTGGATCGTCTCTGCCGTCGGGAAGATCGTGAGCCCGAACTTCACCCGGCCACCCTACGAGGCGCGGTCAGACGGCGGACGGCGTTTCGCGGCCGGCTCGCGGACCGCGAGCTCGCGGAGGTTGCGGGCCGAGCGGGCGGCCAGGAGCGCGATCATCGTCGCCGCGATCGCCAGGCCGACGACGTCGAAGACGGTCAGCTCGAGGCCGGCGAGCTCGAAGTCGAGGCCGATGAGGTCGAGCGCCAGGAAGGTGTTGAGGGCGATCAGGATGAGACGGATCTCGGTCGGACCGATCTTGCCGTAGCCGATGCTGAAGCGGCCGAAGGCGAAGCTCTCGAGGTAGACGTTGATCGAGAGGATCAGGTAGGCGACGACGATCAGGGTCCCGACCGAGAGCAGCATGAACGGGCTGAGGCCGAGGCCGATCCCGATCGCCGCGGTGGCGATCGCATCGACGAGGTGGTCGAGGTAGTAGCCGTATGTGGGGCGCTCGATCCCACGGACGCGGGCGAGCGTGCCGTCCAGCGAGTCACCGATCCACTGGACGACGAGCAGGCCGCTCGCGGCCCAGAGCCAACCGTTGCCGTCGTTGGAGAGCTGGTAGGCGACGGCCACCGCGAGCGCCGCGACGACGCCGACGGCGGTCATGTCGTCGGGCAGGATCCAGCGCGGAAGCTTCGCGGCGAGCCAGCGCAACAGCCGCTTCTCGGGGACGGCCAGCAGGAAGCTCTCCTCGCGCTCGGCGGCGACCGCCGCCCGCTGTCGCTCGTCGAGGCTCACCGCCCGCGCGGTCGCTCCGCCCCGGTCAATTGCCGAGGACGCCGATCAGCTCGGCGGCCCGCTCGGTCCCCGGCGTCGCGCGCAGGTGCGCGGAGACGGCTTCGAGCCGCGCGGCGAGCGCCTCGTCGGCGAGCAGCTCGTCGATCGCGGCGGTCAGCTCGGCAGGCTCATGGCCGTAGGTGTCGAGGCGACGGCCGAAACCGGTCTCGTCGATCCGCTGGGCATTGTCGTACTGGTCCCAGAAGAGCGGCAGGACGACCATCGGCTTGCCGAAGTGCAGGCCCTCGGTGATCGTGTTGTTGCCGCCATGGGTGACGATCAGGTCGACCTCGGGCAGAAGCGACGCCTGGGGCAGGAACTCGGCCCCGGTCATGTTCGGCGCGAGCTCGAGCTCGGCGTGCTGGGGGCCCATCGAGACGATCACCCGGTAGGGCGCCGCGGCGAGCTCGGCGATCAGCTTCCGCATCAGCTCGACGTCCCCGGAGCCGAGCGAGCCGAGGCTCAGATAGACGATCGGCAAGTCTGCGAGCTCGCCCCTGCTGAGCTCAGCCGGCAGCTCCCAGGGCTCGTCGGTGCTGCGGACGCAGGACTCGAGGTTGCGCCAGCTCCCCGCCAGCGGCTCGGCTCGCCGGTAGTCGACCGCCTCCGGGTAGAGCCAGAGGTTGAGCTCGGGCGAGTCGTGGATCAGCTCGAGCGGCGGCAGGGGCGGCGCTCCCCGCTCGCGGCAGACCTCACTGAACCCCTCATACAGCGGCCGGATCACCCGCTTGTACTCCTCGCGGAACTCGTCCCAGCCGCCACGGTCGGCGGCGGGATAGCCCGAGAAGGCCGGCGGGACGTCCGGGTCCTTGACCTCGGCGGGGTTGCAGGAGACGATCCGCACCCAGGGCACGCCGCTCGCCGGCAGTGCCGGGAAGCTGACGACGTTGTCCTCGACGATCACGTCGGGGCGGACCTCCTCGATGATCTCGGCGAGGCGCTCGTCGACGTAGCGGGCGCCGTCGATCAGCGCCTCGAAGGTCGGCGCGATGAAGCCCTCGAGCTGTTCGATCGTCGGCTTGCGGAAGACCGGCGCGGTCTCGCGGATGTAGTCCTTCCAGAACTGACCCGGGTCCTCCTCCTGCTCGGGGGCGGGGCCGAGTCGCATCAGCCGCTCCTCGAAGCCCTTCTCGACGAAGGAACCGGCGAAGGACTCCTCGGCGATGAAGACGACCCGCCAGCCGCGCCGCCGCATGACGTCGGCGATCCCGACGCAGTTGTTGGTCGGGCCGAAGGCGCTCTCGGGAAAGAAGACCACGGTTCCCGCCCTGCCCGGTCCGTCCCCTGCGGCCATGGCGGCACCCTAGTTGATCCCTCCCCCAGGACGTACGATTCGCGGCGATGCGGATACCAGACCTGATCGCCACCTCCGCCGAGCCCTGCTTCTCGTTCGAGTTCTTTCCGCCGAAGACCGAGGAGGGAGTCGTCGAGCTGTTCGCGAGCATCGAGGACCTGAACCGGCTCGAGCCGAGCTTCGTCTCGGTGACCTACGGCGCGGGCGGCTCCACCCGCGAGGGCACGGTCGAGATCACGACCCGGATCAAGCGCGACTACGGGATCGAGACGATGGCCCACCTCAGCGTCGTCGGCGAGACGATCGACGGGCTCGACGCGATCGTCGGCCGGCTCGCCGCGGCCGGGATCGAGAACATCCTCACCCTGCGGGGCGACCCGCCGCGCGGCGAGCCGGACTTCACGCCGCCGCCGGGCGGCCTGCGGAGCTCGGCCGAGCTGGCCGCGCTCATCCGCGGCCGCGAGGACACGGCACGGTTCGGGATCGGCGCCTCCTGCTTCCCCGAGATCCATCCCGAGGCGGCGTCGCCGGAGGCGGACATCGCCTTCCTCCGCGAGAAGGTGGACGCCGGCGCCGAGTTCCTGATCAGCCAGCTCTTCTTCGACAACGCCGTCTATTTCGACTGGGTGGAGCAGGTTCGGGACGCCGGCATCGAGGTGCCGATCATCCCCGGCGTGCTCCCGATCATCTCGCGCGCCGGACTGCACCGCTTCTGCGACGTCTGCAAGGCGCGGATCCCGGAGCGGCTCGATGCGCAGCTCGCCGCCCTCGACGGCGATCCCGACGCCGAGCGCGCCTTCGGGATCGCCTACGCATCGCGCCAGTGCGAGCAGCTCCTCGCCGCCGGCGCGCCCGGGATCCACTTCTTCGTCCTCAACCGCGCCACCTCGGTGAAGGCGATCCTCGGCGCGATCAAGGCCGGCCGGCCCGGGGAGCGGACCGGCGGCGAGATCGTCGCCGCCGCCCGCGGGACCAGTTAACTGCGCGAGCGGTAGCTGCGCGAGCGGCGGGCGAGCCTGAGCGGCAGCAGCGACAGGAGCGGCCGGCGCCCGACGTCGTCGGAGTCGGGGCGGTCGAGCGCCGCCGCGTAGCGATGGGCGTCGCGCTCGGTCTCGTAGGTCTTCGTGCCGCCGGCCCCGCAGCCGCGCTCGCATCGCCATGTCAACGTCCGCCCCTCGGCGGAGAACCGCGGTCGGTGGCCGAGCACCCGGCAGGCGAGCACCGCTAGCTCCCGGCGGTATCGCCGCGGCCCGCCGGCGCAACGCGGTTGCGGCCGATCCGGACGATCGCGCCCTCCTCGACCGCCTCGCGGAGTGCGGCCCGGTAACGGCCGGGGCCCCAGCGCGAGGCGCCGAGGCTTGCCGCCAGCGTCCGCGTGTCGATCTCGCCCTCCTTGCCGACCTCGCGGGCGATCCGGTCGACCTCGACATCGAGCCATTCCTGGCGCTGCTGAGTCGGAAAGCCTGCGAACGGCGAGTAGGAGACGCTGCCCGGCCCGGGCCGGTAGCGGCGGCGGCCCTGACGGTGCCGCTGCTCGCGGGAGCGATGGCGCTCCTCGATCCGCTCGCGCTCGCTGCGCTGCTCCTCGCTCTCCTCCTCGGCGCCCTCGGCATCCTCGACGGTCAGCGGCTTCGCGATGTCCTCGAGCTGTTGCTGCTCGGCCTTGACTCCGAGGAAGATCTCGACGATCCCGCCGATCGCCATCACGACCGCGCCGATCATGTAGCCGATCGCGACCTGGCCGGGATCGTTGGTCGAGGCCAGGCGCTCGAACACCTGCGGGCCGATGATCCCGCCGATCGCGGTGCCGATCGCGTAGTAGAAGGCGATCGCGAGCGCTCGCACCTCCATCGGGAAGATCTCGCTGACCGTCAGGTATGCGGAGCTGGCGCCGGCGGAGGCGAAGAAGAAGGTGACGCCGAGGGCGGCGATCAGACCCCAGTCGCTGAACGCCTCGTTGCTGAAGAGGACTGCGACGACGACGAGCAGGACGGCCGAGGTCAGATAGCAGCCGGCGATCATCGGCCGCCGTCCGACCGTGTCGAAGAGCCGGCCGAGCAGGAGCGGGCCGAGGAAGTTCCCAAGCGCGAAGACCGCGTAGAAGATCCCGACCTTGTTCGACGCGACGCCGAGATAGGTGGTCAGCGTCAGCCCGAGCGTGAAGGTGACGGCGTTGTAGAGGAACGCCTGGCCGATGAACAGCGACAGGCCGAGCACGCTCCGCTTCGGGTAGACGCGGAAGGCGGTGCGGGCGATCTCGCGGAACGGGATCCGCTTCCGCTGGCGGACCTCGATCGGGTCGCCCTCGGGATCCTCGAGGTCCTCGCCGGTCTCCTCCTCGACCTCGCGCTCGATCCCGTCGACGATCCGCTCGGCGTCCTCCTCGCGTCCGTGGATGAACAGCCAGCGCGGGCTCTCGGGTACGTGGCGGCGGACGAACAGGATCGCGAGCCCGAGGACCGCGCCCATCCCGAACGCGACGCGCCAGCCGACGTCGGCGGCGAAGATCGACTGGTCGAGGAGAATCAGCGAGAGCAGCGCGCCGCCGGCGGCACCGAGCCAGTAGGAGCCGTTGATGATCAGGTCGACGCGGCCACGGGCCCGGGCGGGGATCAACTCGTCGATCGCCGAGTTGATCGCCGCGTACTCGCCGCCGATCCCGGCGCCGGTCAGGAACCGGGCGACGAAGAAGAACCAGGGTGCGAAGGCGAACGCGGTCGCAACCGTGGCGCCGAGGTAGACCAGCAGGGTCAGCAGGAACAGCTTCTTGCGGCCGAAGCGGTCGGTGAGCTGACCGAAGAAGAGTGCCCCCAGGCAGGCGCCGGCGATGTAGATCGACGCCGCCAGGGCGATGTCGGCGTTCGTCAGGTCGATGCCGCTCCCCTTCGCGACGAGGGTCGGCGCGAGGAAGCCGATGATCGTGACCTCGAGGCCGTCGAGGATCCAGACGGTCCCGAGCCCGATCACCACCCGCCAGTGGAACCGCGACCACGGCAGCCGATCGAGCCTGCCCGGGATCCGGGTTTCGATCGTCCCCGTGGTCCTGTCGCCTGCGCTCAACTCTCCCACCTCCGCATGGCCTTTGGCGATTCTGGCTGTACCCGCTCGAAGCGCACCGAAACCCCGCGAGCGGTCCGGGGCGTTCCGCTAGATTCCTGCGACCGTGGCGAGCCGCAAGGAGGAGAAGGAACGCCTGCGCCAGCAGCGACTCGAGGCCGAGCGGCAGGCGGCGGCGGCCGGCCGCCGCCGGGTCATCCTCGGCTACGTCGGCGCCGGCATCCTGGCCGCGGTGATCATCGTCGGCCTCGTGATCGCGCTCGCCGGCGGCGGTGACGAAGATGGAGGCGGCACGACCGAGGCGAGCGGCGAGAACGTCAGCACCGAGTTCGGCGGTCGCGTCCCCGCCGGCGTCCAGGTCGACGATCGCGTCGGCACCGAGCCGCCGCCGGTCGAGATCGGTGATCTGACCGCGGCCGCCGAGGCGGCGGGCTGCGAGCTCCGCCTCGACCTCGAGGACGAGGGCAGCACCCACCTCGACCCGCAGAGCGACGACCTCCCCGACTACGGCACCAACCCGCCGACCTCAGGCGACCACTACCCCGTGCCGCTGGCGGACGGCGCCTTCCTCGACAAGCCGAGCCCGGGCTCCTACGTCCACTCGCTCGAGCACGGCCGGATCATCATCCAGTACAGCCCCGACCTGCCCGAGGAGGACCAGCTCGCGCTCAAGGGCGTCTTCGATGCCGACCGCCCCGGCGTGGACCTCTTCCCCGACCCCGACATGCCCTACGCGGTCGCCACCACCGCGTGGACCCAGCTCATGACCTGCAAGACCTTCGAGGGCCCGGCCACGCTCGACGCGATCCGCGCCTTCCGCGACGCCTACCGCGGCCGCGGCCCCGAGGCGATCCCCTTCTAGGCCTCGCCACCGGCGGCTCAGCGCCCGGCTTTCGTCAGGAGGCCGGCCGACAAATGGTCCTTCGTGGAACGCCGCCGCCCCGGGAAGCCCTCGCCGGCCGGTAGTTCCCGGCCGGGAACGTGTTCCGGGGTCTGTAACGATCCACCAACCGACCTTGATGACCGCCCGCCGACGCCGAATCCTGCTGCTTCCCGTGATCGCCCTCGCCGGCGTGCTCGTCTGGGCGGTCGCACCGGCGCTGTCAACCCAGACCTACCGGCCCGCCGCCGTCGACTTCAGCGAGCCCGTCCCGCCGTCGAAGCGCGTCCGCGCGGCCGCGCCGAGCACGCATGAGAAGCACGCTCGCCACGGCGGCTACGGGGCCGAGGGACCGGTGCTCTACCGCAGCGAGCCGACCGCGGCCCCGCACCGCTTCGACCTGGTCGGGATCGCGGGCCGGATGAGCGCGCTCGAGCTCAGGGTTCGCGACGGCGACGGCGAATGGAGTCGGTGGGTCGAGACCGACAACGGCGATCCTGCCTACACCGGCGGCAGCGACCAGGTCCAGCTCCGCAGCCGCGGCGCGCCGATCCGCGGCGAGCTCTACTACGTGAACGTGAGCGGCGACACGAGCTTCGTCGGCGGCCTCGTCAACGAGTTGCGGGGTGCGGTGAACTCGGCCGTCGTGGGACTCGGCGGTGCCGCGGTGCCCGAGGCGAGCGCCGGGACTCGCGAGCCCGACTGGATCACGCGCCGCGAGTGGGGCGCCCGGCAGAAGCGGGGCGGCTGCGACCCGCGGGTGCGGCCGCAGATGGGCCGGGTCAAGGCCGGCGTGATCCACCACACCGTCAGCGTCAACGGCTACAGCAAGGCAGAGGCGCCCGGGATCGTGCTCGGCATCTGCCGCTTCCATCGCAACGGCAACGGTTGGAACGACATCGGCTACAACGCGCTCGTCGACCGCTTCGGCAACGTCTACCAGGGCCGCGCCGGGGGCATGGCGCGACCGGTGATCGGCGCTCAGGCCGAAGGGGTCAACTCGCAGACCACGGGCGTCGCTGCGATCGGCGACTTCACCCGCCAGAAGCCGTCGCGGAAGCTCCGCCGCGGCCTGATCCGCTACCTCGCCTGGAAGCTCGAGTTGTCCGACGTCCCCGGCCACGGCAGCACACACCTGCGCTCCGACGGCGGCAAGACCCAGAAGACCCCGAAGGGCGAGCGGGTCAAGGTGAAGACGATCTTCAACCACGGCACCACCAACTACACGGCGTGCGCCGGTGCCGCCCTGAACCGCCTCGTCCCGAAGATTCGCCGCGCCGTCGGCCGCAAGATCGATTAGACATCTCCATGACGCCCGGGAGGGTGCGGCTGATGGAGACGGAGAAGTTCGGCTACGTAGACAGTCAGGGCAACGAGATCGCCTACATGGCGATCGGAGGTGCCCGGCATGACCTGCTCCTGGTGCCGGGTGGCTTCGGGAGCTTCGACGTTCTCCTCGACGAGCCGGCCCGCGGCCGCTTCTTCGCTCCCCTGGCGGAGTTCGCCCGGATCATCACGTTCGATCAGCGCGGCATGGGCATGTCCTCACGGTCGGCCGCGCCCGCTGCCGTCGAGGATCAGATGGCCGATGTCGAGGCGGTCCTCAACGTCGCCGGCTCGACCCGGGTCGCGCTGATGGCAAGTGGCGCCGGTGCGGCGATGGCAGCCATGTTCGCCGCCACCTACGCGGCGCGGGTCTCACACCTGATCCTCTTTCACGGCCAGGCCCGGACGACCCGGACGGAGGGTTACGAGTGGGCGATGAGCGCCGCGGAGCGGCAGTCCCGGCTGATCGAGCCGCTGCTCGCGGATTGGAGTCGGGGAGACCTCCTCGCGCACATGTTCTTCCCCGTCCTCGCCGCTCAGGATCCGCGGGTCGCGCGGCTGGCGGACCGGTTCCAGCGGCAGTCGGGAACCCCCGCCGAGGTGCGACCCCACTGGGAGCTCAGCGAGCAGCTCGACGTGCGCGAGATCCTCTCAGAGGTCCAGGCGCCCACGCTCGTCATCGACCGGCCGGCGGCGACCGAGTTCGACAGCCGCCATGCGGTTTACCTCGCCGAGCACATTCCGGATGCGCGACTCCTGGAGCTGCCCGGCCGCGACACGATATTTCTGGGGGACGGCGTCGAGGCCCTGATCGCGGCGATCGAGGAGTTCATCGCCGGCACCGACCGCCGCCCCGATGCCTCCCGCACGCTCTCCACGGTCGCCTTCACCGACATCGTCGGCTCGACGGCGAAGGCCGAGACGCTCGGCGACGCCGGGTGGCGCAAGCTCCTCGAGCGTCATGACCGACTGACGCGCGAGCTCGTCAGCGAGCACGGCGGCAGGCCGATCAAGTCGACCGGCGACGGATTCCTCGCGACGTTCGACGGACCGGCACGCGCGGTGCGCTGCACGGCCGCGCTCGCCGCCCGGGTGCCCGAGCTCGGCATCGAGCTCCGAAGCGGCGTCCACACCGGCGAGGTCGAGCTTCGCGGCGGGGACATCGCCGGCATCGCGGTCCACATCGGCGCCCGGATCGCGGCGCTCGCCGGCCCCGGCGAGGTGCTCACATCATCGACCGTGCGCGACCTCGCCGTCGGGTCGGGAATCGATTTCACGGACCGTGGATGGCACCAGCTCAAGGGCGTGGCCGAGAGCTGGCGGCTGTACGGAGCGTCCCTTGGCTGAGGGCTACCCCCGGTACAGCGGGAAGAAGCCGTCGTCGGCGTGGCCCTCACTGAGCTCGGCGTAGGCGGCCGGGTCGCAGACCAGCTCGTGGGTCCGGAACGGCAGCTCGGCGTTGGCGAAGCCGCGCTTGAACTCCTCGAGGCCGTCGCCGGGCGTCACGCCGCCGCCGAGGTTCAGCGGCAGCTCCATCGACTCGGCGAAGTCGGTGGCGGCGACGATCAGGTTCTTCGACGGAGCGCGGCCGCGGTGGGCGTCGGCGGTGCCGGAGAGGTAGTAGTGGAGGAAGCCGTCGCTTCGGACGACGAGCGCCGCGGCGGCGCAGGCGCCCTCGAGATCGCTGACCGTGAGCAGCCAGGTGAGCGGCGAGGCGAGCAGCGCCCGGAAGTAGTCGCGGTCGAAGAAGTAGCGCTCGCCGGCGTCGACCGCCCGCATCGTCTCCGTATAGACGGCGAGAAAGCCGTCGAGGTCCTCCTCCCCGGTCTCGGGGCCGGGGATCGCCCCGACCTCGTAGCCGGCCGCCTCGTTCTTGCGGATCTGCTGGCGGTCGCTCATCCGCGACTTGCGCGGCCGGGTCGGGTCGGCGACGAGGACAACCGAGCGCTCGGTCGCTCCCGCCAGCGCGGCGGGCTCGCCGAGACGGTCGCGGACGAACGCGCTGACCAGTTCCGATGCCGCGAGGTCGATCGCGTCGGGATCGACCGGGCCGCCGCTCACCTTCGCGCCCGGGTAGGAGTACGGCGAGATCGCGTCGACCCGGTCGCTGCCGGGGATCGCGCGGACGACGAGCGGGATCGCGGCTTCGTTGCCCGCGGCCGCGACGAGCAGCGTGTGGGTGACGCCCTCGGCGGCGAGGAACTCACGGCTGCGGAAGAACTCGTCCTCGGCGGCCGCGGCACCGCCGTCGGCGAGCAGCTCGACCGCGATCGCGCTACCCCTCCCCCGCCCAGCGGCGACGCCAGCCGGACTCCGTGATCCCCCAGATCTCGCAGTCGATCAGCGCCCCGTCGGGGCGGCGGATGTGCTCGGGCATCGTCCCTTCGTGCTCCCATCCCTGCCAGATGACCGCCTTCTTGGCGGCGCCGTTGAAGGCCGGGATGCGTCCGTAGACGCGGTGGGCGCCGAACTCCTCGAAGGCCTTGGCGACCGTGAGCCGCTCCGCCTCACGACCGACGCCGCGCGCGCCGGGGTCGTCGCCGATCAGCGCCCCCAGCTCCGGCGCCGTCTGGCGGAACAGGCCGTAGAGCGCCGTGAAGCCGACCGGCTCGTCGCGGCCCGCGACCTCGATCGCCCACTTGCGGTCCTCGCCGTCGGCCCCGGCGGCCGCGTCCGTCCATCCCTTCGCGTTCTCCTCGGTGAACGCCGGGCGCACCTCCATCAGCGACGAGATCGCCTCGCGGTTGTTGAACCAGCGATGGACCGCGGGCCAGTCGTCGCTGCGGAACGGCCTGATCGCGACGTCGACCTCGGATCCGCGCTCGCTGCCCATCGGGCGGGAACCTTAGCCCGGATCGAGGCCGCGGCCGGCGGCGACCTGGACGAGGGTTCGCGCGAGGATCCGCAGGTCGAGCCGGGCGGAGCGATGCTCGACGTACCAGTTGTCGAGCTCGATCCGCTCCCCCCAGGTGATCCCGACCCGGCCGTTGACCTGGGCCCAGCCGGTGATCCCGGGACGGACCGCATGACGGCGGTGCTGGTGGGGATGGAGGTAGGCGAGGTGCGCGGGAATGGTCGGCCGCGGCCCGACCAGGGCCATCTCGCCACGCAGCACGTTGATGAGGTTCGGCACCTCGTCGAGCGAGGTGCGGCGGAGGACGCGGCCCACCCTGGTGACGCGGACATCGCCGTCGCCGACCGCGGTCCCCGCCCCGACCGGATCGCTGCCCGGCGCCATCGTCCGCAGCTTCAGGAGCTCGAACTCCTCCTCGCCGCGGCCGACACGGAGCTGCCGGTAGATCGACGGGCCGCCGCCCTCGAGCCGGATCGCGACCAGCGCCGCGACCAGCAGCGGGCCGAGCAGGATCAGACCCAGCGCCGCCGCGGCCGCCTCGACGGGCCGCGGCAGGCCCGCCCGGGCAGGCGCGAAGGGCTCGGCCGCCTCGCGGGCGCGAAGCGCCGCGTCGCCGGGCGGGGGCGCGAAGGCCGCGACGGCCACGGGATCGGGCTCGCTCACCGCGTCCCCTCTGACTTCTCCCAGGCAGCCGGCGATCCGTGACGGCGGCGGTCGCGGAACCC
>DASSEM010000086.1:0-9797 GCA_035695265.1 Solirubrobacterales bacterium
ACCCGGCCAACGACGTCGTCCTCGACGACCCGAACGTTTCCCGCTTCCACGCCGAGGTGCGTCCGCTCGACGGCTCCTCGGAGGTCCGCGACCTCGGGTCGCGCAACGGCACCAGGCTCGACCGCGAGTTCGTCAAGGGGCGCGCCGTCGTCAGGCCGGGGGCGGAGATCGGAATCGGTCCATTCCGGCTCGTCTTCGACGGCAGCCGGTTCGTCCGCCGTGACGACCGCGGCGCGATGCGGCTCCGGGCGGAGGAGGTCTCGATGCAGATCCGCGAGAAGCTGATTCTCAACCGGGCCTCTCTCGCCGTCGAGCCCGGCGAGTTCGTGGTCATCATCGGCGAGAGCGGATCGGGCAAGACGACCCTCGTCAAGGCGCTCGCCGGCGTCACCGACCCGACCGGCGGGCGGGTCCTGGTCAGCGGCGAGCCCGTCCAGGGACGCCTCACCGACATCGGCTACGTGCCCCAGGACGAGATCGTCCATCGCGGGCTCACCGTGGTCGAGGGGCTCCGCTACGCCGCCTGGCTGCGGTTGCCGAAGGACTCGACCGCCGCCGACATCGACGATGCGGTCGAGCGTGTGATCGAGGAGCTCGACCTCGGCGATCACGCCGAGACCCGGATCGGATCGCTGTCGGGAGGGCAGCGCAAGCGGGTCGGGGTCGGAACGGAGCTCGTCAACCGGCCGAGCCTCCTGTTCCTCGACGAGCCGACGACCGGCCTCGACCCGGGGCTCGAAACGCGGCTGATGGAGATCTTCCGGGGCCTCGCCGAGGAGGGACGGCGCAGCGTCACCGTCGTCACCCACGCGACCAAGAACCTCGACCTGCCGGACCGGGTCTGCGTGATGGGCCAGGGGGGCGAGCTCTGCTTCTTCGGGCCACCGGAGGAGGCCAAGGACTTCTTCTCGGCCTCGACCTACGACGGGATCTACTCGGCGCTCGATCGGCGCCCGGCGACCGAATGGCGCCGGGAGTTCGAGGCCGAGCGCGGCGAGTCGCTCGCGACGCTCGAGGAGCCCGTGGCGGCGCCCGCGGCCCGGCCGACACGGCCGCGCCCAGACGTCGGCCGCCAGTCGGCGCTTCTGGCGCGCCGCTACCTGACGCTGATGGTCCGCGATCGCCGCAACCTGGCGATCCTGCTCGGCCAGGTGCCGCTGATCGCGCTCGGGATCGCGCTCCTCTTCAAGTCGGACGTGCTTCGCGGCGAGATCGACACCAACAACGCCGCGCTCCTGCTATTCCTCGTCGTCACGTCGATGATCTGGCTCGGCGCGATCGACGCGGCGCGCGAGATAATCAAGGAGCGGCCGCTGATGGAGCGCGAGCGCGCGATCGGCGTGCGCCTCAGCGCCTATCTGGGCTCGAAGTCGATCGTCCTCTTCGGGCTCGTCGCCGTCCAGGCGCTGCTGCTCGGCGCCGTCACCTTCGGGCTGCGGCCGCTGTACGAGTCGCCGCCGACCTACCTCGCGCTGTTCGTGGTCCTCGCCGTCACCGGCTTCGTCGCGGTCGCGATGGGGCTCCTGATCTCGTCGCTGGTCTCGAGCGAGGACCAGGCGGCCAGCTTCATCCCGCTGGCACTGATCCCCCAGCTTCTGTTCGGAGGAGCGATCGTCGCCGTCGCCGAGATGAGCGGGGCGATGCAGCAACTCTCCAAGCTCGTCTTCTCGCGCTGGTCGTTCGCCGACATCGGCGCCGCGATCGACATGGGCGAGCGGATCGGCAACTCGACCGCGTCGATCCCGAGCCGCTACCCGCCCACCTTCTTCGAGCTGCCGCTGGCACGGGGGGTCGGCATCCTGGTCGCGTTCATGCTCGGCTTCCTCGCGCTCACCTATGTGACGCTCGAGATCAACCGCCGCCAGGGTTAACCGGACGGCAGTGGCGCGGCGACGCAGCATCGGGGTCGGCAGCACGATCGCCGGACGCACGCTTGACGCCGAGATCGGGCGCGGTGGCATGGGCGTCGTATATCGCGCTCAGAACGACCGCCTCGACCGGATGGAGGCGGTCAAGGTGATCGCCGACGATCTCGCCCGCGACCGCAGCTTCCGCGAGCGGTTCCTGCGCGAGGCGATGATCGCGATCGCGGTCGAGCACCCGCACGTGATCCCGGTCTACGACGCCGACGAGGCCGCCGGCGGGCACTTGTTCATCGCGATGCGATACGTGAGCGAGGGCTGGAACCTGGCGAGCGTGATCGGCCAGCGCGGCCGGCTCGAGCCGCGGCTGGCGGCGCAGATCGTCTCCGGCGTCGCCTCCGCCCTCGACGCGGCGCACTCCCGCGACCTCGTCCATCGCGACGTCAAGCCGACCAACATCCTGATCGTCGATCAGCGCTCCCATCACTCCTACCTGACCGACTTCGGCCTCTCCAAGCAAGTGTCCTCGAAGACGATGTCGACCGGCGCCGGCACGGTGCTGGGCACCGTCGACTACATGGCTCCGGAGCAGGCGCAGGGGCGCGAGGTCGATCTCCGCACCGACGTCTATGCGCTCGGCGTGACCCTGTTCGAGGCGCTGACCGGCCGGGTCCCGTATGCCAACGAGACCGACGAGGGGCGCCTGCTGGCGAAGGTTCAGGAGCCCGCGCCGATGGTCACCCAGGTCGCCCCCGGCATCCCGCCGGCCTTCGATGCGGTCCTCGCGCGCGCCCTCGCCCGCGATCCGGACGAGCGCTACCCGTCGGCCGGGGAGCTCGGTCGCGCGGCGAAGGCGGCAGCCGGCCGGCCCTCGTCGATCAGCGTCCCGCGGGAGGTCGGGGTCGGGTCGGTGATCGCCGACTGCCTGATCGAGGATGTTGCGGGGGAGGGCGGGATGGCCATCGTCTACCGGGCGCGGCAGCAGAGCCTCGGCCGCGAGGTCGCGCTCAAGGTGATGGCGACGGGCCTCGCCGACCGGCCTGAGTTCCGGGCCCGGTTCGAGCGCGAGTGGAAGATCGCCGCGGCGCTCGAGCACCCCAGCGTCGTGCCGGTCCTCTGGGCCGGAGAGCACGACGGCCGGCTGTTCATCGTCATGCGCTTCATCGCCGGCGGGACCCTGCGCGAGCGGCTCGCCGAGGCGGGGCGGCTCGATCCGGAGGTCGCGGTCGAGGTGCTCGAGCAGGTCGCCGGCGCGCTCGACGCGGCCCATTCCCGGGGGCTCGTGCACCGCGACATCAAGCCCGGCAACGTGCTCGTCGACGAGGCGAGCGGCGCCGTGTACCTGACCGACTTCGGGCTCGCCAAGCAGCTCGGCGACGAAGACATCACCGACGTCGGCGACCAGGTGATGGGAACCGCCCGCTACATGGCCCCCGAGCGGCACGGCGGCGCCGCCGTCGACGAGGTGCGGGGCGACGTCTACTCGCTCGGCTGCCTGCTCTGGGACATGCTCGGCGGCACCGAGCGGCCGCGCCTCGACACGATCGACGCGGTCCCGTCGGCGCTCGCCGCGGTGGTCGATGAGGCGATCAGCACCGACCCCCGCGAGCGCTTCGGATCCGCCGGAGCGACGGCGGCCGCGGCGCGCGCTGCCCTGGCGCCGGCGGGCTCGCCCGCTGAGCGGGAGGATCGGCTGCGGCCGGCGCCGGCGAGCGGGACGGGCAAGGCGCCCGAGCGGCGGCGGCCGTTCGAGCCGGCGCCGCTCTCCAGCGGGCTCGCCGGCCGCGTCGTCGAGCTCTGTGACTCGGCGATCGCCATGGGGCTCGCCGAGGGCGATGCGCTCACCGAGCTCACCGCGGTTCGCGACCGCCTCACCGCCCCGCTCCGGCTCGCCGTCACCGGCCGGCCGGGAAGCGGACGCTCGACGCTCGTCGGTGCGCTGGTCGGCCGTCCCCTCGCCGGGTATGGCGACCTCGCCGCGAGGCTCGAGGTCCGCCACGGCGGCCGCGAGCGGGTCGTCGCCGAGACCGCGTCCGGGTCCCGCATCGAGGAGGGGCTCACACCCGAGGGGCGGCTGCCGGCCGCGGTGCTCGAGCCCGGCGAGGTTCTCGAGCGCGTCACCGTCGAGCTCCCGGTCGAGGCGCTGCGAACGGTGTCGCTTGCGGTTGGCGCTCCCGGCACCGATGCCGACGCGGTGCTCCTCGTAGTCGCCGCCGACGAGGCCGATGACGCCGCCGCGGTCGCCGGCGAATGCGTGGACGGAGAGCTGCGGGCGACCCTGTCGGCCGTCAACTGTGCGGCGGCGCTGACGAAGGCCGACCTCGCCGGGGCGGAGTTGCCCGCCGCGATCGCTGCCGTGAAGGCTGCGCTCGGGCACACCGTCGCCGCGGTAGCGGCGGTCGAGGGCCTCGCCGCCACCGTGGCGACGACTGGCGTGCCGGTCGGCGAGGACGTGGCGCTGATCGGTGAGCTCACGGCCGCAGCCGGCGAATCCACGGACATGTTCGATTCCGCCGCCGCCTTCCACGCGGGTGCCGAGGCGATCGCGCCGCCGGAGCGCGAAGCTCTCCTCGACCGCTACGGGCTCGCCGGGCTTCGCCATGCGTTCGAGCTCGCCGCCGCCGGCGGCCTCACCGGGGTGGGCCTGCGGCGGCGCCTGCGCGAGGTCTCAGGACTCGACGAGGTCGAGCAGGTGCTCGACGGATTCCACCAGCGCAGCGACGCGCTCAAGGCCGACCGGGCACTCGATCGGCTCGAGGAGCTCGCCTACGAGCACGCTGAGCTGGCGGTCCTACGCGATCAGGTCGAGGCCCTGCGGCTGGCGCCCGAGATGCATCTGATCGGCCTGATCCGGGCCTATCAGCGGATCGTCGTCGACGGCGTCGAGGTGCCCCCGGAGCTCCTCGACGGCCTCGAGCGGCTGATCACCGGGCATAGCCGGGCGCAGCGGTTCGGGATCGACGGCGACGACCTGACGAGCGATTTCCGGGCCGCTGCGCTCGCCGGCTTCCGCGCCTGGAAGATGTTCGAGAACGCCGGCTAGGCGAGCCCCGCCGGCCGTCGCGTGGCGCGCCTCGTCGCCCGCTCCTACGAGCAGTACGCGCGCGAGGCCGAGGCCGCCACCCAGTAGCGGCGAGCCGAGCTCAGGCGCCCAGCAGGATTGGGGCGACCTGCTTCTTGCGGCTCATCACGCCCGGCATCGGGATCAGGCCGTCCTCGTTGCGCTCGCCGAAGGCCCGGATCAGGGCCGCGTCGTCGCCCGTGGCGATCAGCATCGTCCCCTGGGCGAGGATGTCGGTGACCATCAGCGCGGCGAGCGCGTATCCGCTGCGCTCGCGGACCTCGGCGATCGCCGAGGCGAGCTCCTCGCGGCGTTCGAGGACGCCGCCGCCGACGGTTTCGATCTGGGCGATCGAGGCGGTCTCGCCGGAGGCGAGCGTGTACTCCTTGGCGTCACGGGTGACGATCTCGCGCGCCGTCAGCTCGGAGACGTCGGAGGTCGAGGCGAACATCTCGCGCCCGAGCTCGCTCGCGTTGACGTCGACGAGGTCCTCGAGCTCGTCGATCGCGGCGCGGTCGCGGTCGGTCGTCGTCGGCGAGTTCAGCAGGACCGTGTCGGAGAGGATCGCGCAGAGCAGCATGATCGCGGTCGAGTCCATCGGGTCGATCCCGTTTGCTGCGAACCGCTCGGCGATCAGGGTCCCCGTCGATCCAACCGGGTCGAAGGTCGCGGTCACCGGGATCCGCGTCTCGATCGAGCCGATGTGGTGGTGGTCGAGGATCTCGACGATCTCGGCCTGCTCGACGCCGGGCACGCTCTGGGCCGCCTCGGCGTGGTCGACGAGGATCACCCGCCGCGGCTTCGGGGCGACCAGGTCACTGCGGGTGATCAGCCCGACCGGCCGGCTGTGGGGGTCGACGGCGACGGCGGCGCGGTAGTGGACGTCCTTGATCTGCTCGGAGATGTCGACGATCAGGTCGTCGGTGTCGACGGTCAGCGGCTCGCGGTCGGCCAGGCCCTCGCAGGGCGACGCCAGGGTCACCATCCGGCAGCTCACGTAGGAGTCGAAGGGGCTGATCACGATCCGGCAGCCGCGCTCGCGGGCGAGCTCGCGGATCTCCGGGTCGGGGGCGATGCCGTTGCTCGCGATCAGCACTGCGGCGCCGAGCTCGATCGACTGACGCTGGGCGTCGAGGCGGTTTCCGACGACGACGACGTCGCCCTCGGAGATCCGGCTCTCGCTGCGCGCGGCGTCGATCGAGTGCACCCAGACGCGCCCCGCGACGGTCCTGTCCCCGCCCTCGATCAACTCGCCGTCGAGGACGGCGACGATCGCCGAGACGGTGGTCGGGGCATCGGCGAGGCTGTGGGTCCTGCCGGTCTCGCGGATGTAGCGGTGGGCGAGGGCGCGCTCGGTCATCACCCCGATCAGCTCCCCGTCGTCGCCGACGATCGGGACGATGTCGAGGTCGCCGGCGGCCATCATCCGCCCGACCTGGCGCAGCGGCTCACGGTGGTCGGCGACCGGGAACACCTCCTGCATGACGTCGCTGACGCGGAGGAAGACGTGGCCCATCGGCTCGGGCCGGCGGGCTCCGCTGCGCTCCAGCGCCCACGCCGTCTGCGCGTTCACCTTGCCGAGCCGGACCGGGACGTACTCGCTCTCGGGGTCGAGCTGCTGCTTGAGCTCCGCGTAGGCGATCGCCGAGGCGATCGAGTCGGTGTCGGGGTTGCGGTGGCCGGTGACGTAGATCCGCCGCCGGCGGGGGTCGATGGCCTCCTCGCTGCTCACGACCGGAGGATCATCGAGCATCCTTGAGGGAGGTGGGTCGCTGAACGGTCGTCGAGCATCACTGGGGCGATCCAGGTCCGCGACCACCGAGCGCGCGGCTCATCCGGTGGTCCTCCCGGCGGCGACCCAGGCAGCGAGCAGCGGGTCGACGACCCGGTAGCCCGTCTTGGCCTCGGGGTCGGCGTAGATCTCGCCGGTGTCGAGGAGTGCGTCGACCGCGGCCTTCGCGGAGCCGCCGCGCGAACCGCCGTGGCGGCGGCCGGCCGCGTAGATGCCCTCGCGGTTCTCGGCGATCGCCGTCAGCACCCGCCGCTGGCCGGCGCTGAGCCCGGTCCAGATCGCCCGGAGCTCATCCTGGACCTCGACCATCGCCCGATCCGACGCCGCCAGCCATTCCTCGTCGCCGGCCCGCCCACCCGGAGGCGTCCGCTCCCAGAGCAGGTGCGCGAGCAGCATCGTGCGCTGCGGATGGCCGCGAGCGAGGTCGAGCAGCGGCCCGAGCGCATCGCCGATCTCGCGGTTGGTCGCGCGGAAGCGGCGGTCGAGGTAGTCGGCGACGTCGGCGGGATCGAGCGGCGAGAGGTCCAGCGCCCGCGCCTGTCCGTAGAGCGCCCGGCGCTTGTCGGCGAAGAGGCTTCGCATCATCCCGAGCTGCGAGCCGGCGAACACGTAGCTGGCCGCGTCGCCGTGATGTTGGATCTCGCTGCGGATCACCGCGTCGGCGCGATCCGATGCGGTGAGGACGTCCTGGAACTCGTCGAAGACGACCAGCGTGCGCGTCCCGGTCCGCTCGAACATCCGCTTCGGGATCGCGAGGCGCTCGAGCAGCGGCGGCTCCGCGGCCGGGTCCAGCGCCAGTTCGAGGTCGGCGCTGACTCCTTCATCCGCACCGATCCGCAGGCTCGGTCGGAGCCGGCGGCGGAAGCCCGCGAACCAGGCGGCGACCCGGCCCTCGAGCTGGGTCGCGTAGGCGCGCTCGACCCGAGCGCTTACGTCGGCCAGCGTGAGGACGCCGAAGAAGTCGACGTAGACCGCGTTCCACCCCTCCTTGGCGAGCGCCTCGCCGAGCCGGTTCAGAAGTGACGTCTTGCCGTAGCGGCGCGGCGCTACGAGGCGGCTGTTGTTGCCGCTGACGGCCGTCTCGACCAGGGTCGCAGTCTCCTCATCGCGGTCGATCAGCTCGGCCGCCGGCACCGGTTCGCTGTAGCGGAAGGGGTTCACCAGCACGCCACAGAGTAGAGCAACCGTGCTCTACTTGCTAGAGCAGACCCGCTCTGCTCATAGGAGCACCCGGTGTGACTTCCGGGGTCAACTGCAGATTGGTGTCCGTATAGGGCAGTGATTTGCAGTTGAGGCGGCGAGTCAGCGCTTTGCAGCGCTGCGAACCGTCCTCAGCGCTGACTCGCCCGGCCCTGCTGCGGCTCAGAGCCCGTAGGCCTGCTTCAGCTCCGGGTCCTTCTCCGCCAGCAGCTCCGCGAGGTTGACCATGACCTTGCACTGCTTCCAGGTCGCGTCGTCCTGCATCTTGCCGTCGATCATGTGGACGCCGCGGCCGTCGGGGATCGCCTCGATCACCTTCTTGGCGAACCGCACCTCGTCCGGATCGGGGCTGAACACCTTCTTGGCGATCTCGATCTGAACCGGGTGCAGCGACCAGGCGCCGACGCAGCCGAGCAGGAACGCGGCCCGGAACTGCGCCTCGCAGCCGGCGACGTCCTTGATGTCGCCGTAGGGTCCGTAGAAGGGTAGGAGGCCCGCCGACGTGCACGCATCGACCATGCGGGCGATCGAGTAGTGCCAGGGATCCTGCTGGGCGGTCGCCCGCGGCGCCTCGGGGTCGTTCGGGTCGGGGTCGTTGATGACCAGGTAGCCGGGATGGCCGCCGCCGACCCGGGTCGTCTTCATCCGTCGTGAGGCCGCCAGGTCCGCGGGGCCGAAGCTCATCCCCTGCATGCGCGGGCTCGCCGTCGCGATCTCCTCCACGTTGACGACGCCGAGCGACGTCTCGAGGATCGCGTGGACGAGGATCGGCGTCTCGAGGCCGGCCTTCGCCTCGAGCTGGGCGAGCAGGCGGTCGACGTAATGGATGTCCCAGGCGCCTTCGACCTTCGGGACCATGACCACGTCGAGCTTCTCCCCGATCTCGGTGACCAGCGTCGTCAGGTCGTCGAGGACCCAGGGGCTCTCGAGCGCGTTGACCCGGGTCCAGAGCTGGGTCTCGCCGAAGTCGACCTCCTTGGCCACCCGGACGAGGCCCTCGCGGGCGGCGAGCTTCTTGTCGACCGGGACCGCGTCCTCGAGGTTGCCGAGCAGGATGTCGGCCTGCTTGGCCATGCCGGGGACCTTGGCCGCCATCTTCTCGTTCGAGGCGTCGAAGAAATGGATCATCCGCGAGGGACGGAAGGGGACCTCGAGGACCGGATCGGGGGCGCCGATCGCGAGCGGCTGGGCGAAGCTGCGTGGGTTTCTCAAATCTGCTCCTGGATCTGTCGGTGGCCGGCGGGGACGGTACCGGAGCCGCCGGGGCGCGGCACCGTCCGCCCCGCCCGTAGACTGCAGCGCTCAATCGGCCCGGATCGAGGGCCCCGAACAGGGAGCTACATGCGACTTCTCAGAATCCCGCTCATCGTCCTCGCCCTCATCGGGCTGATCGCGATCGCCGGCTGCGGCGACGATGACAGCACCGACAGCACCGACGCCACGAGCTCCGAGGCGCTCAGCAACGAGGAATACGCGCAGGAGGCGCAGGCGATCCTGGTCGAGTTCGGGACGAACTTCCAGTCGCTCGGCACTGAGATCTCGGCTTCGAAGTCGCCCGAGGAGTTCAGCGGCCTGGTCGACGAGGCCGAGGACGAGATCCAGGGCGCAATCGACGAGTTCAGCGCCCTGCAGCCGCCCACCGACGCGCAGGAGGGCCATGACCAGACGCTCTCGGCGCTCGAGAACTTCTCGTCGAAGCTGACCGACGTCAGCGAGGCGGCCGAATCCGGCGACGACCAGGCCCTGCAGGACTCGGCGCAGGCGCTCCAGGAGGCCGCGGTCGACTTCCAGACCGAGCTGACCCAGGCGGCGGAGTCCTTCCAGGACGCCGGGATCGACCTCGGCGGCGAGTCGACAGACAGCACCACCGGCTGACAGCACC
>DASSEM010000087.1:0-2189 GCA_035695265.1 Solirubrobacterales bacterium
AGCGCGACTCCCCGCGGAGGAGCTCGCCGTTGAGCAGCGTCCCCGGCCCGGCGCCGAGGTCCGCGAGGTAATGGCGGCCGTCGCGCTCCTTGACCAGCGCGTGGCGCCCGGCCACGGTCCGCGCCTCGATGACGATCTCGCAGCCCGGGTCGCTGCCGATCGCGAGCCCCGCGGCCGCGATCGCAACGCGGCGGCCGTCGTGGAGGACCTCACCGGAGACGGGGGCGCTCGCCGATTCGGCAGGTTCGCCGGGGGTCGCAGGCGTGGCGGCCGACGACGGGGAGCCGGCCTGCTCGACCGGGGTGGCAACCTCCCCCGGATTCGGCGCCGGACGCGGCCGATCAGCCGCGGCGCTCGCTCGCTCGCCGGCCTGCTCGAGGACCTCGATCACCGTGTCGCCGGCGGTGATCAGGTCGCCGGGGCCGACGTCGCGGGGCGAGCCCGGCTCGAGCGCCACGCCGTTGACCGCGGTGCCGTTCGCGGACCGCAGGTCCTCGATCGCCAGCCCGCCGCCGGGGTCGAGCAGGAACCGCGCGTGCCGGCGGGAGATCTTGCGGTCGTCCGGCAGGCCACCGTCGCCGTCGACGCTGCGGCCGATCGTCAACTCGCCGCTCAGGGTCACGAGGCGATCGGCCCCCCCGGACCTCACCTTCACCAACCACCCCATGAATCGACAGCATATCCGCGCGATCTCGTGGTACGGTCGCCGGGAATGGTCTGGGGGGAATCACGTTTCGTCCCTCGCTCGGGCATGGGGAGCGGCTTGGCCGCGAGCGCGGCATGGCGGGAGTGAGCGGTTGAGCGGCTGGATCCTCGCCATCGACGTCGGCACCACCTCGACCGCGGCAGCTCGCCGGGTCGGGGAGCGGGTCGAGACGATCCAGCTCCAGGGCGGGCCGCGGATGCCCTCGCTCGCGTTCTGGCGGGAGGGAACGGGCGCCTCCGGGACCGGGAGGCTCGTCCTCGGGGTCGAGGCCGAGGAGCTCTCGACGCTCGCCCCGTGGTGTCTGGAGCGGGCCCCGAAGAGCCGCCTCGGCGAGGAGTTCATCCAGCTTGGCGACAAGCAGCTACGGCCGGTCGAGATCATCGCCGCGATCCTCCGCGAGGTCCACAACGAGGCGATGGCGCTGAGCGGCGGGGAGCCGCCGGCCGAGATCCGCCTCACCCACCCGGCGCGCTGGCAGCAATCGCGCCTCGCGAAGCTCGGCCAGGCCGCGGCGATGGCCGGCCTCGGCGATCCGGTCTTCGTACCGGAGCCGGTTGCCGCCGCGGTCCACTTCGCCAGCGAGCGGCTCGGCGAGGGCGAGCACGTCGCCGTCTACGACCTCGGCGGCGGCACCCTCGACACCGCGGTCCTGAAGCGCCAGGGGGACTCCTTCGTGGTCGTCGGCAGGACGGGCGGCGACGAGGAGCTCGGCGGCGAGGACTTCGACGACCTGCTCTACCGCCATCTCGGCGATCAGCTTCCCGGGGACGTCTGGGAGCGTCTGCGGAGCGCGGACGCGAGCAAGGATCGCGTCTGGGCGCAGGCGAACCGGGAGCTGCTGCGGCACGCGCGCCGAGCCAAGGAGGGACTGTCGCGGAGCTCCCAGTTCGAGTTCTACCTGCCGCCGCCGATCGATCAGGAGCTCGAGGCCAACGTCGCCGACTTCGAGCGCCTGATCGCGCCGACGCTGCGCGGAACCGTGGCCGAGCTCGAGCGGACGATCCTCGCCGCCGGACTGCAGACCTCCGATCTGACCGCGATCTACCTGGCCGGCGGCTCGAGCCGGATACCGCTCGTCGCGCGGCTGATCCAGGAGCGGCTCGGGGTGCTGCCCGAGCACCTCGACGACCCGAAGTCGGTGATCGCCCTCGGCGCCGCGCGGCTCGAACGCGCGGCGGCCCGCGAGTCCTCGGTCGACGAGCGGCCGCTCTCCCCGGCGGGGGCCCCGATCCCGCCGCTTCCGGCCGGGGTTGCCGGCGGCGAGCCGACCGATCCGGCCGCTCACGACCCGAACGCCACCGAGCTCGACGTCCCGGCCCCGGCGGAGCCGGCCGGACAGCCGATGGTTGCACCTACGCCGGGCCCCGGATCGCCGGGCGGAGGCGGCGGGGCGCCCCGCGGGCCAGGGCCCGCCCCGGCACCCGCCCAGGGGCCCCGACCGCCGCGGCCGCGCGGCTCGGGCGGCGGGCGCGGCCGGACGATC